>DATEGA010000184.1:0-11407 GCA_035280345.1 bacterium | reverse complement strand
CGTGGGCCGCGGCATGGGCGGTACTGGTGGGGCCTGGCGTGACGCGGCCGCTGCGGCTGGCGCTGGCCGTGGCAACGCTGCTGATTGTGATCGGGCTGCCGGGGGGATGGATGTCGGGGTTGTTCGCTCCGCATGGGACCGTGTTCGATCCCGATGCATACGTTCGTGACTATCTGCTGACGTCGTCCGATCGTCTGACGGACGACGTGACCCGAACGGTTATCGCCCACACCGCACTCCCGGAGTCGACTGTCCAGCGGTAGCATGACCCCCCGCCGCCGCCGGACCGCCGATTGGCGGACCAGGCGGCCGTCACGTCGTCGAAGCCGCCGGATCGCGTTCCTGGTGGTCTGCGCGCTCTTGTCCGCATTTGCTCCCGGCCGCGCCGCGCTGGCGGCGCCCGCGTTTGGCGCGCCCGGAGAGGCCGAGCCGATCCGCTGGCTCCAGGAGGCCGCGCTCGCGCCGCGGAGTGTGAGTTACGCCGGGACCAAGACCGTGACCGTCTGGGCGCAGACCGTGCGTGCGTCCGAGGTGCGCATCTACCATCAGGCGCCGGACCATACGCGGCTCGAGTACCTCGCGGCCGGCGATCAACCCGAGCGGGTCGTCGTGATCAACGGCGGGCGGCAGATCGAGTTCGTGCCAGGCCGCGGCCGGTACCTCGAAGGCCCGGCGCCGCAGACCGACGAGGACGCGCTCATCCGGCAGTTTCTGCCGCAACTGGCCCAAAACTACGAGGTCCGCTTCGCCGGCGCTGAGCGCGTGGCGGGCCGGCCCGCGCGCGTTGTCGACATTCAGGGCCGTCTGCCGGGTAGGCCCCGCCTCAGGTTGTGGATCGACGTGGAGACGCGGCTCATTCTCCGTCTCGAGCGCTACGGCCCCGGGGGGGCCTTGCGCGAGACATCGGCGTTTCTGAGCGTGCAGCTCAACCCCGTCCTGTCGGGCGACCTCTTCGTCGTCTCGCCGCCGGCGGGCGCGCAGGTCCACACGCGGGCCGCGCAAGCGCCACAGGGCGCGCTGACGATCAAAGAGATCTCGCGCCGGGTCGGGTTCATCCCGCAGTTGCCGGCGTACCTGCCGCTGGGCTACCAGTTCATCCGATCGAATGTCGCGATGATTCGGGACACGCCTACGGCGACGTTCGTCTTCTCCGACGGCGTTGCGACGATTACACTGTTCGAGAGCCGCGGCGCGCAGGTGGGCACGGCCGGCGGACAGCCGGTACGTATCGGCGCGTTCGAAGGGACAGTGCAGGTGCGCGGCCTCGCGACCGTGGTTCACTGGAACACCAACGGCATCTCGATGACGCTCGTGGGTGACGTCGCGTCGAGCGAACTCGTGCGGGTAGGCCGGTCCGTCCCGCCGGCGGGATCGTCCGTCGTCCCGGAGGTCCCGAGCGGTACGGCCGTGCCCGCGGACGATGCCGCGTTCCGCTCGTGGGCCGGACGGACCTTCGGCTGGCTGCGCGCCGTCCTGGTGCCGGCCGTCGCCGAAGCGGCTCCGGCCAACGCGCCGCCGCCCGGGTGGCCCGACGTTCCGCCCGTGCCCGTCTCGCCCTACATCACAAACGACACCCACCCGATCGGCCCCGGCATCCACGCCGAAGAAACGCGGATCTGGCAGGCGTTCGTCGACGAGCGTTTGGCGCCGGTCGTCGTCAAGGTGACGGTGGCAAGCGACGGGGTCACCAAACTTCCGGACGGCCGGCTGGCGCGGTTGGTTTGGATCTGGTTTGTCTACGGCATGGACCGTGCCGGCACGCCAAACGCGATGGTGCGGGAGGCCGCCGGCACGGCGCGGGCCCTCGCGGTGGTGGCCGCGCAGGCCGACCCCCGCGTCGACCGCGTCACGCTCAGCGGCTATTATCAGCTGCCGGGCCGGTTCGACGGACGGCGCACCGACGCCACGTTCACGGCGGCCGTTGCCGCCCCGCAACTGCTCGCCCTGCCGGGCGGCGGGGATCCGCGTGCGGCCCTCGCAGCGGCCGGGCATGTATGGCTCGCGCCCGAACTGCTGGAAGGCGCGCTGGTGCCGCGGCTCCCGATGGCGCACGATCCCCATCTGCCCGCAGGCGTGCGCGCTCCGATCCTTCCCGGCGACCGCACGTACGAGGCGGCCGAACGCTTTCAGGGCACGCTGCTCCAGCAGATCGTCGACACGAAGGTACGGCTCGAGGGTCTGCTCTTCGGCGCGGCGAGCGGCGGGATGCTGTGGCGCGGCAATCCGCGCCGACGCGAGATCGCGCTGACCTTCGACGACGGCCCGAGTCCGCTCACGACGCCGTTGCTGCTCGCGGTCCTGCGGCGCTACGGCGCGCACGCAAGCTTCTTCGTCATCGGCCAGCACGCGCGCGCCTATCCGTATGTGGTCTCGGAGATGGTCGCGGACGGCGACGAGGTCGGCAACCACACCTTTCACCACCCCAACATGACGACGCTGGCCGATCCCGTGGCCGACAGTGAGATCGCGACGGCGGCGGTCGTCATCGACCGGGCGGCCGGCCGGCCGGCGGTGTGGTTTCGTCCGCCCGGCGGCGACTATACCACCGGAGTGGCGGCCGCTGCTCGGCGCTATCGGCTCGGAATGGCGATGTGGACCGCGAACTCGGGTGACTGGTCGCTGCCGCCCTACCGCATTGTGATCGACCGCGTGCTCGCGCGCGCGGAGCCGGGCGCGATCATCCTGATGCACAGCACGACGCTCAATACCGTGCGGGCGCTGCCCGCGATCATCGTGGAGCTGCGTCGCCGCGGGTACGCGCTCGTCACCGTCTCCCAACTCGCGCACGACGCGGAATGAGCGCGGCGGTGAGCGACGAATCTATGAACGCCGTGATGGACGAGCGATCCGACACCCCGCGCGACCGCCCGATGACGCTCATCGAGCACCTCGAGGAGCTGCGCCTCCGGCTGACCCGGTCGATCATCGGGCTGCTGGTTGCGACCCTCGTGGGCTTCATCTTCGTGGACCCGCTGCTGACCCTGCTGCTGCGGCCGACCGGCCACATGAAATTGACCACGCTCACGGTGCTGGAGCCGTTCCTCGTCAAGGTGAAGGTCGCGTTCCTTTTTGGGCTCGCCGTGAGCATGCCGTGGATCATGTATCAGGTCTACGCGTTCATCTCGCCGGCGCTCACGGACAACGAACGGCGCAAGACCGTGCCGCTCTCTTTGCTCGCCGGCCTGCTGTTCGCGATCGGGCTCGTCTTCGGATATCTGTTCGTCCTGCCGATCAGCACGCACTGGCTGCTCGCGCAGGCCGGCACCCAGTTTCAGGTGCTGCTCACCGCCAACGCGTACATCTCGTACGTACTCTTCTTTCTGCTGATCGTCGGCGGGACGTTCGAAACGCCGCTCGTCATCCTGTCCCTCGCGATGCTGGGCCTCGTCACGCCTCAGACGCTGCGGCGGGAGTGGCGCATCGCCTACATGATCATCGCGGCGATCGCCGTGTTCGGGACGCCGGACTGGAGCCCGGTCACGATGATCCTGGTCGCGGTCCCGATGGCGCTGCTGTACGAGTTCAGCATCGTCCTCTGCCGCATTTTCATCCGGCCACAGGCCAAGACCGCCTAGCCGGTCCACACCGGCGGGTAGGCCGCCGGCACCCCCGCTCCTCTCAGGGTCGCACCACCGCCGACCCTTGCTCCACAGACGTTCACAATTCGGCCGGGAAGGGGAAATGGATAGTGCCCCGGCCGGCCGGGTCCGTGGGGTCGTATGTAAAGGTGTCTAGACATTCAGATATGGTGTCGATGGGGAGGGTGGGACGGCGGTGAAATACTTGGCCGCGTATTAGGGTGCTGGCGGTATTGCAGACCGAACCGCCATTGTTATAATGGCGTATCAAGTGTATGAGAGGTCGCTATGGCGCCGTGCACGCCGTGGCGCCGGGGGGACGCATGAACCTTGGAAAGTTGATGCCGGTGCGGCGGGGAGTCCGCGTGGTCGCGGCTTCCGTGCTGGCGTTGTGCGTCGCCGGTCCGTTGTCGCTCGGAGCCGCGGCGCCCGTCGCGGCCCAATTGCCGTTGCGTGCGGCCGAGGCCTGCGACGTGCGCACGCCCCTTCTCGTTGTCGGCGGCACGCCTGCTGGGGTGGCGGCGGCCGTCGCTGCGGCGCGCCTCGGGACTCCGGTGTACGAGACCGAAGCCAGACCCTATCTTGGCGGCGATCTCACCGGCCCGATGCTCAATATGCTCGACATGGATTTCGGCGTAACAGGCGAACACCTGGCCCGCGGTGTTTTCGCGGAGATCTATAAGCAGCTCGGCATGACTTTCGACGTCGAGACCGCCAAGCACGTGTTCATGGACGAGGTCAAGCGCGAGCCGCTCATCACGCTGAAGCTGCACCGGAAGCCGGTCGAAGTGCTGATGACCGGCCCGTGGATCACTGGTGTCGTGTTCGATGATCCGCGGCATGGGCGCGAGACGGTCTGCGCGAAGCGCGTCATCGACGCGACGGACGACGGCGACATCGCGGCGATGGCCGGCGCGCCGTTCACGATCGGCCGCGAAGACTCCGGCATCGACCGTGCGATGATGTCCGCGACGCTGGTATTCGAGGTCAAGGACGTCAACTGGCACCAGGTCGTCACCTACGTGACGGGCATGCGCGAGCAGCACATGCGACGCGGCGGCGTCTACCAGGGTAACGTCTGGGGTTACGGGCCGATCATGCGCATGTACAAGCCCCTGCAGCCCAACGTGGCGATCTACGACCTCAACATCGGGCTGCAGAACGACCGCTCGGTGCTCATTAATGGGCTGCTGGTCTTCGGCGTGGACGGCACCGATCCGGCCTCCGTCGCCGACGGCATGCGCCGCGCCAAGGCGGAGCTGCCGCCGCTGATGGAGTTCCTGCGCGAGACGGCGCCCGGTTTCTCCAAGGCGGTGCTGGCCAAGACCGCCGACTACCTGTACATCCGCGAGACGCGCCATATCCGCGGGCTGCACACGCTGACGGCGAACGACATCGTGAACAGCCGGGTGTTCTGGGACGCCGTCGGCGTCGCGAGCTACCCGATCGACATTCATCCGTACAAGATGGGCGAGTTCAACCCGTACGCGCCGAAGCGGTTCGTGTATACGATTCCGTTCCGCTCGCTCGTGCCGTACGGGACGGCCAACCTCATCATGGCGAGCCGGGCGATCTCGGCGACCTACTCGGCCGCCGCCTCGTGCCGGGTCGTGCCGACGACGATGGAGGAAGGCCAGGCCGCCGGCGTCGCCGCCGTGATTTCGTTGGAGCGGAGGGTCTCGGTACCGCAGCTCGTCGAGCAGCCGTCGCTGATCCACGAGCTGCAGGCGGGCCTGCACGAGCAGGGCGCGTACCTGCTGCCGGATACACTCGCGTCGCTCGGCCCCGCGTCGCCGCCGGAGGTCGAGCGGACGGGCACGACGCCGCGGAACTCGATCGAGCCATCCGCGGTGCCGGTCGAAACCGCGCGTCCGACCAAGCCCTAACCCTGCGACCTCGCGGCGACTGACGGCGGCCCCTCGGCCGCCGTCCTTGCTTTTGTCCCCCGAGGGATCCTGCGCGCGGCGAGGGGCGCTGCCGCCCCGGGCCGAAGAACGCACCCATGGACACGTCCCGCCTGCCGCCGGGCCAGACGCTCACGGAAAAGTGGCCGGTGCTTCATTACGGCGGCATTCCCACGATCGATATCGGCAAGTGGCTCTTCATGGTGGAAGGGGAGGTCGAGGCGCCGTCGCGCTGGACCTGGGATGAGTTTATGGCGCTGCCGCGCAAGAGCGTCCGCGCAGATATCCACTGCGTGACCGCCTGGTCGCGGTACGAGAACGTCTTCGAGGGCGTGCCGGCCTCCGAAGTCGTCGCGCGGGCGCACCCCCGCGCGGGCGCCGTGTTCGTGATGGTCCACTCCTATGGCGGCTACACCACGAACCTGCGGCTCGACGACCTGGCGCAGGACGAGGTGCTGTTCGCGTTCACGCACGACGGCAGGCCGCTCGCGCCGGAGCACGGCGGCCCATGCCGGCTGGTGGTGCCGCGGCTCTACTTCTGGAAGAGTGCGAAGTGGGTCCGCGGACTCGAGTTCATGCGCGAAGAGCGCCCGGGCTTCTGGGAGCAGAACGGCTACCACATCCGCGGCGACCCCTGGAAGGAAGAGCGCTACTCGGACCCCTGGTGACGCCCCGGCCTGACACGGAGCGCACGACGCGGACCCGCCTGGCCGTGCTGTGGCTGGCCGGCGTCGACCTGCGCGTGACGCTGCTCGCCCTGCCGCCGGTGCTGGTGCTGATTCACCGCGACCTCGGCCTGAGCGAAGCCGGGGTTGGCGCGCTGACGAGCCTGCCGGTGCTGGTGATGGCGGCGGCGTCCATTCCCGGATCGCTGTTGATCGCGAGGGCGGGGGCGCGCCGGGCGGCGATCGCGGGGCTGCTCGTTGCCGGGCTCTCGGCGGCGCTGCGCGGCGCGGGCCCGTCGGTCGTGACGCTGTTCGCGATGACGTTCGTCATGGGCGCCGGCATCGCGGTGATGCAGCCGGCGATCTCGGCGCTCGTCGCGCGGTGGTGTCCCGACCGGATCGGCTTTGCGACGGCGCTCTACGTGAACGGGCTGCTGGTCGGCGAGACAGTGAGCGCCGCCCTCACGCTGCCGCTCGTCCTGCCGGCGGCCCGCGGGAACTGGCCGGCCGCGCTCGCCGCGTGGTCGGTGTTGCCGCTCGTGACCGCCGCTCTGATGCTGGCCTTGGGGGACCGCCTGCCGGAGGCCGTGGTCGGCCGCGAGGCGCGCTGGTGGCCTGACTGGGGCCGTGCGGAAACCTGGCGGCTCGGCCTCGTGCTCGGCGGCGTCGGGGCCGCATACTTCGCGACCAATGCCTTCATTCCGGACTACCTGCGGACGGCGGGTCGCGCCGATCTCATCGGTCCGTGCCTGGCCTCGCTGAACGCTGGGCAGCTGCCGGCCTCCGCGTCGGCCCTCGTGATCGCGCGGGCGATCACGGGGCGCCGCGCGCCCCTGCTCGTCGTGCCGGTGGCGATCGGCCTGAGTCTTGCGCTGTTTCTGATTGCGCCGCCACGCCTCTGGGTGCTGGCCTCGGGCCTGATCGGTTTCTGCTGCGCATTCGGGCTGGTGCTGTCGTTGGCGCTGCCGCCGCTCATCGCGGAAGCCGCGGAGGTGCATCACGTCTCGGCCGGGATGTTTGCCTCCGGCTACGCGTATTCGTTTCTGCTGCCGCTGCTTGGCGGCATCGCGTGGGACGTTACGCATCTGCCGGCGGCGGCGTTCCTGCCGGCGTTCGCCGGATCCGCCACCACGTTCGCCGCGGCGCTCGGGCTGCCGCGGCGCGCCGGATCGGGAAGCGGCGAGATAAGGGAGGCCGCGGGATGATCTGGAACCGGACCGCCGAGACGATGCCCCGTGCCGATCTCGAGGCCCTGCAGCGGCGGCGCCTCGCGGACCTCGTCGCGCGGGTCTACGGGCGCGTGCCGTTCTACCGCGAGTCGTTCGACCGCGCCGGCGTACGTCCCGAGCAGATCCGCTCGCTCGACGACCTGCGGCGCCTTCCGTTCACGCGGAAGTCCGACCTGCGGGACCACTACCCGTTCGGGCTATTCGCGGTCCCGCTCGACCAGGTCGTGCGAGTCCACGCCTCGTCCGGCACGACGGGGAAACCAACCGTGGTGGGCTATACGCGGGCCGACCTCGGCATGTGGGCGGACGTGTGCGCGCGGTCGCTCGCCGCGAGCGGCGCGCGGCCCGGCGACCTCTTTCACAACGCGTACGGCTACGGGCTGTTCACCGGCGGGCTCGGCATGCACTACGGCGCCGAGCTGCTGGGCATGGCGGTCGTGCCCGTCTCCGGCGGCAACACGGAGCGGCAGTTGCTGCTGCTCCAAGACTTCCGGCCGCGGGTGATCGCCTGCACGCCGTCGTACATGCTGACGCTCGCCGAGGCGGCCGCCGCCCGCGGTATCGACGCGCGGAGCCTCTCGCTGCGGTCGGCCGTGTTGGGCGCGGAGCCGTGGACGGAGGCGATGCGGCGCGAGATCGAGCGCGTGCTGCCGCTCAAGGCCGTCAACATCTACGGGCTCAGCGAAGTGATCGGCCCCGGCGTCAGCAACGAATGCGTCGAGGCGCAGCGCGGTTCGCACATCTTCGAAGACCACTTTCTGGTCGAGGCCGTGGATCCCACGACGGGCGAGCCGGTCCGGCCGGGCGAGGTGGGCGAGCTGGTGTTCACGTCGCTCACGAAGGAGGCGCTGCCCGTGATCCGCTACCGCAGCGGCGACCTCGCTTCCCTCGATCCCGCGCCGTGTGTCTGCGGGCGCACGCTCGTCCGGATGTCGCTCGTCGTCGGGCGGACCGACGACATGCTGATCATCCGCGGCATCAACGTCTTTCCCTCGCAGGTGGAAGCGGTCGTGGTGCAGTTCCCCGAGCTATCCCCGCACTATCAGCTGGTCGTGACGCGGGAGCGCACGCTGGACGCGCTTGAAGTGCGGGTCGAGGTCGCACCGCAGGCAGCGGCGTCGTTCGGTCCCCTCGAGGGGACCGGTGGTCCGGCCGGCGGCCTCAGGGAGCGGATCGCCGAACGGCTGCGCGGCGTTGTCGGGATCGCCGCAGGGATCACGCTGAAGGCCCCGGGGAGTCTGCCGCGCAGCGAAGGCGGCAAGTTGCGCCGGGTGATCGACGAGCGGTCGGGTTAGCGGCGGCTAGCGCTCCACCACGTCTGCCGCGATGACGTCGTGCCATGGGCTGCCCGCAGGACCGGAAAACGGCGTGGAGACGTAGAACGGGCCGCTGACGCGAACCGTCTCACCCGCCTTGACGGCCGCGCGCCCCCAAGCAACCACGCCGACCGACGCCCCTCCGGCTTCCAGACGGAACGTGATGACGGGCGCGCCGGATGCGTCGGCCGCCTGCTGGACGGCCGCGGCGGTGCCGGTGACGCTGACGACCGAGCGGTCAAACTTCGCCGGTTGGGTCGCGAGATCGCGCACGCTCTCGGGCGCGGCCGAGCCCGCGATCGCGGGGCGTTGCGGCGCCGAGGGTTGGCCCGCGGCGGGGGGGCCAGGCTGCCCGTAGGTCCCGACGGGCACGACGATCGGGGAGTCTACGACAGTCGTTCCAAAGACCGGTGTTCCGATGACCGGAGAGACGAACACCGGCGTTCCGATGACCGACGGCGCGACAACCGTCGAGGGCAGGTTCCCCCCGGCCGACGGACACACCACGATCTGCCGGATGAGGGTCAAGGAGGCGGGCGTCAGCGGCGCCGGGAACGCGATCGTATCGAGCGGGGTCACGGCGATCGGTGTCGCGGTGCGCGTCGTCGTGATCTGAATCTGCCGGCACATGCTTTGGGCGGACACGGCCGGCGCGCCACCTGCGACGGCCACGGCGACCGCGAGCGCGGCAGTGCACAGTTTCATGCGGATCACCTCACGTGATGTGTTCGCCGTGCGGCCCCGAGTTGCCTCGATGCCGCCGTGCGGGCGCTCCTCACGCGCTCCCGAAGACGAGGGACGCGTTGATCCCGCCGAAACCGAAGGAGTTGCTGAGCACATACCGCAGCCGTATCTTCCTTCCGCCCTCGCGCACATAGTCCAGATCGCAGGCCTCGTCCGGCGTCTCGAGGTTGATCGTCGCCGGGACGTAGCCGTGCCGCAGGCTCAGCAGACATCCGGCCGCTTCGATCGCGCCCGTTGCGCCGAGTGCGTGCCCGTGCATCGCTTTCGTTGCGCTCACGGGAATCCCGTAGGCGTGCTTCCCCAGGACCTGCTTGATCGCGAGCGTCTCCGTTACGTCGTTGAGCGGCGTGCCGCTGCCGTGCGCGTTCACGTGGTCGACGTCCTCCGCCGCGACCTCGGCTTCGGCCAGCGCCAGGCGCATGGCGCGGGCGGCCTGGGTGCCCGAGGGAAGCGGAGCCGTCATGTGGTGCGCGTCGTTGGACGCCCCGAAGCCGAGGACGGCCCCGTACACGGCCGCCCGCCGGCGCCGCGCGTGCTCCGCTTCCTCGAGCACGAGGACCGCCCCGCCCTCAGCCATCACGAAGCCGTTGCGGCTCCGATCGAACGGCCGGCAGGCGCGGGCCGGCTCGTCGTTGTGCGTCGACATCGCGCGGATGAGGTCGAACGCGCCGAAGGTCAACGGTGCGAGCGGCACCTCGACGCCGCCGGCCAGCATCATGTCCGCGTAGCCGTCACGGACGGTCCGGAAGGCCTGCCCGATCGCGATTGCGCCGCTCGAGCAGCTGTCCGAGTTGGCGCTCGAGGGCCCGCGCAGGTCGTGCGCGATCGCGATGTTGCAGGAGGCCGCCCCGCAGAACACTGAGAGCGCGAGCGTCGGCCGGATGTGCCGGACGCCCTCGGTGAGAAAGACGACGTGCTGCTCCTCCGCGAACGCCGCGCCGCCCAGGGCCGAGCCGATAAAGCAGCCGATCACGTCCCGATCCTCGTCCTCGAGGCGCAGGCCCGCGTCGTCGATGGCCATGCGCGCGCAGGCCAGCGCGAACTGGGCGTAGCGGTCGAGGCGGCGGAGCCGTTTCGGCTCGACACCCGGGAGGTGCGCCGCCGGATCGAAGTCCGCGACCTCGCCCGCCACCCGGCAGTTGAACGCCGAAGCGTCGAACCGCGTGACCGCGCCGATCGCCGAACGCTCCCGCCGAAGGCCTTCATACAGGCCCGCGGCACCGCAGCCGATCGGCGTGACCGCGCCGATGCCGGTCACAACGACACGGCGGCCATTCTTGTTCATGCGCGTACCTCCGTCTCGACGATCCGCTTGATGTGCCGGAGCGTCGCCTTCGCGGTCGGTCCGATGAACATGGGCCCGATGATCGTCCGCGCGACGGCGCGCCCGACCAGCGGCCAACGCAACTCCAGGTCATGCACGATCGAGACGGCCACGTCGCCTGCATCCCCCTGCGCGAACCGCCACTCCACCTCCATCCCACGGGTCACCCCGCGGACGTGGGTGAAGCGGATGCGCGGCCGTTCCGGCTCCACGATCTGGCGCGCCCACCACCAGATCGGAATCCAGCCGCGGCGCGCCTTCATCTCGACCACCCGGGCGTTCCCGTCCGACGCGACGACACGCACGCCGCGGTAATGCGGGAGAATCCGGGGCCACTGCTCCACCTGGGCGGCGTAGCGGAAGATCGTCTCGACCGGCCCCCGAATCCGCACCGCCGTCTCCGTGTGCACCTAGACCCACCCTAAGAGGCGCCGCAGGACGGCCGGATGGAGGACCGCGGCCAGGCTGTCCGTGTTCCCGATCATGCCGATGAGCCGGCGCCCGACGTCGGGGTAACGCACCATCTGCGCGGCGGCGCGGCGAACGGCCGCCGGGCGGAAGGCCAGCGCCTGTACGAGGCGGGAGCCCGCGAACACGGGTCCGAACGCGCGAGCCCGCGCGACGGCGTACGCCCGGACCGAGGGGAC
>DATEGA010000183.1:0-8750 GCA_035280345.1 bacterium | reverse complement strand
GGTCCCGGCGCGCGGGTCGCGGTGCGGGGCGGCGGCCGGGCCGATGTCTTGCTGTTCGGCGAGGCAATCGGCCGCGTGGTCGGCTCCGTGCGCGCGAACCAGATGCCAGACCTGCTGAACCTGGCGCGGCGGTTCGACGTGCCGGTTGACGTGGTCGGCACCGTTGGCGGCGACCGCCTCGTGGTGACCGCGGACGGATCGCCGGACGGCCGTCCGCTGCTCGATGTACCCGTGGCCGTGCTCGTCCGGGCATGGGATCCGATCGCAGAGGAGGCGTGAGGGCATGCGGATCGCGGAGTCGCCTCCCAGGCCTCGCAAATTGTGCGCGACGGGCCTGCCGTGGGACAAGTTGCGCGAAGAGTGCGGCGTCTTTGGAATCCGTGCGAAGACGGCGGCCGCCCCATATGTGCACCTGGGTCTCTACGCGTTGCAGCACCGCGGCCAGGAAAGCGCCGGCATCGCGACGTGGGACGGGACGCGGACGCACCTCGTCAAGGACATGGGGCTGGTGGCGCAGGTGTTCACGCCGGAACGTCTCGCGCAGCTCCCGGGCGGGGTCGGGGTGGGACACGTCCGCTACTCTACGATGGGCGGGGCCCGGCTCGAGAACGCGCAGCCCTTCATAGAGGAGACGCCCTGGGGGACGCTGGCGCTTGCCCACAACGGCAACCTCGTCAACGCGCCGATGCTGCGCGCCGCGCTGGAAGACGCCGGCTGCCGGTTCCACGCGACCTCCGACACCGAGGTCATGACGAAGCTGATCGCGACCGCACCGGCCCGTTCGCTCGAAGAGGCGATCGCGTATTGTATGGAGCGTATTCTCGGCGCCTATACCGTGGTGGCGCTGATCGGCGACACGCTGATGGCGTTCCGGGACGCCCACGGCATCCGGCCCCTCGCGATGGGGCGGCTCGGCGGCGACGTCGTCTTCGCATCGGAGAGCTGCGCCTTCGACCATGTCGGTGCGGTGTCCGTGGCCGACGTTGCGCCGGGCGAGCTGCTGATCGCGGGACCGGACGGTGTACGGTCGGTCCAGGTGCTCCCGCCGGAGCGCCGTGCCTCGTGCGTCTTCGAGTACATTTATTTCGCCCGCCCGGACAGCGTGCTCGAGTCGCAGAACGTGCACCACGTCCGGCGGCGGATGGGCCGCGTGCTGGCCAAGGAGCACCCCGCGTCTGCCGACGCGGTCATCGCGGTGCCCGACTCGGGCACCTCCGCAGCGATGGGTTTCGCGGAGACCGTGGGCGTGGCGCACGAGGTCGGTCTGATCAAGAACAAGTACATCGGGCGCACGTTCATTCAGCCTGATCCGTCGATGCGGGACTTCGGCGTCCGCGTGAAGCTCAACGCCGTGCGGGAGGTCGTCGAGGGCAGGCGTATTGTGCTGGTCGACGACTCGATCGTCCGCGGGACGACGAGCCGCCAGATCGTACGGCTGCTACGTCAGGTTGGCGCGCGGGAAGTGCACGTCCGGATCTCGTCGCCGCCGATCCGGCACGCCTGCTTCTATGGCATCGACACGAGCAACCGCGGCGAGCTGGTGGCGTCCCGGCTGTCCGTCGAAGAGATCCGGCGCGAAATCGAGGCGGACAGCCTCGGCTACTTGAGCGTCGAGGGGTTGGTCAAGGCGCTGGAGCTGCCGCGGCCCAACCTCTGCCTCGCCTGTCTCACCGGTGCGTACCCGACGGAGACGCCGACGGAAGCCCTGGCGGGCCGCATGGCGCTCGAATCTCGAACGGCCCCGGTCGGAACACCCGGCGCCTGAGCGGAGGATGCCGGCGCCGCCCGCCCGCGCTGATCGCTCGCTGACGTACCGTGAGGCGGGCGTCGACATCGCGGCCAAAGAAGAGATCCTCGCCGGTGTGCGCGCGCGGATTCGCGCGACGCGCCGCGACGGCGCGTTGGGGACGGGGGGAGAATTCGGTGGGCTGTTTCGGCTCACCGGATACCGCGATCCGGTGATCGTGAGTACGATCGACGGCGTGGGCACGAAAACGCGAGTCGCGGTGCTGGCGGGCCGCCCGCGGCGGGCGGGGGCCGACATCGTCGCGCACGGCGCAAACGACGTCCTCTGTCAGGGTGCCGCGCCGCTGTTTATGCTGGACTACGTCGCGTCGTCCAGCCTCGAGCCGGCGGTCATCTCCGAGACCATCGAAGGCATCGCCGAAGCGTGCTCGGCGCAGGGGATCACGCTGCTGGGCGGCGAGACCGCGGAGATGCCGGGCGTCTACGCCCGCGGTGAGCTCGACGTCGTGGGCTGCACGGTCGGCGCGGTCGAGCGTGACGAGGTCATCACCGGCGCGGAGATCCGGCCGGGCGACGCGGTGGTCGGACTGGCGAGCGACGGCCTGCATACCAACGGTTACACGCTTGCGCGGGCGGTGCTGCTGCCGCGAGGTCCCCGGGACGCGGTGCGGCGGGCGCTCGTGCGGCGGCTTCCCGGTCTCGGCGAGAGCGTCGAAGAGGCGCTGCTGCGTCCGCACCGGCCCTACGCGCGCCCCGTCCTTGGGCTGCGCAGGCGCGTCGCGCTGCACGGTATCGCGCACGTCACCGGCGGCGGGCTGCCGGGGAACCTGATCCGCATCCTGCCCGACGGCTGTCACGCGGTGGTGCGACGCAGCCGCTGGCCGGTGCCGCCGGTCTTCACGGTGATCCAGCGGCGCGGACGGATCGCCGACGAGGAGATGTTTCGGACGTTCAACATGGGACTCGGCCTCGTGCTCGTCGTGCCGCGCTCGTCTGCGGCGACCGCGGTGCGCGTCTTGGAAGGCGCCGGGGAGCGCGCCTGGGTGGTGGGGGAAATTCAGGCGGGGACGCGCGGGGTGGAGATTCGTGCCTGAGCGCGGGCGGCCGCTGCGGGTCGGTGTGCTGGTGTCGGGCACGGGAACGGTGCTGCAGGCGCTGATCGATGCGTGCCGGTCCGGCGAGGTGCCGGCCCGTATCGTCGTGGTGATCAGCAACGTGCCGGGGGCGTTCGCGCTCGAGCGGGCGCGCGCCGCCGGAATCCCTTCGGTGGCGATCGACCACCATGCGTTCCCATCGCGGGTCGCGTTCGAAGCGGCGCTGCGGAAAACGCTCGAGGAGGCCGGTGTCGGGCTCGTTTGCCTCGCCGGGTTTCTGCGCATCCTCACCCCGTCCTTCGTCGAGGCGTTCGCCGGCCGGATGATGAACATCCATCCCGCGCTGCTGCCTGCCTTCGGCGGCAAAGGGATGTACGGCGACCGGGTGCACGAAGCCGTGCTGGCCTCCGGCGCGCGCGTCAGCGGCTGCACGGTCCATTTCGTGACCCGCGACGCCGACGCGGGACCGATTATCGTTCAGGCGCCGGTGCCCGTGGAGGACGACGACACGCCCGCGTCGCTCTCGGCGCGCGTGCGGCGGGAAGAGCTGCGCGCGTACCCGCTTGCGGTGCGGCTGTTTGCGGACGGCCGCCTGTGCATCGAGCAAAACCGAGTACGTGTGCTGCCGGCACGCGACGAACATCGCGCCCGCGAGGAGAGTCGCGCCAGGCCATGATGATCAAGCGCGCGTTGTTGAGCGTGGCCGACAAAGCCGGCATCGTGGAGCTGGCGCGGGGGTTGGCCGCCCTCGGCTGTGAGATCATCTCGACCGGCGGCACGGCCGCCGCGCTGCGGGAGGCCGGCGTGCCCGTGAGTCCGCTCGAGACGCTGACCGGGTTTCCGGAGATCCTGGGCGGCCGCGTCAAGACGCTGCACCCGGCGGTGCACGGCGGACTTCTTGCGGTGCGCGCGGAGCAGCGGCACACCGACGAGCTTGAGCGCCACGGGATCCGGCCGATCGATCTTGTTGCGGTCACCCTGTATCCGTTCGCGGCCGCGCTGGCCCGCGGGTCCGGCGAAGCCGCGCTGATCGAGGAGATCGACATCGGCGGTGTGACGCTGCTCCGCGCCGGCGCGAAGAATTTTCACGACGTCATTGTGCTGAGCGATCCCGCGCAGTACGGCCCCGTCCTCGAGGAATTGCGCGAGGGCCGAGGGGTCCGGCTCGAGACGCGGCGCGGGCTCGCGCGCGAGGCCTTCCGGCGGACCGCTGCCTACGACCGCGCGATCGGCGGCTGGCTCGAGGCCGCCTCAACGGCCGGAGGCAGCCGCCCGGATACGGGCGCGCCTGCCGAGCCCGGAGGCTTCCCCCCGCAGGTCAGCCTCGCGTTCGAGAAGATCCAGGACCTGCGCTACGGGGAGAACCCGCATCAACGCGGCGCGTTCTACCGCGATCGCGGCGACGGCGCCGTGGACGTGCCGACCGTCGCCTCCGCCCGGCGGATCGCCGGGAAAGCACTGTCTTACAACAACATCTACGATCTAGACGCGGCGCTCGAGGTGGTGCGCGAGTTCGCCGAGACCGGGGCCGTCGTCGTGAAGCACGGCATCCCGTGCGGTGCCGCCATCGCGGGCAGCGTGCGGGACGCCTACGTCCGAGCGCGTGACGGCGATCCCGTCTCCGCGTTCGGCGGGATCGTCGCCCTCAATCGCCGGGTCGACCGCGCGACCGCCGAGGCGATCAGCGAAACGTTTCTTGAGGCCGTCATCGCCCCCGGGTTCGACGCCGCCGCGTCGGAAGTGCTCGGCCGCAAGAAGGCGGTTCGTCTTCTCGAAACGGGCCCGCTCGGGCCGGTCGGACCTCAGCCCGGCCTCGACTGGCGGCGCGTACGCGGAGGGCTTCTTCTCCAAGACCGCGACGCAGTGGATCTCGTAGAGGCCGGCCTGAAGGTCGTGACGCCGCGGAAACCCACGAACGGCGAATGGGGGGATCTGCGGTTCGCGTGGACGGTGTGCCGGCACGTCCGTTCGAACGCGATCGTCTTTGCGCGGGACCGCTGCGTCGTGGGCGTCGGTTCGGGGCAGACCAACCGTGTGGAACCCGTTCGAATCGCCGGCCGCGTGGCGGGCGAACGGGCCCGCGGCGCCTGCATGGCATCGGAGGCGTTCTTTCCTTTTCCGGACGGGGTGGAGGCGGCGGCCGAGGCAGGGATTACGGCCGTGATTCAGCCCGGCGGCTCGAGGAAGGACGCCGAGGTGATCGCCGCAGCGGCGGCCGCCGGCATGGCGATGGTGCTGACCGGCATCCGGCACTTTAAGCACTGACGTGCGCGCGATTGTGCTGGCCGCGGGCCGCGGCCGGCGGCTCGAACCGTTGACGCTCACCACTCCGAAGCCGCTGCTGGCGGTTGCCGGCCGGCCGATCCTCGCCCACATTCTGGACGCGCTCGCCGCGGTCGGCATTCTGGACGTCGTCGTCGTCGTGGGGCACCTCGGCGATCAGATCGCGGCATATCTTGAGACGCGCCCGGGCCCGCGGGCGCGCGTCGCCGTCCAGTCGCCGCTCGGCGGGAACGGTGACGCGGTACGCGCGGCACGCGTGTATCTCGAGGGGCCCGTGCTTGTCGCGTTCGGAGACACGATCCTTGCCGGCGATTTATCGCCGGCGGTCGGAGGAGGCGTTCCGGCGATCGCGGTGGCACGCGTAGAAGACGGACGCAGCTACGGTATCGTCGAGACGGACGCAGGCGGATGGGTGCGGCGTCTGTGGGAGAAGCCGGCCGTTCCGCCGAGCCACGACGCGTTTGCCGGGATGTTCGTTTTTCCCGAGGGCCAGCGTCTGCGCGAGGCGCTCGACGAAATAGCGGCGCTGGGAGCAGACGCTCGCGCAGACATGACCTCGCCTGCCGGAGAGGTGTGGCTTACGGACGTCGTGCAGCGCATGATCGACCGCGGCGAGCGGGTCCGGACGTTTCGCGTCGACGCCTTTTACGATTGCGGTACGCCGGACCGGCTGGCGGAGGCGGAGCGCGCCCTGCGCGGGGCCGGCGGCGCGGGGCGGCGAGGGGCAGATCCGTCCGTGCCACCACGACCGTGAGCGGCCGTCGCGCGGCGTTCCTCGATCGCGACGGCGTGCTGATTCGCGACGTCGTCCACCTCGTCGACGCGTCGCGAATCGAGATACTGCCCGGCGTGCCGGACGCGCTCCGCCGCCTGCGCGACGCCCGCTGGATGGTCGTCGTCGTCACGAACCAGTCGGTGGTCGCGCGCGGCCTGGTGTCGGAAGCCGAACTGCGCGGCATTCATGACGTCCTCGAGTCGCGCCTTCGCGCGCACGGCGCGACGCTCGACGCCATCTATTCCTGCCCGCACCACCCCCAAGGTGCGGTTGAGCGCTACCGCGTGGTGTGCGACTGTCGCAAGCCGAAGCCCGGCCTCCTGCTGCGCGCCGCCGCCGATCTCGGAATCGACCTGCGTGCTTCGGTGATGGTCGGCGATACCGACGCGGACATCGAGGCGGGACGGCGGGCGGGCTGCCGGACGGTGCTGCTCACGGGCGCGGCCGGCGCGGTTCCGTGGGTCTCTTCGGCGACAGGTGCGCAGGCGGCCGATCACGTGGCGCCGGATTTGGCCGCGGCGGCAGACTGGATTTTGGCCGAGACGCCGGCGCTGGACGGCTAGGTTCAGACCGATCCGGCGACACCCTCAGTGGCTTGCGTCAGATAGATCCGAGACGTTTGACTTTCAGGCGGCACGTGTTATAATGATTGCAGCAGAGCCGACCAGGCAAGTCCATCGGGGCAATGCTAAGTGCCGATTCCGTGATGAATGGGATCGGCGCTAATTTTTCCCCTGGAGGTGCGGAGTGGAGGGCCCCATTCACGCCGCCGACGAGGCATTTCGCTTGGCGTTCGAGCGCGGCGAGATTCCAAACGACGCGTTCCACCACCGCGACCACTTGCGGCTGGCCTGGATTTATCTTCGAGAACTCGGGCCGGATGCCGCCGCCGTCCGTGTGAGCGACGGTATTCGCCGCTACGCCGAATACCACGCCGCGGGGGCCCGGTACCACGAAACGCTGAGCCGCGCGTGGGTGCGGATCGTGGCGCTCGCGGTCGCGGAAACGCCGGGGGCCGGTGCCTTCGACGAGCTGCTCTCTCTTCGGCCGCACCTTCTGGATAAGAAATTGCCGTTAAAGCATTACTCCGCCGCCACCCTTTGGGGCAAGATCGCGCGGGAACGGTGGATTGAGCCCGATTTGCAGCCGTTTCCCGCATAAGGGGCCGCGCCATCGGTACCGCAATACGTTTGACAGCGGGCCGGCCGGTGGTATAATGCGTTCGACATTGCTGTCCAGGCCGAAATGTCCATAGGGGCGTGTCGAGAGCCGATTCCGCGAGGGGTCGGCCTCTTATTTTGTCCCCGTCCAATCGCGCTCCAATAGTTGGCCCCGTTGAGGTGCAACGTGTACGAAATCCGCAGCTTGGCCCCCGAGGAGCTCGACGAGTATCTCGCATCGTTCGCGGCACTGCTGCAAGACACAGTGGAGAGCGGCGCGTCGGTCGGGTTCGTGCCGCCGCTCGCCGATCTCGATGCACGCGCCTACTGGCACGGTGTCCGGAGCGCGCTCGGCGGCGTCAATCGAATATTGCTCGCCGCGGTAGAGCACGCTCAGATCCTCGGGTCCGTCCAGCTCGATCTCGCCAGGCAGCCGAACGCCAGGCACCGCGCGGAAGTCATGAAGCTCATGGTGCACCGCGCCGCGAGGAGGCGGGGCATCGGCCGCGCGCTGATGCTCGCCGTCGAAGCGGCCGCCCGCCGTGCGGGACGCACCCTCCTCGTGCTGGACACGAGGGTGGGTGATTCCGCGGAGCTTCTTTACGTTGGACTCGGGTACGCGCGCGCGGGCGTGATCCCGCGTTACGCGCTCAGTGCCGCGGGAACGCTCGACGCAACGGTGTATATGTACCGCGAGCTCGATCAGTAGGGGCGAGTGGCGTAGAGGACCAGCGCCGCCCCCCAGATGGTTGCGGCCAGATTGACCGTATCGTTATTGAGGCCCCGCACTCGGTCTTCGAGCGTCGCGCCGAGTACGCTGTCGAGCAGCGAACCCGTGATGCCGCCGACTGCGATCCACGCCGCCCATGCCGCGTGTCGCGCGGCGCCGGCCGAACCTGGGGCTGCCGTATTGAGGCTCCCCGCAAGCGCGGCAATAAACATGGCGCCCCCGACGGAGGCGAGCGTGCCCGCTGCCGTGACGCCGCCCGAGACGCCGGGCTCAACCGGCCGGCCCGTGGTGATCAAGCGCGGCGGTGTGCGGCTCCACCGGCCGATCTCCGTCGCCCAGGTATCCGCAGTCGCCGCGGCGATTGCGCCGGCGGCCACGACGAAACCCTGCGGCCAGCCCGTGAGGGCCGTGCCCGCGGCGCATAGGGCGGCGATCCCGCCGTTCGCCGCAACCTGCTGCCAGCGCCGTCCTCCGCGGTCGATCGACCGGCGCACCATGCTGCCCGAGCCCTCGAGACGCGTGAGCACGGACGAGCTAATGAAGAAGGCGCCGACGAGCGCGAGCCAGCGCCAGCCGGCGAGAACGAGCACGACGCCGGTCACCGCGGCGGCCCATGCGCCGGAACGGGTGAGCGCCGCGCGGCGATACGCTGCGAACGTGACCGCGAGACTCAAGAACCCGCCGGCGACGCCGCGAACGACAAGCGAATCCACGACACGCCCTCTTCGCGCGTTCGCGCCGACATCCCCGCATAGCCCATGTTGTAGGTCAGTGACTCTGTCCTGCTAATGGGTTCATGAAAATGTCACTCCCTGGATTAAGAGCTCCTTACGTCGACGGCCTTCGACGGTCGCCCGGATCCACGGATGATCTGGCGCTTGCGGATGCGCGGAGGATCGCCGTGGCGTGGCTGGCAGGACCGGGACGGGACGTCGATAGCCGCGTGGTAGACGTTTGGCCCG
>DATEGA010000182.1:0-3728 GCA_035280345.1 bacterium | reverse complement strand
GACGCAATCCTCGAACTGGACAAATATCTCGACGAGGCGGCGCTCGCGAACCTTCCGTTCGTGACCGTCATTCACGGGAAGGGGACCGGGACGCTGCGGCGCGCGCTGCACGAGTTCCTGACGCACCACCCCCACGTCGTGTCGTTCCGGCTCGGCGGCGAGGGGGAGGGCGGAAGCGGCGCGACGATCGTGAGGCTCGGCGAGCGGTGACGGCGACCACCGCGCACGCGCACCACCGCCCCCGTGCGCTCGGTCCGGGCCGCCCTGGGACGGCGCTCTCCGGCGCGCTCGGCGTAATCTTCGCCCTCATGGTGATTGAGGCGGTGGGCGGCTGGTGGACCGGCAGCCTCGCGCTTCTCGCCGACGCGGGCCATCTGCTCGTCGACGTCGGCAGCCTCGGGATGGGGCTGCTTGCGGCGTGGATCGCCAGCCGTCCCGCGACCCCGGGGATGTCTTACGGCTACCGCCGCGCCGAGATTCTCGCCGCGGCGACGAACGGCCTCGCGCTGTGGGTGATCGCGTTGGCGATCGGCGTCGAAGCCGTCGCCCGGCTGCGCACCCCGCATCCGATCGCGGCGTCCGGTATGCTCCTCGTTGCGGTGGTGGGGCTCGCCGGGAATCTCCTGGCGAGCGCGCTGCTCGTCCGCGCGCACGGCGAGAATCTGAACATCCGGGCGGCGCTCGCCCACGTGCTCGCGGACGCGGCGGCCGCCATCGGCACGATCGCGGCGGGGCTCGTCATTTTGATGACGGCGTGGACTCCGGTGGATGCGGTGGTCAGCCTCGGGGTCGCCGTCCTGCTCGTGGTCGGCTCGTGGCCGCTCCTGCGCGAAGCCGTGCGCATCCTCATGGAAGGCACCCCGCCCGGCATCTCCCTCCTCGAGGTCCACCGCGCCATCGCCGCGGTCCCCGGGGTCTGCGGCGTTCACGATCTCCACATCTGGTCGCTCACCAGCGGCGTCGGAGCCGTGAGCGCCCACGTCCTCGTGGACGAGGGCGTGGATACGCAAGAGGCCCTGACGCGCCTCGGCGCGATGCTGCGGGACCGCTTCGGGCTCTCGCACGTGACCCTGCAGGTCGAGACGTCGGAGGTTTTGGATCCGTGGCATCCGCGGTGCGCGCCCGGGTCCGATCCGCACGGCGCCGGCTGAGCGATGCTATAATCCCGCCGTGAACGCGCCCGCCGCACACGCCCCGGACTCCCGCGAGCAACTCGCGCTGCTCGCCCGCGGCACGGTCGAGGTTATCAGCGAAGGGGCACTGCTGGCTAAGCTGGAACAGGGGCGGCCGCTGCGCGTAAAGCTGGGGCTCGATCCGACGGCGCCGGACATCCACCTCGGGAACGCGGTCGTGCTGCAGAAGCTGCGGCAGTTCCAGGATCTCGGCCACGAGGCGATCCTCGTCATCGGCGACTTCACCGGCTTGATCGGCGATCCATCCGGCCGGTCCGAGACCCGGCCGCAGCTCACCCGGGACGCGGTCGAGCGCAACGCGGCGACCTACCGCGAGCAGTACAGCCGGATTCTCGATCCGGCCCGGACGCGCGTCGTGTTCAACAGCGAGTGGCTCGCGCCGATGAGGTTCGAGGACGTGATCCGCCTGGCCGGCCGCGCCACTGTCCACCGGCTGCTCGAGCGGGACGACTTCGCGAACCGCTTCCGCGAGCATCTGCCGATCCATCTACACGAGCTGCTCTACCCGCTCTGCCAGGCCTACGACTCAGTCGCGATTCAGGCGGACGTCGAGCTCGGCGGCACCGACCAGAAGTTCAACAACCTGATGGGCCGGGAGCTGCAGCGCGAGATAGGGCAGGAGCCGCAGGTCGTCGTGCTGACCCCGCTGCTGCCGGGCCTCGACGGCGTGCAGAAGATGAGCAAGAGCCTTGGCAACGCGATCGGCATCACCGAGCCGCCACACACGATGTACGCCAAGGTGATGTCCATCGCCGACACCCTGATGATCCCGTACTTCGAGTACTGCACACTCGTGCCGCTCGAAGAAGTGCATGTGCTCGAGGCGGCGCTCCGAGCCGGCACCGCGCACCCGCGGGACGTGAAGCAGCGCCTCGCGCACACGATCACCGCGCGCCACTGGGGCGCGGCCGCGGCCGACGCCGCGGCGGCCGAGTTCGCGCGCGTGTTTCAGCAGCACGAGCGGCCGGAGGAGATCCCCGAGGTGACCCTGAGCCGTGGGCAGGCCTCGAATGGCACGATGCGGCTCACCCGTTTGCTCGTGGCGCTGGGTCTCGCGCCGTCCAACACGGAGGCGCGCCGGCTGATCGGTCAGGGTGGTGTAACGCTCGACGATCAACGCGCGTCCGGCGACGTCGACGTGCCGGTGCGCGACGGCCTCGTCGTGCGCGTGGGGCGGCGGCGGTTTGCGAAGGTGCGGCTGACAGCGTAGTCCGTCCCGCCGAGTACCCGGGCATACACCGGTTTGCGATGTTCAACGGCAATCCCGCGGCGCTCGCCGTCGGCTTCATCTTCAGCCTGATTGGGATGGCCGCGTTCGTCTATGGCCGCAAGACGGACCGCATCGGCATGGTCTTTGGTGGCATCCTGCTGACCGTGTTTCCGTATTTCGTCGCCAACCCCGTGGTGATCGCGCTGATCGGCGTCGCGACGATGGCGGGCATGTACTTCTTTCCGGAGTGGGACTGAGGCCGCGCGAGGCGTGATCGCCCGCGATTGATGTCGTAGGCAAGTGAATCGGTCACCCTAAGAGGCCCGTGAAAATGTCACTCGTAGGGCTCGTAGCTCTTTTCGCCGAGTGGTGTCGGCGTACTGTCGCCACGGGTGATTAGCCGCCAGGGGACCGGCCCTGTCGAGGTGGATGCGTCTGCGGAGGGACGCGACTTCGCGTTTCGCGCAGTGTACGCGGGGATGCGCGAGGACGTGGCGGGGTCGACGTGGGCGGTGAGGGGCTGGCCGTGGTAATACACGGCGACCGTGCCGTCGAGACGCAGGTGGACGTCGACGCCGGCCTGTGCATAGCTGCGGCCGCCGGGGCCCGGCAGCAGATGCAGCAAGCGGTCTCCGACTTGGATCGTGTTGTCATTGGCGACAGTACGCGGCTCTTTGAGGCAGCAGATCGTCTCGAGGATCTGCGGGCGTGGTGCCGGTCGCCACGCGGGCGTGGGATCGGCCGGCCATCGATCCACCTAGGCCAAACCAAGGGTTGGAACAAGATTTTTGCCAGATTCATTTATCGTACAGCCCCGGGCGTTTACAAGAAGTCTCCGGGTCGGATTCGTCACGAAAGACGCGCTTCAAACCCGTTGCGCGCAGAATGCGATGTTCTGCACGCGTGTCGTTTCTTCAGCCTGAAAGAATCTGCTCGATTCCCAGAATCGTAGGATACAGCCTGCCTCGGCTTAAGTTCGGAGGCTCGCCCGGCCTGGGCATCAGAGCGGCCGACACGTACGGACCGACGCTGACTGTGTTGGCAATTGAGATGTTTCCCACCGCCTGGGGACGTCCCAGGCCGAATGTCAGGGAACGAACGTCGGAGTAGTAATGGACTCATGATGCTGACCGATTTGAATGGGACAAGCGTCTTGACGCTTGGGATCTATGACCCTACCTAGCTGTGGTTCCCACACACGTTGTTGACACTCACGGTAGCTGGAACCCGTCCTTCTAGCGCCGTGTGAGGGCGATGATGATTGTAGTAGTGGAGCCATTTCGGAAACGCGGTTTGGCGCTCCTCGTTCGAGCGGTACAGCCGTG
>DATEGA010000181.1:0-16795 GCA_035280345.1 bacterium | reverse complement strand
CGGGGCGTCAGCTCCCGCCGGCATAGGCCCCCTCGGCGTCGTCCCGGACGATCGCGCCGTGGTCGATCGCGATGACCCGCCGCCTGAGGCGATCGACGATCGCCTGGTCGTGCGTCGTCACGACCACCGTCGTGCCGTCGCCGCTGATGCGCAGGAGCAGTTGCATAATTTCCCACGAGGTGTCCGGATCGAGATTGCCGGTCGGCTCATCGGCGAGCAGGAGGCGCGGCCGGTGAACGAGCGCGCGGGCGATGCTGACGCGCTGCTGCTCGCCGGCGGACAGCTCGCGCGGCCGCGCGTCAACCCGCGCGGCGAGCCCCACGGTTTCGAGGAGTTCGGTCACCGTGCGGCCGGCGTCGGGCGGCGTGGCCCCGGTGACCTCGAGCGCAAAGGCGACGTTTTCCCACGCGTTCTTGCGCGGTAGCAGCCGGAAGTCTTGAAAGACGATGCCGACGCGCCGCCGGAGGTACGGGATCTCGCGCGCCGGCATCCGCGTCACCTCGCGCCCCTCCACGTGCACCGTCCCGCGGGTCGGCAGCTCTTCGCGGTAGATCATTTTGAGCAGCGTGGACTTACCGACACCCGTTGGTCCGACGATAAAGACGAGCTCGCCGGCGGTGACGTCGAACGACACGTCGCGCAGCGCCTCAACGCCGTTCGGATAGGTTTTGCACACCGAGGCAAACCGCAGCATCGGGCCCGGGGTGGCCTCCCCCGCCCGGTCCCCGTTTCCGTCCAGGCGCCGCGTCCTGAGCGGACTCACAAGGTCTGCATGCCCATCAGCGGCCCGGCACCGCCAGGCTCCAGGAGCGGAGCACCGGATCTAACTCTGCGAAGGTCATGCTGAGCCGCAGCGGCGTAACAGAAATGCGCCCCTGCGCGATGGCCCAGACGTCCGTGCCGGCGGGGCTCTCCTCGGCCGCGGGCGCGCCGGTCAGCCAGTAGTAATCGCGCCCGCGCGGATCGGCGCGCTTCTCGAGGCGGCTGACGAAACGGCGGGTACTTTGCCGCGTGATCTCCACCCCACCGATCTCCGCGGCGGGGCGGTTGGGGACGTTCACGTTCAGGAACGTATCGGGCGGCAGGCCGTGCGCCGCCACGTGCTCGACAAGCTGCGCCGCGAACTCCGCCGCGGGTTCCCAGTGGATGTCGCGGAACGCGGTGACGGACATCGCGACTGCAGCGACGCCGAAGAGCGCGGCCTCAACCGCGCCCGAGACGGTCCCGGAGTAGATGAGATCCATGCCGAGGTTCGCGCCGAGATTGATGCCCGAGACCACGACGTCCGGCGGTTGGGCAAGCAGATCGAGCATACCGAGCACGACGCAGTCGGCCGGCGTGCCGTTCGTCGTCCACGCCGGCACGTCCACGCCGTCGAGCGCGGCGCGCGTCGCCCGCAGCGGTTTGTGGAGGGTGATCGCGTGGCTCGCGGCACTGCGCTCGTGCTCCGGCGCGACGACGAAGGTGGCGGCCACACGACTGATCGCCCGGGCCAGCGCGCGCAACCCGGGCGATGCGATGCCGTCGTCGTTGGTGAGGAGAACGCGCAGCGAAGCCTCGCGGCCCGCGGGCCGCGCGTCAGTCCTGGTCGCGCCACCAGTCCGGAGAAACATCCTTCTTCTTGTAAGTCTTCACGACCGGACGAGTTCCCGCCTTCTCTCGCGCGACGCGCTTGCGCAGCTCTTCATACTCATGCAGGTTCGTGAGGACCTTGAGCGTGTCCCAGACCGCCTCTTCGATCTGGCCGCCGTCCTTCAGCAGCAGGCCCATCAACGGCTCGATCACGCGCTTGTCCCGCAACTTGCCGAGGAGGCGCACGACGAGCCGTTTGACGTCGGGATCGTCGTCGGCGAGGTAACCGAGCAGCCGGTCGAACGACGCCTCGCCGAGCAGCGCAAACATCGCCTTGAGCGCGAACCGCCGGACTTTCCCGATCGGGTTCTCCATCGCGCCGCCGAGCGCCTGAAGCACGGCCTCACGGTCGCCCTGCTGCAGGGCCTGGACCACCTCGGACGGCAGGCCGGCCTCGCGGTCGCCCGGTGGGAGCAACATCACCGCGCGCTCCTCGAGGCGGCCGATCGTGCCGACGGCGGTCTCCTGAAGCCGCGGGTCGCTCAGGAACAAGTTGACGATCGGCGCGACGACGCGCTTGTCCCCGATGCGTCCAAGGATGGTCAGCGCGGTCAGCTTGACGTAGTAATTCTCGTCGTTGAGCGCCGTGAGCAGCGCGTCGGTGCTGCGCGGCCCCATCTCGGTGAGGATCCGCCAGACTTGAGCGCCGATCCGCCGGCGCAGGTACCGATCCTTGAACGCCTCCATGAGCGGACCGACTGCGTCGGGCCCGATGCGGATCAGCGCGTCCGTCGCGGCCGCCACGAGCGACCGCTCCCGACGGGATAACACCTTGATGAGCGCCTCCGCCGCGCCCGCGTCGCGCAGTTCGCCCAGGCCTTTGACGGCCTGAACGCACACCTGCTCGGATCGGTCTCCCAACGCCTGCCGCATTGCCTCCATTGCCGCCTGGCCGCCGATGCGGCGCAGCGCCATGATCGCGCTCTTGCGCACGTACTCGTCTTGATCGTGGAGGCCCTCGGCCAGCGCCGGGACGGCCCGCTCGTCGGCCAACTTGCCGAGCGCGTGCGCCGCGTCGCTGCGCAGGGTAACGTCGGCGCTGCGCATCTGCTGCACGTAGCGCTCGACATCGTACTCCGATCCCGTGGATTCCGGCCGACCACCCGCAGGGGTCGTCATGGCACAGTGCCTCCCGGCCCGCCAGCCGCATTCGCGTTTTGCGAACACCGCGGTCCGGGCCTGTCAACCGGGGCAGGGTTTGCCGAGTGCGGCAGACGTTCGCCGCCCTCCAAACCCTCTCCTTGAACTATTCTACACCTGCGGCTATACTAACGCTCAAGGTCGGCGAGGGGGAGGATCACGGGGCTCGGTGAGGAGCCGTTCACCCGCCGGCGACGGGCGGCCGCGGTTTGCCCACGCCAGCGAGGCTGAGTTCGCCAGAATACTCGATTTTTACGGGGTCCGGTGGGAATACGAACCCCGCAGTTTCCCCCTCCGCTGGGACACCCGAGGCCGCGCAATCGAAAGCTTCAACCCCGACTTTTATCTCCCGGATCTCAACCTCTATATCGAACTAACAACGCTCAAGCAGAGCCTCGTCACCAAGAAGAACCGCAAGCTGCGGCGCCTGCGCGAGCTCTACCCGGACATTAACGTCAAGATCTTCTACGGCCGGGACTACCGCCAACTGCTGTTGAAGTACGGGCTCGCCCCGGCCGCCACACCGCAGCTCGCCCCCCGGTAGACGCGTTGACCGTACCGGACGCCGACATTCAGGAGATCCTGCTCACGGAGGAACAGATCACCGGCCGTGTGCGGGAACTGGCCGCGGCGATCTCCCGGGACTACGCGGGCCGCGCCCCGCTGCTCGTGTCGGTTCTGAAAGGCGCGGTGTACTTCCTCACCGACCTGACGCGCGCGCTCGCCGTGCCGGTTGAGATCGACTTCATGGCGATCACGACGTACGGCGGCGCCAAAGCCCAGAGCGGCGTCGTACGGCTGATCAAGGACCTCGACGTCGAAATCACCGGCCGCGACGTCGTGCTGGTGGAGGACATCATCGACACGGGGCTAACCGCGGGCTACCTGCTGCGACTGCTCCAGGCGCGCGCGCCGGCGAGCCTCCGCATCTGCACGCTGCTCGACCGGCCGTACCGGAGGATCCTCGATACGCTCGACATCGGGTACCGCGGCTTCGAGGTGCCGGACCGCTTCCTGGTCGGCTACGGCCTCGATTATCGCGAGCGGTACCGCCACCTGCCGTTTATCGGCGTACTCAAGAACGAGGTGCTGACCGCCGCGGTGAGCGCGGCCCCCTCCGGCCTCCGCGCGACGTAGCCGCGTCCGGCTCCAAGACGCGCGCGGGGCCCACGGTTCCCTCTCCGAACCGTTCGTTAATCGCGTCCACGACGTGATCCACCGGCGTCCGGAGGGCCGGCTCGGCGGCCCCCCGGGCGCTCGCGGTGCCGTCCGCGCCGAATAGGCCGATCTGCGCCGCCACCGGGCGCTCGAGGCCGGCGACCGTCACGCCTACGAGACGGATGCGCCGCGTCGACGGTTCCAACCGCTTCCACAGGTCGCCGATCGCCGCCGCGATCCGGCCGCCGTTGTCCGTCGCGGCGGGCAGCGTACGGCGGCGCGTCACAGTGTCGAACGGCTCGAACCGGACTTTGAGCACCACGACGCGGCCGGCCAGGCCGTCGGCGCGGAGCCGGTAGGCCACATCCTCGCACGCCGCGCGCAGCGTGCGCGCGAGCAGTTCGCGGTCGCGGGTGTCGTGGTCGAAAGTCATTTCCCGGCCGATCGATTTCGCCTCGCCGCCGGGATCGACCGGCCGGTCGTCTTCACCCCGGCTCAACGCCGCGAGCCGCTCGGCCGGAAACCCGAGCATCGCCCGCAGCGCCGAGACCGGCGTACGGCGCAGCGCGCCGATCGTGGTGATGCCTCGACCCTCGAGCCGCGCGCGCGTTTCCGGGCCGACCCCCCACAGCGCCCCGACGGGCAGCGGGTCCAACGCGGCCTGTACGCCCTCGGGCGGGATCCGGCGCACGCCGTCCGGCTTTGCGAGCTCCGAGGCGACCTTTGCGAGAAACTTGTTCGGCGCGACGCCGACGGACGCGGGCAGGCCGAGCCGGGCGCGAATTCGCCGCTGGATCGCGTGCCCAAACAGAACGCCGGGGTCCGGCGGCGCTCCCGTGCCGGCCCGAGCGCCTTCCGGCTCGGCCGGCACGGGGCACCCCGTCACGTCGAGGAAGGCCTCGTCCACCGAGATCGGCTCGATCCGCGGTGAGAACGTCTCGAGCGCCTCGAACAGCCGCGCGGACTCGGCGCGGTATCGCGCCATGTCGGGTGGGAGAAACACGGCGGTCGGGCAGAGCGCGAACGCACGGCGCGACGGCATCGCGGAATGAATGCCGTACCGCCGCGCCTCGTAGGACGCAGCCGCAATCACCCCGCGCGCGTGCGGGCCCGCACCGACCACGACCGGCCGGCCGCGATACTCGGGATGGTCGCGCACCTCGATCGCCGCAAAGAACGCGTCCATGTCGACGTGCGCGATGAGACGCTCACCCATCGCGCTCGCGATTTCGCGCCGGCCCCCGAGGCCCCCTACCCGGTCCGCCGTGGCGCGGATGCGTGGTCGGCGCCACCGGGCCGTGGTATGCTCGACATAGGCAGGACAGTCCTCGCCGGCCCGGCTCCGCTCCGCGGAGAGGCCGGCCTACGCACCGGGGGGTCCACGATGGTCACGATCGAGTCGACCGCTGCGATGGCGGCCGCGGTCTACGAACGCATGGAGCGGACACTCGGCGTCGTCCGGCGCCGCCTCGGCCGGCCGCTCACGTTGGCCGACAAGGTGTTGCTCGGCCACCTGGACGATCCCGACACGCAGGAGTTGGAGGCCGGCCGGAGCTATCTGCTGCTGCGGCCCGACCGCGTCGTGCTGCAGGACGTGTTGGGACAAACCGCGATGCTGCAGTTCATGCAGACGCGCCGCAGCCACGTCGCCGTGCCGACCACGATCCACTGCGACCACCTGATTCAGGCCCGCGTCGAAGGACGGGCGGACCTTCAGGCCTCGATCAACGAGAACTCCGAAGTCTACGACTTTCTTCGGTCCGCGGCGGCGAAGTTCGGCGCGGGGTTTTGGGGACCCGGAGCCGGCATCATCCACCAAGTCGTCCTAGAGCACTACTCGTTTCCCGGCGAGCTGATCATCGGCACCGACTCGCACACGCCGAACGCCGGCGGGCTCGGTGCATGCGCGGTCGGCGTTGGCGGCGCGGACGCCGTCGAAGTCATGGCCGGGCTGCCGTGGGAGGTGCTCTTTCCGAAGCACATCGCCGTCTACCTGACCGGCGAGATGAGCGGCTGGACGGCGCCGAAGGACGTGATCCTCTACGTCGCCGGCCAGCTCACGGTGGCCGGGGGCACGAACGCGATCGTCGAGTACATCGGCCCCGGCGCGCGCACGATCAGCGCGACCGGCAAGGCCACGATCACCAACATGGGAGCGGAGCTTGGCGCCACGACGTCGATGTTCCCGTACGATGACCGGATGGCGACGTACCTGCGCGCGACCGGCCGGGGCGAACTCGTGGAGCCCGCCCGCGCGCACCAGGATCTGCTCGCGCCCGACAAGGAGGTCGAGGCGGATCCGGAGCGCTACTACGACCGGGTGATCCGGCTCGACCTGTCGGCGCTCGAGCCCCACGTCGTCGGCCCGCACTCGCCCGACCGGGCGCGGCCGGTGTCTCGGCTCGCCGCCGAGGTCGCGGACACGAAGAACGAATTCCTCGACAAGATTTCCGCGGCGCTGATCGGCAGTTGCACGAACTCGTCCTACGAGGACATGAGCCGCGCCGCCGACGTGGCGGAGCAGGGCCGCGCGCACGGCCTCAAGGCGGCGGTGCCGTTCCTCGTGACGCCCGGTTCCGAACAGGTCCGGGCGACGATCGAGCGCGACGGCCAGATGCAGTCGTTGACGCAGATCAAAGCGACGGTCCTCGCCAACGCCTGCGGCCCGTGCATCGGGCAGTGGCGCCGCGCCAGCGCCGAGGCGACCGTCCCGAACACGATCGTCACCTCGTACAACCGCAACTTCCCGCGCCGCAACGACGGACAGCCGACGACGATGAACTTCATCGGCAGCCCGGAGCTCGTCACGGCCTTTGCGCTGGCCGGCCGGCTCTCGTTCAATCCTCTGACAGACACGCTGACCGGCGCGGACGGCAAGCCCTTCCGGCTGCGGGCGCCGGCTCCCGCTCCCGAGGTGCCCGCACGGCCGTTTGATTCCGGCCGCATCACCTACGTGGCCCCGCCGGCCGACGGCAGCCGCGTCGAACTGAAGGTCGACCCGAAGAGCGAGCGCCTGCAGCTCATGGAGCCGTGGCCCGCCTGGGACGGCAAGGACTTCCTGGACCTGCCCATTCTATTGAAGGCGAAGGGAAAAACCACGACGGATGCCATCTCCCCGGCCGGACCGTGGCTGCGCTATCGCGGTCACCTCGACAAGTTCAGCGACAACATGTTCTCGGGCGCGATCAACGCATTCACCGGCGAGGCCGGCAAAGTTCGCAACGTCGTGACCGGCGAGGCCGGCCAGCCGGTTTCCGCGGCGGCGCGCGACTACAAGAAGCGCGGCCTCCGCTGGGTCGTGATCGGCGACGCCAACTACGGCGAGGGCAGCAGCCGCGAACACGCGGCGCTCTCGCCGCGCCTCTTAGGGGCGGCCGCGGTGATCGCGCGCAGCTTCGCCCGCATTCACGAGTCGAATCTGAAGAAACAGGGCGTGCTGGCGCTCACGGTCGCCGAGCCGCGCGACTACGACCGGTTCCGGGAGGACGACCGCGTCAGCCTGGTGGGACTCGCCGGCATCGCCGCGGGCAAGCCGGTCGAGTGCCGCATTCGCCACGCGGACGGCACGACCGAAACGCTGTGGCTCAACCATTCATACAGCTCGTCGCAGTTGGAGTGGTTCCGGAAAGGGTCGGCGCTGAATCTGTTCCACGGCCATTAGGCAGAGCAAACGCGTCCGCGCGACGAATCTGAGGGGCGGCCGTACGGCCGCCCCTCAGCGCTGGCACCTCGGACAGAAATAGGTGGTCCGCCCGCCGATCGCCGCCGTCCGAATCGGACCGCCGCAGCGGGGGCATCGTCCTCCCTTTTCCCTCACCGCGATGAAGTCGCCCTCGGCCCCGCCACGTCGCGAGAGCGCCGCGATGCCGCGCCGCAGGACCGCGCGAATCGACCGGTAGAGCCCCCTAAGCTGGCGCGGGCGCAGCGTTCCGAGCGCCCGTGCCGGATGCAGGCGGGCCTGAAATAAAATCTCGTCGGCATAGAGGTTGCCGATGCCGGCGATCAGATCCTGGCGGAGCAAGAACGCCTTGAGCGCGCCGCGGCGGCGGCCGATGAGGTCGCGCAACCGGTCCGGTGAGAACGACGGGGTCAGCGGCTCCACCCCCAGCTTGCGCAGTCCTGGAAACGCCTCGAGGCCCGCCGCGCTGACGAGATCGACGTGGCCAAACCGCCGCTGGTCCACGAAGCGCAGCTCACTCGAGCCGAACCCGATGACGAGCCGCGTGTGCGGCCGAACGAGCGAACGCCGCGGCACCACGACGAAGTCGCCCGTCATGCGCAGATGTCCCACCATCGCGAACCCGCCGCTGAGGAAAAAGAGCAGGTACTTGCCCCTGCGGCCGACGGTCAGGACGGTTCGGCCGCGGAGCCGGTGCGCGAAGACCCGCGGCGCCGGTGAGCGCACGACCGAACGGTCGCGGACGTCGACGCGCGACACGCGCCGGCCGCGGATGCGCCGGCGAAGGTGGCGCGCAACCAATTCGACGTCCGGCAGCTCTGGCACGGCAATCTCGCTTCAACGGCTCGGGTGGCGGATCATCCCGCGCCGTGGCGTGGAAACGGCGTCTTCACATGTATGTAAAGGCTTCACAAAGTCTCCACGGTTTCCGCACCGCTTTCCCATACCGCGTTCACCCGCGGCGGGTATCGTGAGGGCAGGAAAACCTGAGGAGGTGGAACCGTGCGAAGCGCCATCGCTGTACTGATCGCCGTGTTCGTATCACTCCTTGGATTCAACGGCGTCGGCCACGCACAGACCCTCGCGGAGATCCAAGGAACTCTCGAGACCGTCGACTGCCAGAACGGCACGGTGACGACGACCGACGCATCGGGCAACACGGAAACCATCTACGCGTCCGATTCGACCGCGGTTGCGGTGCAATCGTCAAGCGTGGACTTCTGCTCGCTCGATGGATACGTCGGCGCGCCCGTGGACGTCTGGGTGGTCCCCGACGGGAACGAGTTCGTCGCGACCCAGATCGACGTGACCGGTCCTGTCCCGGTCCTGGCGTCGACTCAGACCACGATCGCACCGATGCCGATCGCCGGCGTGGTGCTCGGCACAATCCTGGTCGGCGGGCTGCTCTATCTAATCGCGCATGACGGGGCCGCATACTACCGCTACCCGTACTACGGCGGCTATTACCACCACTACTACAACGCCCGGTATCGGCCGTATACGGGCTGGTATCCCGCGTCCGCGCCGATCATTTACGTCGCGACCCCGCTCTTCGGCATCGTTCTGGGGATCGTGACCGTCAACAACTATGAGTACCTCGCCGTTCGCGATCGCGACGGAGCGTACCAGCGGTACCCGTACTATGGGCCATACCGGTCGTACTACTACCATCCGACGTACCGGCCTTACACCGGCACCTACGCCAACGTCTACGAGCGGGCACCGCTTTCGATCGGCGACTCACACTGGGATGCCCCGCAACACCAGATGCTGCAGTTCCAGCAGACCATAACTTCGCGTCCCAGCGCGTGGTCGGCGCCGCACCGCCCGTTGCCGGCCAGTTACGAGCGGCCGCAGTGGCAGCCGCAGGCACAGCCCGTGTTCCAGCGTCCCGTGCCGGCACCGCAGCCGCAACAGGCGCGTCCAGCCTCCCCACGGCCGCAGTGGCAGCCGCGGGCGCAGCCTGCCAACCAGCACCCGCAGCCGGTCTATCAGCGCCCGCAGCCGCAGCCCCAACAGACGCCGCCGGCGTACCAGCGGCCTCAGTGGCAACCGCAGGCGCAACCCGCCTATCAGCGCCCGCAGCCGCAACAGACGCCGCCGGCGTACCAGCGGCCGCAGTGGCAGCCGCAGGCGCAACCGCCCGCGCAGCGGCCGCAGCCTCAACCGCAGCGGCCGCAACCTCAGCACGTTCAGCCGCCGCGGGGCAATGGCGGCGGTCAGGGACAGAGCCCTCAGCGGCAGCAGTGCGATCCGCGCTCCAATCAAGGGTGTAGCCAACCAGAGCGCTAGCAACCAGAGTCACGGCGCCGGTCTCAACATCGCCGGCAGCCCCGAATAGCTCTCGCGGGCCGCGGCCAATAGGCCGCGGCCCGCGGCGCTTCCCCGCAAGAGCGGTTCAAGGTCTGTCAAACCCGCAGAAGGGGCTCTACAGTCTACCGGAGAGGGGGTTACGTGCCCGCGATCTTCTCCGCGAGCTTTATTTGCTCTACCCATGCCAGATACGCGGTCGCGGTACTTTCTCCCACCGCGCCCACAGCGAGCAGTCGCCGGACTTCCGTGCTGACGTTTGCGGCGTCACAGGCGCTCAGGAGTGTAATCAGCATATCCCACGTCCGCCTCGACGGCCACGGGCCGCCTTGAGCGCTGGGCTCAGCCGGTTCGGTGTGCAGGAGCTTCGGGTGTGAACGGATGAACGTGGTGACCTTGGTCCGTGTAGCGGGAAGGCACTGTTGCCACCCGTCGTGGAGCGGTGGAACGATGGGACGCCAACCGGACATGGTGCCGGCCACCCAACTCTCAATGTCGGGGGCCCACACGATGTGAACCATGCGGTTCGCAAGCGGCGCCGTGAGTGCCCGCATACTTGCCGCCGTGTCGTGTGGGTTCAGGGCGGCGGCGCAGCGAACCCCCAACGGCATTTGAAAGTCCCCAACGCGTCGCTCCTGCACAATTTGGAGCAATGCGTTTTGGACCGTGGGCGGCGCGTAGGAAATGTCGTCGAAGAACACGATTCCGTTGCCGTCGTTCTGCATCGCTTCTTTGGCCAGCCCGACGGCCCATTGCAACGACGCACGCATCGTGCGCGTATCCAAGGTACCGTTAGACGACAGATAGGCCAGTCCGGCGAAGTCCGTCGCATCGTGGATCGTCGCGGTCATCGTATGCATCGGCCATCTGAACGCGTTGGCCAACGAACGGACCAACGATGTCTTCCCGGTCCCGGGGGCGCCGTGTAGCGCCACCGGGACGTTGGCCAGCAAGGCAAGGCCGACCCCTGCCACCACGTCTGTCGTAGATCCCACGGCGTTCGTAGTCGATGGCGAGATTGGCATTGTGTCGTCCGGCACCAAATCCACTTCCTCCACGGAGAATTCTTCCATGGATATGCCCAAGACGAGACCGCCTCAGTCACCGCCACCGGCGTCCCCGACGCTCAGCCTCGTGTTTGGGCTCCCCGCTTGCGATCCTAGCCCTTGCGCACCACCGTGATCCACACGACGGTCTGATAACCGTCGGCCTGCGGGTTGGTAGCGACGTGGAAGGCGATCCCGCGCAACCGGTACACGAGGGTGTAGCCGTCGCTCTCCGACATGACCCTCGACGGCTCTCCGAGTTTTGCCCGTACCTGTGCGGGGGTCAGTCCCACACGCAGCCCATCCGAGGTCTGGTAACGGGGATCATAGTAAGCTTGGACTTCCACGACAAGGGTTGTGGAATCCGCGATCGCCGCGAGCCCCCGGCCTGCCTGGTGTCCCGGACCACTCTGCGTGTTATCGAACCAGGCGTACACCGTGAATCCGTTACCGGGATTGTAGGTGAATCTAGGTGCGCCCAGGACCCCGATGATCAGGCTGATCGGCTGCCCCAAGGTGATCGGCCCAATGCCGGCGCCCGGCGCGATCAGCAGGCCGGTCGCCGGCTGTGTGAGCCCCGGCGGCGCGAGTCCAAGCAGTAACACCACGAGCCCGACCTTCACGGCGATCCTCACGGTGTCCCGCGGGGTCAGCAACTCACGCATCTAGCGATCCTAATCCTACGGCATCTCGTGATCGTTAACACCCCACCACTTTGCCGCCCGGGTTCTGGTCATTCGCATTTTCCGAAGGAGGTGCCGTACGTGGTGCTTCACAGCCGCTTCGTAGAGGCAAAGTTCGTGGGCAATCTGCAAGTCGCTCAGGCCGTCTGTGAGCCCGCGTAACACGTCTCTTTCGCGACGCGAAAGGGTGGCCGGCGCCAGAGGCATCGACGCCGACGCGCCGTTATTGATGGGAACGGTCCGCACTGTGGCCATCGGTATCCCTGGATGCCCTAGCGCCGATATTCGGTGTGGACGGGCGCGACTGCCCCGATCAGCCGGTTGAACTGATAAGGAGTAAAATCCTCCCGTTCGTACCGGTGCCAGACGCGTTGAACCGGGTCCGGTGCTCGTTGGAGGCGTCGAGCATCACCAAGCAGCCACACGAACGCCAGGAAGCACACGAGCGACCCTCCCGAGACTAGGACGTTCCAACCCCACCCCGCTCCGAACAGGTTCGGCCACATGATGGACCTCCTGGCGACTCTTCTTGAAGAAACTGTACACGGCGAAACCCGCGCACGCTGTGAAGCGCGTCACTCCTACCGCTAATGAGTTGGTAATGAAACCGCGGGCTCAGGGAGACAGGGTGGCACTTCGTTCGGCAGGCGGCACGGCCGGCTGCCTGGGCCGGGCGTTGCCCTCGTGGGTGGCGGACCTGCCGAACGAACAGGTCCCGTGTAGGAGGACCGGCGAAGCCTGGCAACTCGTCTGACCGGGAGGGGCGAACATGCGAAATCTCGTGTCCGGGGTATTGACGCTGGCGGTGGTCGGCATTGTCACCCTCTGTACGGGCGCAGCCTGGAGCCAATACTCGGGTGCTCTAGGCGCGGTCGGCGCGAAGTCGACGACCGTCCTCCAGACATCAAAGACAGCCATACATCAGGATTTTCAGTATCCCCGCCAGGACGCAGAGGTTACGACGCTCCTCGTCGAGATAGCGCCGGGAGGGCAGACGGGTCGCCACTTGCATCCCGTCCCCGAAGTCGCCTGTGTCCTGGATGGAACCGTCACAGTGGCGATTGACGGACAAGGTGAGAAGGTGTACAAAGCCGGGGATTGTCTCGTCGAGGCTATCAACACGTGGCACAACGGGATGAACAAGGGAATCAGGCCGGTCAAGATTCTCGCCGTATTTGTGGGTGAAAAGGGAAAGGCGAACGTCGTTCGTCCGCCGCAGTGACAGAGCATCTTTCGGGTCGCCGTCCTCGGCCGGCGTCGAAGAGCTAGTAACCGGCCAGCTCGGCCGCGCGGCGAACCTCTGCAGATTGTCGCGGTGGACGTGCGGAGCGGGACACCAATCCTGGGGTTCGTTCTCGGCCCCAGGGTGGCTGCCCCTCGATGCTTCCGTAAGTAGAGTTAGGTGTCGATCCTCTTTCGCTGTCCACACAAGCCCTCTACATTTTGGAGGCACCGACATATTAACGCCAGAGAGTGCGACGGGCGGCGCTCGCGGCCCGGCCCGTCTCACGCAGGAAAGGACGGTCCAGTGCTACGAGGGGAGCACGTCCGGACAACGCGCCAAGGTAACTATACCTACACGATTCTTGTCGAAGACCGTCCCGCTAGCCCAGGATTCGATTGGAAAATTGTGAGAGTATCTGCAATGTCCAGCACCCTCGTACATGCCGCAGTGGTCGCGGAAGGGTGGGCACGGAATCGCGAGAAGGCTATCGGGACAGCGGAAGCACTTATCAAGGCCGTTATGGCGCAGAATCTCGCCGCGGACACGGGGGAGCCCAACGAGGCACGGCCCCATCACATACCCACTGCGATGTGACAGAGCGACTGCGCCGGCAACAGGCCGGCGCCCAACGCCTATCTCACGGTAAGCTCGTCGAGCGATTGAAGCCGATGCGGCTCCGGCATCCTGCTCGATTGCCGTGTCAACGTCGCGTCGTGGTAGACCTCAGATCGCTCGGAACGCGAACAGTCCGACCATCCATGCCGCCGTGCCCGCGGCGAGAATCGCCCACCCGTTGAGGAACCCCGGCACCAAGTGAACCATCGGCGCGCTTGCACAGTAAGGGAACGTGGTCGTGGCTGAAAGACACGCGGAAAACCCGGTCAACCAGGCCACCAGTGCGAACGCACCAACCGTAACCGCGAGAAATCGCCCGTCCCGCATAGCCATCATCCCCTTGGTCATCACGCCCCGTGGAATGTCAGGATTTGCAAGAAGCCCCCGCCACGGGTTCGCGATCGGGGACTTCGCAACAGGGTGCCGACTACCCTGCCCCCGAAATCCCGCCGGCCCGGTAGTCCCGGGCTCCCTGCCGAACTAACAACCCATGCACTCAGCGCTCGCGATTGTCGCGTTTGTGATTCCGCTCGGCTTCGACACGTTGGCGGTTTCCATTGCCCTCGGCTTACGGGGGGTGAGTCCCTGGCGACCCGCCTTGCTATTCGCCGCGTTCGAAACGACCATGCCACTAGCGGGTATTGCTCTGGGGCGCCACGTTGGTGCACGATTTGAATCACTGGCCGGTTACCTCGGTGCCATTGTCGTTCTCGCCGTGGGCGTTCACATATTGCGTGAAGCGTCGGAGCCAGGAGGCGAACTGAGGCCCTTCTCGCTGCGTGGCGTGCGTGAGGTGGTCGCCGCAGGCCTGGGTGTTTCGACCGACGAGATAGCCATCGGCTTTCCGCTCGGCGCTCTACGGTTGCCGGTTGGGGCCGTGCTGGGTGCAATAGGGGTTCAGGCCTTGCTGGTGACTGCGGGCGGCATCTTCATCGGTCACAAGATTGGCAACCGGCTTGGAGAACAGGCCGTCCGTCTTTCTAGTGTGATCGCCGGATCCGCGTTTATCTTGCTCGGTGCCTATCTGATTGTGGAGCGGGTCCTACGGCGCTAGAGACGGTGGTGAGCGCGGCCTTATCCCCCGGTGGGACCGACGGTGATGATGATTATCGCGAATTTGAGGGTTAGCGCCGGAAAATCGAAGACAATGTTGTTCGTGCAGTGATATGGCAATAAATCTGCTTGGGCGGCGCGTCGAAGTATTGGACCAGCGCTGGATACAGTGCTTCCGTCCCACTCCATCGGTACCAATGACCCCCGCTGTTTTCTCGAGCCCATTCTAAGACGAGTCGGTAGCCTACCCCCGGCCAGTCGCGATCAGCGAAGGCGATAACGAACGACTGCTTCAGAGGCAACCGGGCCTGACGCAGCATCTGGTCAACCATCTCCGCCGAGCGGCCTTGAAACGGCTTGGCCCACCAACCGCGCACCGGATCATCAAACACCCAAGCCGCGTTGTGCCAGTACGGCTTGATCGTCGTGACGTTGGCGGTGTGGGCGCGGAGCACCTTGAGGTCTTCGTCCTCGGCGACATGAACATCAGTTGCACGGAACAGCCGGCCCACGTAAATTCGCAACCGTTCGTCAGGTGTTGGTCCCACAGACCTACCTCTCAGCACCGAAACGACACCTCACCACAGCCATAGCCCGCCGAACAATCAGCCGCCTATCCGGCATCAGTTTACCCAAAGGGGTAACAAAATTACAATAAACTTATGCTAAACCGTGCGGTAGCTGTTAGCCTGATTTTGAGACCGTCTTGCTTGGCTACCATCCGGTGCAGCCACCGGAGACGGCAGGAACGAGCGCCTGTGAACACTGATACTGGGAGCACGATGAGCAACGAACGGGTGGCACCGGAGACGAAAGGTGTTACGGTGAAGCTACTTGCAACGGTTGACCTTGGCCCTGAGATCGAGGGCATGGCAGGGCGCCAGCTTCGAATGCGTATGGTGACCTTCGCGCCCGGAGGCATTCTCGGCCCCATTCACGACCATAAAGACAGACCAGGCACCGTCTACATACTGCAAGGAACAATCACTGACCATCGAAATGGCGTCGCGACGGACTATGGGCCGGGAGTGGGTTGGCCCGAGGATAGGAACACTACACACTGGCTTGAGAACAGAGGAACGATTCCGGCGGTTGAGATCTCGGTCGATATAGTCAGGCAAGAGTAAGCGATCTAGTCTCGTGGGTGCCCCCTGCAAGCAGCCGGTAGAATGCTGCTTGCGATACCTTCAGCGTCGACGCGGCCTGGGCGATCGTCAGATTCTCATGCTCGACCCGCCGCCGGATTCCATCTCATTCGCCGTTCACCGCAGGAGGCCGGCCGTCACTCACCTGGAGCAACCGTCATAGTCATAACGATCCACAGAAGTTCCATCCCAAAGATGATCGCGAGTCCAATCATGGGAAACCAATACGAAATGACCGTCGTGCCGGCGTAAGCGGGCAAGCCGCTGAGCATCTGGATCGTGTCCCTCTTCACTGCCGCGCGACCCGCATGTGGCGAGAGCAGACGTATGGGTCGAAAGACGCTAAGCCAACAGACATTGAAACCCACACTAACGGCCAGAAACGCCGCGCTGTAGAACATCACTGCGATGTTGGCCTGCGGAGTGGTGACATATTCCGCGAGTACAGCCGTCGGAAATGGGATAAAGGTGATGGTGAGCAAGAGGAGGCCATTCGCATATAGGAATGCCTTCGACGAACCGATGAGGAGACGGAAATTCCGATGGTGTCCCGCCCAGGCTATCAGGATCGCCCCGAAACTGAGGACGTATCCCACAAACGACGGCCAGATGGTTTTCAGCGCCGGCCACAGAGCGTCGGGCACGGATATGTCTCCTGGATGGGGCACTCTGAATTCTAGAATCAGCAGCGTACATGCAATGGCGAACACGCCATCGCTGAAAACCTCGATCCGACGTAGTTCTTTGTGCGAATCCGCACTTTCGCTCAAGAGGAGGCGCCTCGTCACTTCCGGTAGGTGGAGCACTTTGGTTGACGCCATTCTACCGGAAGAAATTGCCGTTCGGCAGTCCGGTGTCACCAACATAGGGAAGCGCGGACATGGCGTCCCCTCGTACCGAGAACCCCGTCCAGCACTGGTCGAGCGGTTCCACCGGCTCACCTCGCTGCGAGAATGTCGGGACGGGATGGGGGCAGCCGCCCGGGGACACCAACAAGGCACTCGAGATGCCGCCTCGCCGGCAAACCCCCGGCACCGGGGCAGGCATCAGCCTCCTGTGGCGAGAACACCGGCGCATGCTGGCCGCCTGGGTCCGCCACCTCTTGCGCC
>DATEGA010000180.1:0-3519 GCA_035280345.1 bacterium | reverse complement strand
CATGAGCGTTAGGGTGTTGCTGAAGAGCGAGGAGACGTACCCCGCAGTCAGTTGCTGCACCAGGCCGAGCCCGAGCCCGCCGGCGATCGCGCCGAAGAACGAGCCCATGCCGCCGAGGGCAAACGCGACGAACCCGAGGTTGGTGAAGAAGCGTCCGGTGTCGAACTCGATCGAGGTCACCGGGCCGAGCACTTCTCCTCCGATCGCGCCGATCGCGGCGCCGGCGGCGAACGCGAACAGCGTCATCCGGGACACCTGCACACCCATCAGCCCGGCGGCCGTAGGGTTTTCCGCGCACGCGCGAAGTGCCTTGCCGAACGGCGTGCGGGCGAGGATGAACCACAGGACCGTGACGACGGCGCCGATGATACCGAGGATCCAGAAGCCTTGGGTGGGGACACCGACGCCGCCGACGATCACGGGACGCTCTCCCGAGAACGCGGGAATGGAGTAGGGCTGGCTGCCCCAGATGACGAGGCTGGCGCCCTCGAAAAACGTCAGCAGGCCGACGAGCAAGATGAGCATCCCGCCGGTCTGCAGGCGCGCGCGGGCCGGACGGACGACCCAGCGCTCGATCACCGCGCCGCAGGCAGCCGCCACCGCCGCGGAGCCCACGGCCGCCGCCGCGGCCGGCCAATGCGCCTGCATCTCCAGCGAATACATCGTAAGCGCGCCGAGCACGACGAACGCGCCCTGCGCGAGGTTGGGGACACCCATCACGTTGTAGACCAGAGTGAAGCCGAGGGCGACGAGCCCGAAGACGCTGCCGGCCAGCAGCCCGCCGACGGCGATCTCCGCGGCTTCGCGCATGCTTCACGACGTTCAGGTTCGCGGCCGGATTTCCTTTCCGAGAGGACACCCGGAGGCCGGGGCGAACACCTGCCGCACCTGAGGGCAGAGGGGGATCCAGGAGGGTACGATGGGCACGAAAGTCAGCAGGCGCAAGGCCCTGGCGCTGGCGGGAGCCGCCGCGGTCGCGAAGTGGATCGCGCCGGCGGCACCGGTCCGCGCGCAGGGGATGACGTCGCTCCAGGTCGCGATGGCGTTCAACAACCTCGACGCGGTCTGCGCGTGGATCGCCGAGGACCGGGGCTACTTCAAGCGCTACGGGCTCGATGTGACGATCGTCAACATCCAGGGCGGCGCGAAGGCCATGGCGGCGCTCGCCGGCGGCGATGTGCCGCTCTCCCTTACCGCGGGCTCGGACGTCGTCACGGCGCACTCCCGCGGCGTGCCGGTGACGTTGATCGCGGGTCTCATCAACAGGTTCCCGTTCGACTTCGTGGTTGCCAAGAACATCGCGAGCCCTGCGCAACTGAAGGGCGGTAAGGGCGCGATCAGCGGCTTCGGTGGCTCGTCGCACTTCGCCGTGCTCTACGCGCTCGAGAAGCTCGGCGTCAACCAGCAGGACGTCACGCTGCTTCAGGTCGGCGACGAGACCTCGCGCCTCGCCGCGCTGCAGTCGGGGCAGATTCAGTTCACCGTGCTGACGGCCGGGCTTGACCTGGTGGCGTTTGACATGGGCTACAGGCCGATGCTCAAGCTGTACACGCTCGATCAGCCCTACCAGCATACCGGCATCGCGGCCAACACCAACTGGTCGAAGTCGCACGCCTCGACTGTCGACGCATTCATGAAGGCGATCGTGACCGGCTGCGTCTATATCAAGGAGCCGCTCGACGCGGCCGCGGCGCAGGCGCTGATTCACAGGCACCTGCCGATCAAAGACGAGCACCTGCGGGCGGGCCTGGCCCTGTACCGGGAGCGCTTCTATCAGACGTATCCGCTCGTCACGGAGCCGGGAATGGACTTCATCCTGCGCCAGAAGAAGATCGATCAGCCGGCCTCGAACTTCTACGACAACAGCTACGTCCAGGCGCTGCAGAGCGCGAATTTCGCGGACACCGCCAGGAAATCGTTATAGGAGGCGCGGGATGTACGGCCGCCGGCTCGCCCGCACCTACTTCGCGCCCAACACCCGTCTGATCAGCCCGGCCACGTCCGCGGGCGGATGGGTGGCCCGCGTCACGAGTCGCGTCGTTTCCGCCGCGTCGAGCGGATTGATGACGAGGCCCGCTTGGGCCGCCACCGCGCGCAGATCGGGGTCTGCGAGGGCCTGGCCGAAGGCCCGGCGCAGTGCGAGCAGCCGGTCGGCCGGTACCCCGGGCGGCGCGCCGAACGGGTGTCCCAGCTCCGCCTGCGAGATCATGATATCGACGAGGGCCTCCCGGCCCTTTGGGGCCGTCTGCGCGAGGACGGGCGCGTCCGGAAAGTCGGCGACGGGACGGCGTCCGATGACGAGGATAACCCGCGCGCCCTCGTTCCGGATCAGCGGCTGCACCGAGCTGAGGGCGCCGACCTTGCCGTCCACCTCGCCGCGCAGCAGCGCGAGATCCACATCGTTGCCTTGATAGCCGGTCACGACTTTCAGATCCCTGAGCCCGAAGATGTTCTCGAGAAAGACGTAGTCCTGGTAGTCTTCCGACCCCACGCCGTTTGAGGACACCGTCACGACGCGCGCGCCGCTCAGCACGTCCCTAAACGACTTGACCGGTGACTGCTTGGCCGTGATCCAGACGCGCGGCTCGGAGTCGGGCACGCCGAGCCACTCGAACTTCGCCATGTCGAACCGGATGCCGCGCGTCTCAGTGATCTGCGCGATGATGAGGCCCTTGTTGAACGTGCCGATGGTGAGGCCGTCCGGTTTGGCGGCGTACACTTCGTTGGCGCCGATGATGTGGCCGGCGCCCGGCACGTTGCGGACGGTGAACGTGCTGCCCGGGAGATACTTCGCCATGGATCGGGCGAGCAGGCGACCATAGGTATCGTAGCCGCCGCCCGGTTTGGTCGCGACGATCACCGTGACCGTCTTGTCGCGGTAGAATGCCGCGCCCGCGTCATCGCCGGCGGCCGTGCCCGTCCACACGACGGTCCACACCCCAATCGCCGCGCAGACCGCGAGCAGGAACGGCGCCGGCGGCCGGCTTCGAGCCGTTTGCATGGAACGCGCTCCTTTCCCTGACGGGCTACGTCAGCCAGCGCACCAGAAAACCGCCGAACAAGAAAAGCTTCATCCCGACCGTGAACACCAGGTACACGAAGGCCCACCCGGCGCCCGCGAGGACGGCCGTGAGGCGCCAGGTTTCTTTCCCGCGGAGCCTCAGGAACAGGCCGAGGAATAAGGGGATGGCGGCGCCAAAGCCGAGGGCGAGCGTGAGTGCCACGAGCCCTGCGGCCCACCCGAAGACGCCGAGGTCCTGGCGGGCCCAGACGGCAGCGGACCTCAAGGCCCCAGCCGCGCCACCCGGACAAAGGGGATCGGTCGGGCGCCCGCCCGAGGCTCGGCGGCGAAGATCGAGTGCGAACTGGGCGCCCGCCAGCACGGCGCCCGGGACGCCGATGACCAGCGGGAACAGGCGCGCAAGTCCGGGATAGCCCGCCGCAAGCGCCAGGTAGCCTCCGAACGCGGCAGTCAGCACGCCGCTGAGCAGTCCGCCCCGCGGCGCGTCCGGCGGCGCC
>DATEGA010000179.1:0-34215 GCA_035280345.1 bacterium | reverse complement strand
CGGTTCGAACATTGCCGGCTCAGTAATAGGAGGTCTGGCCGAAGCGCTCTCGCTACTCCTCGGCTTTCGGGACGTGCTGTTGGTAGCGATGGCGTTCTATGTACTCTCAGCCGTGCTGCCACATATCCGAACGATTCGCGTAAGTTTAGGCACGGTCACAGAGCTTTTGGCGCCTAAATGATGACCGCAAGAATGTAGCGACACGGCCTAATTCTCCGCCGGCCGGCGAGGTGTTTCGTGGCCGGTGATCCAACATCCCATAGCCTACTCCACGAAGGCGGTCCTGTCAGATCGGTGGCCGGCAATTCCGCCCGCAGTCAGCTTGGCGGCGTCACCGAACGGCTATTCAAAGGGGAGGCCGCGCGACGATGAAGGAGCGCCCAAGAAAGCCTCTGCTCACTCCCGGCAAGGGCTTGATAGATACAGCGCAGCGAAGGGAGGTTGAGCAGCGGACTCCTAAGCCTCAGGTCGGGGGTTCGATTCCCTCCGGGCCCGCCAAGCCTTATGTAGCACGCGTTTTCACCGATTCAACGGTCCCGGAAGCCATCGAGAAAGCCCCTGCTCACCCCTTGTTTTGACGGTCAGGCATCAGCACATCGGACAGCATCGCCGGCCCACCCGCTGCACGACGGTCTAGAGGCGTTCCTGCTCACCAAACGGGTAGCCGGCTGCACTGCCGAAACGCTGCGCTCCTACGACGGCTGGCTGCGGCGGTTCATCGCGGCAACGTCCGACGCGTCACCGCTAGCCGTCCGCGGATTCTTCGTGGGGCTTCAGTACCTCAGCGCATCAAAGGAGTGATTGGCCCGATCGCGGGAACAATACCGGTCGGTTTCAGGGCGGTGCCGAACAGGATCTCAGCAAAGATAAATGCGAGCAATGGGGGAGATTCAGATGAAGCTCAATGGATCGACCGTCTTGGTCACCGGTGCAAATCGTGGCTTAGGCCGAGCACTTGTAAATGCTCTTCGCAAAACTGGCTGCGCCAAGGTCTATGCAGCGGCGAGACGGACTGAAAGCCTCGTGTCCGATGGAATGATAGAGGCCATCCAGCTCGACATTACAAACACGGAGCACGTTACCTCGGCCGCGGCGAGATGTGGCGACGTTGATATCTTGATCAACAACGCTGGCGTTGCGGGATTCACCCCGGCACTTGGCGCACCGACGATGTCTAATGCGCGGCTCGAGATGGAAACGAATTATTTCGGAACGTTGGCAATGTGCCGCGCGTTTGCTCCAGTCCTGAAACGCAACGGGGGCGGCGCGCTGGTGAATGTGCTCTCGGTTGTTAGCTGGTTCAACGCACCCATGCAGGGAACTTACTGCGTGTCGAAGGCGGCCGAGTCGTCTCTTACGAAGGCGGTTCGGTTCGAGCTGCGCGCGCAGGGAACGCTCGTAGTGGGCGTATATGCCGGATATATCGATACCGACATGGGCGCAGGTATATGGGGTGCCGAGGAATTTTCGAAATCGAGCCCGGCGGAAATCGCTGCTTGTGTGCTCGCAGGAATCGAGGACGGCACGGAAGAGATCCTCACCGACGAGCGCGCGCGCGGCGTCCATTCAGCACTGCTTAAGGATGCCCGGCCGTTTGAATTTGAACTGCAGAAGGCATGGAACATCTATGCGGGCCAGCGGCGGTGATGTCGCCTTCTGGCCCATCCTGTGGTCCCGAGAGGAGACACTGGCCCTGATAAGGGCGTCGGACTGGCGGGAATTCCTGATCCGAAGACTCCACCGCGTCCGTTGAAACTCAGTGAGGTTTACGCCCGAATCTCAATGCCATGGTCGCGCTCGTCGGTGAGGATTTCAAAACATGCGCGGTTCCCCGTAACGAGGACGTCCGTTCGACTCGTTCCATCCTGCCGTCGGCACGTCACGCGTAGTTCGCATGACGCGATCATCGTGTTTAGACAGTTCTTGATCCCGCCGGTTGGATTTCGATAGTTGAAGCCGATGAATGCTTCTCGGGGTGCCGCGATAGTTCCATCGACCATTATCTCGTCTGTTTCCGACTTGAACCTCCACCTGGAATAAGAGAACGAGGTCCCGGCCCGAGCCACTTGCGCCCGCGAATTCAAGGAGAGATCGCGGCCTCGATGGCGCAGCACGACGGGCGTCACGAACGGGCTCCAGTCGGACCCGCGTCTGGCCCGCGCGGTCGCAACTTCCAGAAACGCCTGGGGGTCGTTATCGAACCCCGCAACCTGACCGTAGGCATAATGGTCGGTGTGCTTCACGCCCCAGTTGTGGTTCTCACTCCCGACCCAGTCCGCGACGGCGATCTCCCGACCATCAACGTGCAGAACTCCATTGTAGACGGCTAATGGAAGGCCGGTAAGAGCCTTCGCCTGCGGAGAAGTAGGATCTATCGGCATCAGAAACAGGGGATCGGAATCACCTGAGTACGTAAGAGTCCACGACAACCTGTGCCGATTGGCGGCGATGGAGCCGCACAGGTTACCGGGCTCCAACCGGGCGTCTCCGACGCGAACGAAGAACTCGTCTGTCTTGAACGTGCAGTTCTTGAACGGCAACTCACTCCTGACGGCGACGTGCTCGTGCGTCTCTCCGTCAAAGTAAACGGCCCACAATGCCCCCATGGCATCTTCGGGCCGGTCCTGAGGACTGAAAATCGTGTACCGAATCCAGAATGCCAGAGGCCGGCTCGGATGGTTGGCGCGCTGGAAGAAGCTCTCGTAGTGGCCACTCTTTTGGTCCTGCCGATAGCTGGTAGAGTTCACCTGCTGAAGACGCTGCAAAACGGCGACCGTCAACCCAACCTGTTGACTCATGGCCGAAACCTCAGTGGCTGAGAGGTTTCGACGGAGATTCCGTTTTGAGACCTGTACTCCTCTCATCGCAGGCGCCCGGCCGGCCTTTCCCGTCCTGGGCCCCCCTCAATAAAGACACTTGATGCGTCCATGAGATCTAGTGCGTGGCCACATTGGAAGTCCAGTTGGGATGCCTCCCGCGACCCAAGGAACTCAATCCAGAACGATTCTACGCCCTGGCTGCGCTGAGCATTTCGGCCTAAGTCTCAGGTCGGGGTACAAATCCCTCCGGGCCCGCCAAGCCTTAGGTAGCAGGGCTGGCAGTGCGGAAGGCGCTTACTCCGTGACCACCGGGAAGCCGTCATACTTCCAGCCTGCCACACCGCCGAGCATCTTCTTCACCCTGCGCCCCAGGCGCGCCAGGCGCACTGCCGCGCGGTCCGCTCCATTGCAGTGCGTGGCGCTGCAGTAGACGACAAATAGCGCTTCGGCCGGGAGCTCCGCCAGATTGCGCTCCACAATCCGCGCGTGTGGCATGTTGACGGCGCCGGGCACGTGTCCCGCGGCATAGGCTTCCGGGCTGCGCACGTCGAGCAGGACAAAGTCGCGATGGCCCGCTTCGAGCGAGGCGTTCACATCCCAGCAATCGGTCTCAAAGGCCAGCAGTTTTTCGAAATGCTCCACCGCCTGGGCGGGCTCGGCCGCAGAAATCTCACTAACGCGCGAGCGAGAGAATGTCGACATGCCTGTTACTTTCGCCCAAAACGCCCGAAGGATCGATAGGCAGGAATGCCAATCTGCGTTAAAATCCTGCCATGGCCCGCGACTCCCGCCTACTGGCTGCCATGGCCTATGACGGCATGGGCACGTTCGAACTCGGGATCGTCTCGGAAGTCTTCGGCCTTGCCCGCCCCGAGATCAGCGTCCCTTGGTACCGGCTGGCCGTCTTCGCGCTGGAGCGACGCCCACTGCGCGCCACCGGAGGAGTCCACGTCGCGGTGCCCTACGGCCTCGGCGTGCTGCGAACCGCGGGCACCATCGTCATCCCGGGCTGGCACGTCGACACACCGCCGCCCGAACTGTTGGTCCGCCGCCTCCGTGCGGCACATGAAGCTGGGGCGCGCCTGCTCTCCATCTGCTCCGGTGTCTTTGTGCTGGCCGCAACCGGACTGCTCGATGGCAAACTCGCCACCACTCACTGGCGCTACGCCGGGCTCCTCGCCGCGCGCCACCCGCAAATCCGCGTGGATGCCGACCGTCTTTACATCGATGAGGGCAGCATCCTGACCTCCGCCGGCAGCGCCGCCGGCATCGACCTGTGCCTCCACATCGTACGCCGCGACTACGGAGCGGAGGTCGCCAACTCCGTCGCGCGCCGCCTGGTGATGCCGCCGCACCGCGATGGCGGCCAGGCGCAGTACGTGGCCGACCCCATCCGCCACCACCCGGACGAAGGGCTCGCGTCGGTGCTCGCCTGGGCGCAGGCCAATCTCAGCGAGCCCATCCACGTCGATGACCTGGCCCGCCGCGCCGCCATGTCGCCCCGTACCTTCGCCCGCCAGTTCCTGCGGCAGAACGGCACCACACCGCACCAATGGCTGATGCACCAGCGCGTGATTGCCGCGCAGCGCCTGCTCGAAACCTCCGCCGACGGCATCGACCGCATCGCCGAAGCGGTGGGCCTGCAGTCCGCCGCCACCCTGCGGCTGCACTTCAGCCGCGCGCTCGGCATTTCGCCCACCGCCTACCGCCACCGCTTTTCCGTGCAACATCGCTGAATCCGGATGAACAGTGCGCGAGACCTTCAAGTCGTGACTCGACCGGGCTGGTAACGCAGAACCACGGCCCCCGAACGGAGCTCCTCGCGGTCCACGAGCTTCAGCTCGAGCCGCTCGCGCAAGCCGGCGAACAACGTCGGCCCGTGGCCCGCCAGGATGGGCTGCACAACAAACTCGTACTCATCGATCAACCCCAGATCCGCCAAGGCCAGCGGGAGCGTCACGCCTCCCACGAACACGCCTTTGCCTGGCTCCTGCTTGAGTTGCTGAACGGCGTTTCCCAGGTCCCCCCGTACGAGCTCCGCGTTCCAATCGACCCGGTCCAGGGTGCCCGACACGACGTACTTTTTTGCCCTGTCGATCGTCTGCGCGAAGGGCTCCATCCAATCAGACCGCGCTCCCGTCCGCGCCGGCCGTCGCCACGCCGCCTCCATCATCTTATAGGTCACCCGGCCAAAGAGCAGGGCATCGGCTCGTTCCAGATTGGCGACGGCGTGGCGATGCAACTCCTCGTCCGGAATCATCACCCGGTGATCACAGCAGCCGTCGAGGGTAACGTTGATCGAGTATCGGAGCGGTCTCATATAAGAAAGAAACGAGTCGCGCCTACTCCTTGTTCGCCACACTAAGACTGATGAGGTGCCGACGGACCGCCTCTTTTACGGCTTCGCCCCGCGAGTGTGCTCCGAGCTTTGACAAACTGCAGAAACGTGATGTTCGACCGTTTTGGACGAGAGGAATAGCCTTCGCGCGAATCTGCACGTTCGGCAGACCCTCGCAACCAGGTTGAGAACCTCTATCTCCCGCGCCGTTAACCCAGCCGCGTTGGAGCGCGCTGCAATTTGCGGACCCTTAGGTATGTCCCGGATTCCAAGCGCCCGGCATGTTGTTACTTCCTTTGCGGCTCGTAGATATCAAACAGCCGTATGTTGGGAGACGCCTTCGCTGCTGCCAGCGCGGGCCTGAACACGGGCCCGATCACGGAGGCGGCCGCATCCGCGGCCTGCTTTGAGGCCCACAACACGATGAGTCCGTAGTCGCCCGTTTCGTTGTCGGCGAAGAACTCGCAACGGTCACAGCCCTGTTGCGCCCGGATCGCGGGCACGACTTCATCGGCGATGGCCCTTGCGACAGACCCTTGTCCAGAGCCCAAGTTGAACTGAACGAGTCTGAGGTTCATGTTGTCACCTCCTAGTATCGTGGACGCGCTGTGCGGTCAGCCAAATCGTTCTTCGGGCGACGGGCGGGTCATCCCCGCCCGTCGCCCGGCAGATCGGCCGTCGCTGGTCACTTCGCTTTCGGTAGGGGCAGAATGGTCACGCTCGGCTGCCCGGTCGGCATGCTTTGGCGGGATGGATCCCACAGCAGGTAGATCTTTCCGTAGGTGTCGACGATTGAGTTGACGACCTTCTCCGCCTGATCCGGAGACATGTCGAGGACCGCTGCCGAGACGAGCGGAATCTCGACTCGGTGGTAATGCCACTGCGCCTTTTCGGCTGCGGAGAACTTCGCGTAGGTCGCGGAAGGGACGATCGTCTCGACTCCGACGAGTCGCGCGTCCGGCGCCCCGCTGTCGTACAGTTGGCACTCGATCATGCCGCCGGCGACCTGCTTGCAGAAGTGGTGGGCCAGCATCTCGGGTTTCCCCGGGAAGTGCATCTTCGCGGTGATGTGCAGGGTCCAACCGTCGCTGGGTCGAGGGCCGCCGCCCCCGGCCGCGGCCTCGGGGCCGAGACGGCCCGAGCTGAGCATCGCCACCGCCGCGGCGGTGGTGAACGCGAGCACGACCAGCACAGTGCGCCATCCGATGCGTTTCATCCGTTCTCCCCCTCTCGTTTGGCTACGCGGTCCGTTCGACCGGCGCGCCGACCAGACTCCCCCATTCCGTCCACGAGCCGTCGTAGTTACGGACGCGGGGGTACCCGAGCAGGTACGTGAGAGTGAACCAGGTCAACGACGAGCGCTCGCCGATCCGGCAGTATGCGATGATCTCGTTGTCCGGATGGACGCCGTGGCTTTCGTATAGGCGGCGAAGGTCCTCCGCTTCCTTGAAGGTGCCGTCTTCGCGCACGTTTTGACCCCAGGGAATGTTATGCGCGCCCGGGATGTGGCCGCCACGCTGCGCCCCCTCCTGCGGGTAGGCCGGCATCGCGATGAGTTCGCCGCTGAACTCTTGGGGCGACCGCACATCGACGAGCGCTACTCCGTCCGCCCCGATGCGCGCCTGCACCTGATCTCGAAATGCCCGGATGCTGAGATCGGGGTTTTTGGCGCGGAAAGTCGCCCGGGGACAGGACGGCACCTCCGTGCTCAGGGGCCGGCCCTCCGCGATCCACTTCGCACGGCCGCCGTTGAGAATGCAGACCCGATCGACCCCGAACATCTTGCATAGCCAGAACGTGTACGCGGCGAACCAGTTGTTCTTGTCGCCGTAGAGCACCAGCGTGCTGTTGTTCTCGATTCCAAAGGTCCCGAGCAGCTGCTCGAATTGTTCTTTGGAGATCCAGTCCCGGCGGACTCTGTCTTGCAGTTGCGTCTGCCAGTCAAAGTGGACGGCGCCCGGGATGTGACTCCGATCGTACAGCGTGACGTCCTCGGAGATTTCGACCACCCGCACTGCCGAATCGCGCAGGTGGTCGCCGAGCCAGCTTGTCTCGACCAACACTTCCGGTTGCGCGTAGCCCCTTGGCATGAGCCGCCGTCCTCCCTCCCGTCTGGCGAATGCGTGCGCGATTCGCCGTTAGGCTACAGGGGAACCGGGTCCGGGGTCACCGTGAGAAGTACGCGTTTTCGAGTTTGTCGGTACGTGTTTTCGGTCGTAGGTACCGTGCCGCGCTGCAGCTCCGCTTCCGGCGGTCAGGAGGAGGGTGGGCGAAAGCCGTGCTCCACTGCCCAGACGGCCACCTGGGCTCGCGTGTTGAGGCCGAGCTTGTTGAGGATACTCTGCACGTGGCCCTCGGCCGTCCGCTCCGAAATCACGAGCGCCGCGGCAATCTCCCGATTCGTCGAGCCACGAGCCAGGAGCCGGATCACCTCACGCTCGCGGGTCGTCAAGGGGGCGCCATTCGGTCCGTTCCGGTGCCCCGGCCGGCCGCCCGCCATCTCCGGCCCCACCGCGTACTCGACGGCTTGGTCGAGGGTCATCGCCCGGCCCGAATTCCGCGCGGCGTCAAACGCTTGGTTGCTTAAGGCGGCACGTGTGCGGGCGAGGTAGTGTTGAACCTGTAACCAGAAGTCTCGATCCCGGCGGGACCGAAGATATTCCTGGATGGGCAGCGCGGCGGCGAACAGGACGGCGGCTCGTTCGTGGGCGCCCTGGGCACAGGCGACGCACGCCAACCCCTCAAGGCACTGAAAGGCGACCCATCCATTCTGGGCCGGGGTGCGCAGGCGGATAGCTTTGGCGAAGGCCGCCGCGGCGCCGTCGAACGCGCGGTCGCACAGCAACGTGATGCCCATGTTGCGGAGCGCCACGGACACGCGCCACCGATCGCCGAGCTGCTCAAAGAGCCTCGCGCTTTCCGCGCAGAGATCCGCCGCCCTCGCGTAGTGGCTTCGCTTGCGCACATTTGCCGACAGTTGCGTGAGGGCGAATGCCAGCAGCCACTGATCGGCATGTTCTTGCGCAAGAGTGACGGCCTCGTCGAGCAGGGCGATCGCCCGGTCCGGTTCCCCAATCTCCGGCGCCAAAATGCCTTCGGCGATGTGTGCGATGATCGAGCACTCCCGGTCATGCATGAGCTCGGCACTGACGCTCAGACCCTCGGTCAACTCACGGGCTCGGCTGAGGTCTCCCTGGGCCAGCGCAAACAGAATGACGCCCCACCGCACACGGAACACCAGGAGTGGCGCAGCCGCTCCGCCGGCTGCGAGGGCATCCTCGACCCACTGCCGACCCTCACTCCAGTGTTCGCTCATAAACCAGAACCACGTGAGGGCGCCGGCCAGCCGGAGCACCGAGGCCGCATCTCTGACCGCCTTGCTCCATCCGAGCGCCGCCCGAAGGTTGTCGTGCTCAATCTCAAGGCGGTTGAGCCAGATATCCTGGTCAGGGCCGCGCAACTTCGTCGTCGCGCGCTCGGCGAAGTCGAGATACCAGTCTCGATGCTGACGTTGAATTATTTCGGCCTCGCCGGACTCGTCGAGCCGCTCGCGACCGTACTGGCGCACGCTCTCCAGCAGCCGGTACCGCGCATGCCGGTCGCGTTCATCCACGATGACGAGTGACTTATCGACCAGTCGACCCGCCAGGTTCAGGACGTCCGCGCCCACGATGCCGGCCGCCGCGCAGACCTGTTCCGCCGCTTCCAACGTGAACCCGCCGGTGAAGACCGAGAGCCGCCTGAACAGCGTCCGTTCGTGCTCCGTCAGCAGATCGTGGCTCCAGTCCAGGGTAGCCCGGAGGGTCTGGTGACGCGGGAGGGTCCCTTTCGACCGGGCCGTCAGCAGCCGGAACCGATCGTCGAGTCGCGCCGCAATCTGCTCGACCGATAACACCACCACACGAGCGGCGGCAAACTCGATAGCCAGGGGCATACCATCCAGCCGCTGGCAGATCTGCACGATCGCCGCGGCGTTGTCGCTCGTGAGCGCGAAGCCCACCTGACTAAGGGCCGCCCGTTCGGCGAACAGGCGGACCGCGTCGTACTGCGCAAGGCCTGCCACAGACGGCGCTTCGTGCACTTCCGGCATCCGCAGCGGCGGGACCCGGTAGGTCGCCTCGCCATCGACGCCCAGCACCTCACGGCTGGTTGCCAAGATGCGAAGGCCAGGGCCGTCGCGCAGCAGTCGATTCGCCAGCATCCGACACGCATCGCCGAGATGCTCACAGTTGTCGAGAACGAGCAGCAGCGTCTTTGTCCGCAGATACTCCGCCAGCGTGTCGGGCAGTGGCTGGGTGGGCTGTTCCGGGGCATCAAGGGCCAGTGCGACGCTGTTCGGAACGAGCGCGGCATCGGTGACCGGGGCCAAGTCGACGAACCATACACCGTCAGGGTACCCACCGAGGACGCCGGCGGCTAGCCGGAGGGCGAGTCTCGTTTTACCCGAGCCGCCAGCACCGGTAAGGGTTAGGAGCCGAGTCGAAGCGAGCAGACCTGCGATCGCCGCGATCTCGCGCTCGCGTCCGATAAACGTGGTGAGTTCGGCCGGAAGGTTGTGGAGGCGCCGTGACGGGGCTTGGGCCGTCCGACGCGCCGGCCGGGAGGACCGCCCTGGCCGCCCAGCCCTCCGCCGCTTAGTACCCTGCTTCCGCGAGCGAAGCGCCACTCTAACCTCCCATGGGACGCGCTCGTACCAATTCATGGCGCCTTCGGTGGGCTCCCGATGCCAACCTTCGAACAGGCGCCGTTTACTTCTCATTACGAAGAGGCCGTACCGCCGCAGGGATGTCGCCCGCCGTTTGACGGAGGAGAGGGCACAATGTAGGATTAGACCGACGCGTCGGTCTGGTCTATTTCCTTACTTCTCAGGAGCGATTCTGTGACCAGGAGCGAAGCGGTAACGACAAGTCGGAGTCGCGAGTTTCAAGGCTTGGTCGACTCGGCCGGCGAGAGGCTCGCGGCGTCCGTGGATGCGGCGCACCGACGTGCCCTGGTGATGCGGCGGGCGGTTCTCGCATGCGCCGCTGTCCCGGCAGCGGGTCTCGATCCCCTGACGGTCTTCGAGCGAAGTGGCCGGCAGGTCGCCGACCGCTGGCTCCTCCTCCGCCCCGGCGACCGCTGGGGTGTTGTCGGCCTCGGCGCCGCGTGGACGTTCGTCTGTGACGGCGTGGAGCGGTTTGCCCGCGCCCGCGATGCGTGGCGCGACATTGCCGGACACGCTGTAGACGAAGACCCCGGCAACGCACCGTTTGCGTTCTACGGCTTCGCGTTCGAAGACTCGGGTGTTTTCTGGGACGGCTATCCGTCCGGGCTGCTTGTCGCTCCTCGGGTGGCCGTGCAGCGGCGAGGAGACGACGCACGCGTCCTCGTGTCCGCGCTGGTCCATCCTGACAGCCGCGCGTCCGAGGAGGCCGACAGGACGCTCGAGTGTCTCCGCAACTGCGTCCGCAACGATGGGACGGCCGGCGAGGCCGCAACCCCACCGCCCCTTCAGATTGTGGATGAGTTTCCCAGCCAAGCCGCGTGGAAACGGTCGGTGACAGAGGCGGCAGACGCCGTGCGGGCCGGGCGCCTCCGGAAGGTAGTGCTGGCGCGCGGAATTCGCGTGGAGGGCGGACGGCCCGACGCCGCCGCGGCGGCGCGGACGCTGCGCCGCGAATATCCGGCCTGTACCACGTTTGCCATCGGACGGGGCGACCGCTGCTTCCTGGGTGCCAGCCCCGAGCGGCTCGTCCGCGTGCACGATGACCAGGTGCTCGTCGCCGCGCTCGCGGGGTCGGCGCCGCGTGGGCGGACCGCGCCGGTGGACCGGGACCTTGCCGCGGGTCTGCTCCGGAGCGAAAAGGACCGCATCGAGCACGCGCTGGTCGTCGAGGCGCTGCGCGATGCACTCACGGAGATCGCCGCCGGCGTCTCCGCCGCTGGGGCTCCGGAGTTGCTCACGGTCCACAACACCCACCATCTCTATACGCCGCTGCGGGCGTGCCTTCGAGAGCCGCGGTCCGTGCTCGATCTCATCGGGCGTTTGCACCCGACGCCGGCGGTGGGCGGGGTACCGCGCGATGCCGCCCTCGCGTGGATCCGCCGTCACGAAGGCTGGGATCGCGGATGGTATGCGGGTCCCGTCGGATGGATCCAGGGCACAGCGGGGGAGGGAGAGGCGGCGGTCGCGATCCGGTGCGCGCTCGTGGAGCCCGGCGGGGCACAGCTGTTTGCCGGCTGCGGCATCGTCGCGGACTCCGATCCGGAGCAAGAGCTCGCCGAGTCCGGCTGGAAGCTGCGGCCGCTGCTCTCGGCGCTATCCGCCTGAACCGTGCGGCCGCCGGAGCCTGAGAACGCGACCTACGCCTGCGTCGGCGCTCTGATCGACGAACTGGTCCGCAGCGGCGTGCGGTCGCTGTGTCTCTGCCCGGGATCCCGATCGGCGCCGCTGGCGATCTCCGCGGCCCGCCATCCGGGGATCCGCCTGTGGACGCTCGTCGACGAGCGATCGATGGGATTCTTCGCGCTCGGGATGGCGCGCGCGTCCTCCCGGCCGGTCGCGGTGGTCACGACATCCGGCACCGCCGCGGCGAATCTGCTCCCGGCCGTCGTTGAGGCCCGCTACGGCCGCGTGCCGCTCGTCCTGCTGACGGCCGACCGGCCCCGCACCATGCGCGACGCGGCCGCGCCGCAGACGATCGATCAGGTGCGGTTGTATGGCGGTTACGTGAAATGGTTCGTGGACGTGGCGCCGCCCGAGGCGACCGACGCGGTGCTTCGATACTATCGCGCGACCGCGTGCCGCGCGGTGGCCGTCGCCGCCGAGGCCCCCGCGGGCGGGGTGCATCTGAATGTGCCGCTCGCGGAACCGCTCGTGCCGGTCGCCGACGGATCGATGCCGGCGACCGGGGTCCCCGATCAGGTCGCATGGCACGGCCGTCCAGGACACGCCCCGTACACGACAAGCCGCGCGCGTGGGCCTCGCGCGCCCGACACGGGCGTCGCGGGCACGACCGCCGAGATGTTGTCGCGGAGGCCGCGTGGCGTTATTGTGGCCGGGCCGCAGTACGACGAGGCGCTGCCCGCCGCCGTCGCGCGGCTTGCCGCCGCTACCGGATATCCGATCCTCGCCGATCCGCTGTCGCAGGTGCGGTGCGGCCGCCACGACCGCCGGCTGATAGCCGACGGCTACGACGCTCTGCTCAGAGTGGGCGACGCCGCGCCCGCGGTTGCGCCTGAGGTGCTCGTGCGGCTTGGAGGCGTGCCCGCCTCCAAGCCCCTCCTTACGTACATCGAATCGCATCGCAGCATTCCGCAGATCGTGGTGGACGACGAGGGATGGATCGATCCCGCGCTGACGGCCTCGGAGGTCGTGCGCTGCGATCCACCGGCGTGGTGTGATGCGGTGGCGGCGGCGCTGCCGGCGCCTGCGCCCGGGTCTTCCACGTGGGCACAGCACTGGCTGCGTCTGTCGGACGTCGCCCGAGACGCGATTCGCGGCTGTCTCGCCGGCATGGACGAGCCGTTCGAAGGGAAGGTCTTCGCCGAGCTTTCCGGCCTGCTGCCCGAAGGGGCCCTCTTGTACGCCGGCAACAGCATGCCCGTGCGGGATCTCGATTCCTTTTTCCCGGGGACCCCGCAGAGCCTGCGGATCCTCGGCAACCGCGGCGCCAGCGGCATTGACGGCGTGGTATCGAGCGCACTCGGCGCGGCGGCCGCCGGGCGGGGGGGCCGCGTCGTGCTCGTGCTCGGCGATCTCTCCCTGTATCACGACCTGAACGGACTGCTGGCCGCCAAAGCCCATCATCTTGATGCGACGATCGTGTTGCTTCACAACGACGGCGGCGGGATCTTCTCGTTTCTGCCGCAAGCCGCGCACCCCGACCATTTCGAGGCGCTGTTTGGCACCCCGACCGGTCTCGACTTTCGCGCCGCAGCGCAACTCTACGGCGCCGCCTTCGCGTCCGCCCGTACCTGGGCGGCGTTTCGAGATGAACTGCGCGCGGCGCTCGACCGTCCGGGCCTATCGATCGTCGAAGTGCGCACGGCGAGAGACCGCAATGTCCGGCTCCACCTGGACGTCTGGGAGGCGGTCCGGACGGCGATCCGCGCCGATCTCTCGCGGCCCGTGGCGAGCGAGATGTCCTAGTGCCGCGGCTCGCCGTCAACGGCGTGACGCTCAACGTCGAGACGGCCGGCGCCGGCCCGGCGCTGGTGCTGCTGCACGGATTTACCGGCAGCGCGGCGGGTTGGGCGGCGCATCTGCCGGCGCTCGCCGCCCGGCACTTCACGATCGCCATCGACATGCTGGGCCACGGCGGATCGGACGCGCCCGTCGACGCCGCCCGCTACGGTATCGTGTACGTGGCGGGGGACGTGCTCGCCGTGCTAGACTGCCTCGCGATCGCGCGCGCCGCGGTGCTGGGGTACTCCATGGGCGGCCGTGCCGCGCTGTTTTTGGCGGTCGCGGCACCCGAGCGCGTTACGGCGCTGATTCTGGAGTCGGTGTCACCCGGCATCGCCGATCCCGGTGAGCGGGCCGTGCGCCGGCGGCAGGACGCCGAACTCGCGGACGCAATCGAGCGGGACGGCGTCCAGGCGTTCGTCGATCGGTGGGAGCGGCTGCCGCTGTTTGCCTCGCAGGCGCGTTTGCCCGGCGGGGTCCGGTCGGCCGTGCGCGCGCAGCGCGCCGCGCATTCGGCGCGCGGGCTCGCGAACAGCCTCCGCGGCCTGGGCCAGGGGACGCAGCCGCCGCTCTTCGACCGGTTGCCCACCGTCGCGATGCCGGCGCTTCTGATCGCCGGTGCGCTCGACGGACGGTACGCCGCGCTCGGCCGCGAAATGAGCCGGTCGATGCGGGCGGCGCGGCTCGTCGTTGTGCCCGATGCCGGCCACACGGTGCACCTCGAACAACCCGAGGTATTTCAGCGCGCGGTCCTCGACTTTCTTGGAACCCTCGAGGAGGGGGACCGGGCGTAATGGAGGGACGGCGATGAAATGGCACACCGCGCATGAGTACACGGACATCCTCTATGAACGGGCGGAGGGCATCGCGAAGATCACGATCAACCGGCCGCAGGTGCGCAATGCGTTCAGGCCGGAGACGGTCTCCGAGTTGATGGACGCGTTCGCGCGTGCCCGCGACGACTCGTCGGTCGGCGTCGTGCTGCTGACCGGCGCCGGAGACAAGGCCTTTTGTTCAGGCGGCGACCAGCGCGTGCGGGGGGACGCAGGCTACGTCGGCAAGGACGGGGTGCCGCGCCTCAACGTGCTCGACCTCCAGCGCATGATCCGAATGCTGCCGAAGCCGGTGATCGCCGTCGTGGCCGGGTACGCGATCGGCGGCGGACACGTCCTGCACCTCGTGTGCGACCTCACGATCGCCGCCGACAACGCGGTCTTCGGTCAGACCGGCCCCAAGGTCGGCAGCTTCGACGGCGGCTACGGCGCCGGCTATCTCGCCCGCGTCGTCGGCCACAAGAAGGCGCGCGAGATCTGGTACCTGTGCCGGCAGTACTCGGCGCAGGAGGCGCTCGCGATGGGTCTCGTCAACACCGTGGTGCCGCTCGTCCGGCTCGAGGCCGAGGCGGTCAAGTGGGCCAAAGAGATCCTCGAGAAGAGTCCGATGGCGATCCGCGTGTTGAAGGCGGCGTTCAACGCCGACACCGACGGTCTGGCCGGTCTCCAGCAGCTCGCGGGGGATGCGACGCTTCTTTTCTACCTCTCTCCGGAGGCGCAAGAAGGGCGCAACGCCTACCTCCAAAAGCGCCGGCCGAAGTTTTCCGAATTTCCCCGTTATCCGTAGCGGGCGGTGACGGGCGGCGGGCCGGCCGGGACTACCACCGACTGGCTCCGGACCCAGGCCCGCGCGCTCCCTCAGCGGCTCGCACTGGTCGCGGGGGACGCGCGGTGGACCTTTGCCGAGCTCGATCGGCGCGTCGACGGCACGGCGCGGCGGCTGGCATCGCTCGGGGCGAGGGACGGCGCCCGGGTGGCGCTGCTGCTACGGAACCGCGCGCCCTACGTGGTGCTCGCCCACGCGCTCGCGCGCCTCGGTGCCGTGATGGTGCCGCTCAACCCGCGGTTCGCGCCCGCGGAACTGACGTGGCAGCTGGCCGACGCCTCGCCCGACGTTCTCGTGAGCGAAGGCGATCTCACCGGGCGCGGGATCGAGGCGTCGCGGAGCCTACAGCACCTGGTGCACGTCGCGGTTGGCGGGACGGCGGTACCCGACCTGGATGCCGTGCCGGAAGCGGACGCGCCGCTGCGCCGCTGCATCGATCTCGCGGCGGTGCAGGGCATCGTGTACACGTCGGCGACCTCCGGCCGGCCGAAGGGCGCGTTGCTTACCTTCGGCAATCATTGGTGGAGCGCGATCGGTTCGGCGCTGCGGCTGGGACTCCATGACGACGACCGCTGGCTCGCGCCGCTTGCCCTGTCACACGTCGGCGGCCTCGCCATCGTATGGCGCAGCGCGATCTACGGCATCACCATGGTGCTGCACGAGGGGTTCGACCCCACCGCCGTCAACCGCGAGATCGATGAGGGCGGGGTAACGATCGTGTCCGTCGTCGCGGCGATGCTCGAGCGAATCCTCGAGGCGCGCGGCGGCCGGTTCTTCCCGCCGTCCCTGCGCTGCGTGCTGTTGGGCGGTGGACCCGCGTCGGCCGATCTGCTGGCCGCCTGCCGCAGGCTGAACGCGCCGGTCGCGGGCACCTACGGGCTGACGGAGACCGCGTCCCAGGTCGCGACGGCCGGGCCGGAGGAGACCGCGCGGACCCCCGGGTCCGCCGGACATCCGCTGCTGCCGACACGGGTACGCATCGAGATGGCCGGCCGCGCGGCCGCGGTGAGCGAGGTCGGTGAAATCCTCGTCGCTGGGCCGACGGTGATGTCGGGATACGCCGGCCGCCCCGAGGAGACCGCGCAGGTGCTGCGGGACGGCTGGCTGCACACAGGGGATCTCGGCTACCTCGACGGCGAGGGCCGTCTCTACGTCGTCGACCGCCGCGACGACCTCATCATCACGGGCGGCGAGAACGTCTATCCTGCCGAGGTGGAGGGTGTCCTGCGCGGGCATCCCGCGGTCGCCGATGCCGCGGTGATCGCCATCCCAGACCCGGCGTGGGGCCAGGCGGTCGGTGCGGTGGTGGTGCTGCGTCCGGCGGCGTCGGTGACCCCCGAGGAGCTTCGAATGTTTTGCGAAGGGCGCCTGGCTCGATACAAACACCCGCGGCGCATGTGGTTTGTCTCGACGCTCCCGCGATCGCCCGGCGGCAAACTGCTGCGCCGCGAGCTCCGAGAGTGGGCGGCGGGGTCGGCCCCCCCGTGAAGATCGACCGCGCCGAGCTGCGCCACGTCCGGCTGCCGTACGTCACGCCGTTCGAGACATCGTCGGGACGTGAGACGGTCAAGGACTGCATTCTGGTACGCGCGTGGGCCGACGGAGTGGCCGGCTGGGGGGAGTCTCCTGTTGCCTCGACTCCTTTCTATACTGAGGAGACGGTCGAGACCGCGTGGGCGATCCTTACGGAGTTTTTGGTCCCGCGCGTGCTCGGCCGTCCTTTCTCGGATCCGGCGGAGCTCGCGGGGTGGCTCCGGCCGGTCCGGCGCCACCACATGGCGAAGGCGGGCTTGGAGGCCGCGGCCTGGGATCTCGTGGCGCAGCAGCGGGCCCTACCGCTTGCCGGCGTCCTCGGCGGCACGCAAACGAAGGTCGCGGTCGGGATGAGCGTCGGGCTCGAGCCCACGACGGACGCGATCCTCGACCGGATCGGGGAGTGGCTCGATCAAGGCTACCGGCGGATCAAGGTCAAGATCAAACCCGGGTTGGACGTCGCGCTGGTTGCCGCCGTGCGTGAGCGATTTGGCGCGATCCCGCTGCACGCCGACGCCAACGCCGCGTACACGCTCGCGGACGAGGCGGCGCTCGCAGCCCTCGACGACTACGATCTCCTGATGCTGGAGCAACCCCTCGGCCACGAGGATCTCGTAGATCACGCGGCGCTGGCACGCCGGCTGCGGACACCGATCTGTCTCGACGAGTCGATCGAGTCGGCGGCCGACGCGCGGCGGGCGGCGGATCTTGGCGCGTGCCGCATCGTCAATATCAAGGCCGCGCGCATGGGCGGCCTCGCGGAAGCGGTGCGGTGTCACGCGGTGTGCCTCGAGCGCGGTCTGCCGGTCTGGTGCGGCGGCCTCCTCGAAACCGGCATCGGCCGCGCCGCCAACGTCGCGCTCGCGGCGCTGCCGGGATTCACGCTGCCCGCCGACCTCGGCGCGAGCCGGCGGTACTTTCATGAGGACCTGATCGAGCCGGAGGTCACCGTCAACCCGGACGGCACCGTGGACGTCCCCACGGCGCCGGGCTTGGGTTTTCACGTGGTCGAGCGGCTCGTCGAAAAGTACACCGTCCGCCGCGCCGTCGTCCCGGAAGCTCGGCGCGGGATAAAGGGTCCGCCGGACACGAGAGCGTAGCCCCTCCCGGAGCGGAATGAGACGGGTATGAGGACTTCCGGAGACCATATTCTTGTCCTGTACGAGGACGCTCCGGAACTCATCGCATCGGCCGCCCGGTTCGTCGGCGATGGTCTAACCGCGGGGAAGCGCTGCCAGTACGTCGGCGACGACGCCGAATTCCCGCGGATCGCCCGGGTGCTCGCGGAGGCCGGGATCGACGCCGACTCGGAAAGGCGGCGCGGCGCCCTCTCGTTCATGAATGCCGTCGAGTTCGCCCGGCCGGCGCCGTTTGATCGCGAGCGTGCGGCGGAGCTTCTTCGCAGGCGGACGATCGACGCCGAAACACGGCGGTTCAGCGGGCTTCAGATCATTACGCACGCGACGGGAGCGTTTGCCGCTCGGCCGCACCACCCCGCGCCGTTGGACTACGAGCCCCTGATGGAACGCGCGGTCGGCCTCGGCCCCATCACGGTGATCTGCATCTATCGGCGAGACCGATTAGATCAGGGCGCGCTGCAGCAACTTGCGCCCGTTCATACCGATGTGATCGCGAACGACTTGGTCTATCTGAGCCTCAGCGCCTATCGTAAAGACCCCCACGGTCGCCTTGAATAACATCCGGATGCTCGTGGAGATGGTCGAAACGGAGCGCCGACGGCTCGAAGACTTCGCCGCCGAGGGTGTCGACCGGCGGCTCGCCCGTCTGCTGCTGCGCCTCGCCCGATCGTTCGGACGCAACGCCGCCCGCGGTCTCGCCCTGGACGTGTCTCTCTCGCGCCCGGACCTCGCGGAACTCGTCATCAGCACGCCGTATACCGTCAGCCGGATCCTGGCCGACTGGCGGCGGTTGGATATCGTCGATGCGCAGCGCGAGCGGATCCTGATCCTCGATCCGGAGGCGATGGCCGCCCTCGCCGATACGGCGTCGACGAACCGGCCCGTGCCGGTGCGCAGCGGCGGCAAGCGAAAGGGGCCGACCCCGGCCGACGAGTAGTCGAACGATATTCCGCAGTGGGGGGACGCCGCCCATGACCGTTCCAAAGCCCGTCGACAGCATGGTCTACCCGCGGCACGGCAACATCGCGACGTTCATGCGTCTGGCGCACGTGCCGGATCCCCGGGAGCTCGACGTGGCGTACGTCGGCGTGCCGTTCGATACGAGCGCCGGCTACAAGGTCGGCGCACGCCTCGGGCCGCGGGCGATCCGGGCCGCCTCCAGCGCCGTGCGCCTTCATCATCCCGTCCACGATGTGACCGTGCACGAGCGCATCCGGATCGCCGACTACGGCGACGTCGCGACGACGCCGTTCGAGATCGAGAAGACCTACGAGTCGATTACGCGCGAGTTCGACGCCATCTACGCGGCCGGCTGCTGTACGATCGCGGTCGGCGGGGACCACGGCATTACGTACCCGATTCTGCGCGCGGTCGCCAAACACACGGGTCCCGTCGCGGTCGTCCAGATCGACTCCCACACCGATACGCACGACACCCAGTTCGGCTACCGGCTCACACATGCCACGCCGTTCCGCCGCGCGCACGAGGACGGTCTCATCACGCCCGCCCGGGTCATGCAGATCGGTATCCGCGGCAGCCTGTTCTATCCCGACGATCTCGCGTGGTCACGCAAACACTACCACCTGGTGACGGCCGACGAGCTGCACGGCCGCGGCGTCGGCGCGGTCATCGAACAGATGCGGTCGGTGGTCGGGGACGCGCCGGTATATTTCTCGTTCGACATCGACGGCCTGGACCCGATGTGCGCGCCGGGCACCGGCGTGCCGGAGATCGGCGGCCTGACGACCTGGCAGGCGATGCAGATCATCCGCGGGTTCGCCGGGCTGCGGCTCGTTGGGGCCGATCTCGTCGAGGTGTCCCCGGCCTGCGACACCAACGACGTCACCTCGATCGTAGCCGCCCAACTGTTGTTCGAGATCTCGGCCGTCTTCGCGGTCAACGCCGCGCCGCGATGACCGCGGCTGCCCCGGACGGCGCCGCGTCACAACTGCGGATCGGCGTCGACATCGGGGGGACGTTCACCGATCTGATCGTGGTGAACGACACCGGCGTCTTTGAGATCGTCAAGGTGCTGACGACGCCGGAAGATCCCGCGGACGCGGTGATCGTCGGGGTCACCGGATTGCTGGAGGCCGCGGGCGTCCCCGCCCGCGACGTCGCGCAGGTGGTGCACGGCACGACGCTGCTCACGAACGCCCTAATCGAGCGGAAGGGCGCGCGGACGGCGCTCATCACCACGCGGGGATTCCGGGACGCGCTCGAGATTGCCCGCGAGCACCGCTACGACATGTACGATCTTTTCATCGGGCGTCCGGCCCCGCTCGTGCCTCGCTATCTTCGCTACGAACTGCGCGAGCGCGTGCTCGAGGACGGCACCGTGGCCGAACCGCTCGATCTCGAAGAGGCCCGCCGGCTCGTCGAAACACTCCGCCGCGAGGATATCGAAGCGGTCGCGGTCTGCTTCCTCCACAGCTATCGCGCGCCGGCGCACGAGCGGGCGGTCGGGGAGCTCATCCGGACGGACGCGCCGCAGTTGGCCTGCGCGCTGTCGCACGAGGTCGTGCCGGAGATCCGCGAGTACGAGCGGACCAGCACGACGGTCGCGAACGTCTACATCCAGGGCCTCGCCGCCCAGTATCTGGCGCGCCTCGAAGAGCGGTTGAAGGCGATGGACGTCCGCGGGCCGCTGTTTATCATGCAGTCCACCGGCGGCATCTGCTCGGTCGAGACGGCCTCCCGCCTTCCCATCCGGGTGGTGGAGTCCGGCCCCGCGGCCGGCGCCTTGGGAGCCGCGCACCACGGGAAGCTTGCCGGACGCCCCGACCTCCTGTCGTTCGACATGGGCGGTACCACGGCGAAGGCCTGTCTCATCGAGGGTGGCGAGCCGCTGACCGCGCGGGAGTTCGAGGTCGCGCGGGTCTACCGCTTCACGCGGGGCAGCGGGCTTCCGATCAAAGTGCCCGCGATCGAGATGATCGAGATCGGCGCCGGCGGCGGCAGCCTCGCCCGCGTCGACCGTCTCGGCCTCCTCACCGTGGGACCGGACAGCGCCGGCGCGGATCCCGGTCCCGCCTGCTACGGACGTGGCGGCGCTGAGCCGGCGGTCACCGACGCGGATCTCCTGCTCGGCTACCTGGACCCGGAGTTCTTCCTCGGAGGCCGGCTGCGCCTCGACCGCGAGGCCGCACGCCGGGCGATCGAGGAGCGCGTGGCCGGACCGCTCGGGCTCGATCCGGTGCTGGCCGCGTGGGGGATCCACCAGGTCGTCAACGAGAACATGGCGTCGGCGGTGCGGGTGCACGCGGTCGAGCGGGGCAAGGACATCCGCCGCTTCCCGCTCTTCGCGTTCGGCGGAGCCGGTCCGGTCCATGCGCACCGCGTGGCGCGGATCCTACGCTGTCCCACGGTGGTCTGCCCGCTCGGCGCCGGCGTCGCGTCGGCGATGGGGTTTCTCGTTGCACCGCTCGTCTTTGATTTTGTGCGCTCGGCCAACGGCGCGCTCGAGGCGATGGAGTGGTCCGTGGCGCGGGCGGCGATGGACGAGATGGAAGAGGAAGGCCGGCGCCTGCTCTCGGCCACGGTGCGCGCGGATGAGATCGGGTTCCGGCGTTGGGCCGACATGCGATACCGGGGGCAGGGCTACGAGGTGCGCGTGCCGATGCCGGACGTCCCGCTTGCGCCGGGCGCCGAAACCGTGCTGAGGGATGCCTTCGAGCGCGCCTACGCCGCGATCTACGGGCACACCGCGCCGGACGTGCCGGTGGACGTCGTGAGTTGGCGGGTGGCCGCGCACGGCCCCCGGCCGGCCCTGGGCCTGACTGAGGCTTCGGGCGGTGACGCGGTGAGCGGGGCGGCCGCCGGCGACGGCCCGGAAGGGGCGCTCAAGACACGGCGCCCGGTCTACCTCCCCGAGCGCAACGGGTTTGTGGAGGCGCCCGTCTACGACCGATACCGCCTGGCGTCCGGCGACACGTTCGCCGGTCCGGCGATCGTCGAAGAACGTGAGTCGACCGTCGTCGTAGGTCTGAATGCGCGGGTCCGGATGGATGCCTGGCGCAATCTCGTGATTGAAGACACCTGAGTCGATGGATCCCATCCTCCTCGAGGTGCTCTGGAACCGCCTGGTCGGCGTAGTGAACGAACAGGCGGCGGCGCTGATGCGAACGTCGTTTACCTCGGTGGTGCGCGAGGCGGGCGACATCTCGGCGGGCGTCTTCGACCGGCGGGGTCGCATGATCGCGCAGGCGGTCACCGGCACACCCGGCCACATCAACTCGATGGCCACCAGCATGCACCATTTCCTCGCCGCGTTCCCGCTCGACACGCTGGGGCCGGGCGACGTGCTCGCGACGAACGACCCCTGGAAGACCGCGTCCCAGCTCAACGACATCACCGTGATGACCCCGGTCTTCCGGGGCGACCGGCTCGTGGCGTTCTTCGGCAACACCTGTCACGCGCTCGACATCGGCGGCCGCGGGCTCTCCGCCGACGCGGGCGAGGTGTTCGAGGAAGGCCTCCAGATCCCGGTCATGAAGCTGTTCGATCGGGGCCGGCCCAACGCGGCGCTGTTTGAGCTGCTGCGCGCGAACGTGCGCACGCCGGCCGAAGTCGTCGGCGATATCCACGCGCAGGTCGTGGGCAACGAGATCGGCGGGCAGCAGCTGCTCGCCTTCCTCGAGGAATTCGGCCTCCCGGACATCGAGCAGCTCGCCGATGTGATCGTCAAGCGGTCCGAAGCGGCGATGCGCGAGCGCATCGCCGCGCTGCCGGACGGTGCGTACCGGTACGAACTGACCTGCGACGGCTTTGACACACCCGTCCTCATCGTCGTGACTGTGACCGTGCGCGGCGACGATCTCGGCATCGACTATACCGGGTCGTCGCAACAGGTTCGGCAGGGCATCAACGTCGCGCTGAACTACACGCATGCATACACCACCTACGCCGTCAAGTGCGCCATCTCGCCGGACGTCCCGAACAATGAGGGGAGCTTCCGTCCGGTCCGCGTCACGGCGCCCGAGGGCTCGATTCTGAACGCCCGCTTTCCCGCCGCGGTGGCCGGCCGCCACCTCGTGGGACACTTCCTGCCGAGCGCTATCTTCGGCGCGCTCGCCCCGGTGTTGCCGGACCGCGTGAAGGCGCCCGGGTTCGACGGCCTGTGGGATACCCAGATCTTCGGGTACGACCCCCGCTACGGGGCGCCGTTCACGTACGTCTGGTTTTCGGCCGGCGGTACCGGCGCGCTCGCCGGCAACGACGGGCTCTCGGCGACCGCGTTTCCCAGTGGCATCGCCGGCACGCCGGTCGAGGTCATCGAATCGCTCTCGCCGATCGTCATCCGCCGGCGCGAACTGCGTCAAGACTCCGGCGGCCCGGGACGGTTTCGCGGCGGCCTCGGCCAGGTGATCGAGATCGCCGTGCGCACCGACCGGCCCTTTCTGTTTTCGGGCCTCTACGAGCGGATTGCATTCCCCGCGCCGGGTCTGCTCGGGGGCGGCGCGGGACGGCCCGGCACCGTGGCCACCAACGATCGTGCGGTCGCCGTCCGGCCGAAGACGCGCACGCTGCTGCCCGCCGGGACCGAGGTCCAATTGAGCCTGCCCGGTGGCGGTGGCTACGGGCCGCCGTCCGAGCGGGACCCGGTCCTGGTGCTGACCGACGTTCGGAACGGATACGTCTCGCCGGAACGCGCGCGGATCGATTACGGGGTGGACGTCGATCTTGTCCGCGGCACCGCGGTGCGGCCCGAGATCGTGGGCCGCCGGGATCGGGCGGCCGTGATCGACGTGGGCAGCAACACGATTCACCTGCTGGTCGCGGACGTGGCGCGCGGGGTTCTCACGCCCGTCTTCGACGACAGCATCCGCGCGCGCCTGGGACTGTGGGTGACGGAGGGGGCGCCGCTCGGCGCGGAGCGGATCGAGACGGTCGCCGCCATCGTGCGCGGTTTTGCCGCGGAGGCGCGGCGCCTCCGCGTGGACGACGTCGTCGTGATCGGTACTCACGCCGTCCGATCGGCGCAGGACCGGGGGCTGCTGATCGACGCGATCGAACGCGCGGCGGGCGTCGCGATGCACGTGCTGTCCACCGCCGAAGAAGCGCAGATGTGCCTCGCCGGCGCCGCGCTGGGATCCCTGCCGGAGCCGCCGTTCCTGTTCGCGGACATCGGCGGCGGCAGCTGCGATCTGGCCGCCGTCGATACCGGCGGCCTCCGCGGAACCGCGTCGCTGCTCGCCGGGTCGGGCGTGCTCGCGGAACGGGATCTGGCCGGCGATCCGCCGTCGACGCCCCAGGTCGAGCGGGCCGCGGCGACGCTCCGTACGATGCTTTGGGAGATCACGGCGCTGGATCCGCCGGGGTTCCGGGAGATCGTGGTCACGGGCGGCGCCGCGAGGCGGCTCCGCCGGCAGTACGCGGGCGATCGCCGCGCGACGCTGACCCTGGACGATCTGCGCGGCACCGCCGCACGGCTGCTGCGGACGGGGTCCGCCCGGTGGTCCCGGCCGGCGACGCCCGAGCGGGCGGCGTTGATCCGGGCGGGCGCGCTGATCCTGCAGGAGATTATGACACGCTGGCGCGTATCACTGTGGCGCGTCAGCCGGTACGGTCTGCGCGAGGGCGCCCTCGTCCGATGGGCGCGCGCGTTCCGTGTCGGGTCCGAAGCCGCGGGCGGGACGGAGGATGGCGGTGGACGTCGAAGCACGTGAGGAGCGGCCGGTCGCGGCCGAGCCCCAGCGGTACTTCTCGCGAGAGCTGTCCCTGCTCCAATTTCACGAGCGTGTGCTGGAGCAGACGCGGCGCGGCGCCCATCCGCTGCTGGAACGCGTCAAGTTTCTCGCGATCGCGGACTCCAATCTGGACGAGTTTCTCTCGATTCATTTCGCCCTGCTGCTGGACCGCGTCGAGGCGGGCGACACGTCGCTGACCCCCGACGGCTACACGCAGATGGAACAGACCCGCCGCGTGCGGGAGGCGATGGCGCGGTTCATGAAAGAGCAGCGCCGGATCTTCCGCGACGAGCTGCTGCCCGACCTCGAGGCCGCGGGCATCCATCTCCGCGCCTACCGCGATCTCCCGCCGGAAAATCAGCGCGGGCTCCGCCGGTGGTTTCTGAGCGAGGTCTTCCCGGTCTGCACGCCGCTCGCGGTGGACCCCGCGCACCCGTTCCCCTTCATCTCCAACTTCAGTTTGAATCTCGGCGTGGTCCTAGAGGATCCCCAAAGCGAAGTGGCGTTCGCGCGGATCAAGGTCCCGGGCGTCCTGCCGCGGCTGGTGCGTGTCGACGATGGGGGCATGGACGGACGCGAAGCCGTATTCGTGTGGCTGGAGGACGTCATCGGAAACAACCTCGACGCGTTCTTCCACGGCGTGGACGTCCGCGACGTGTTCCGGTTCCGGCTGCTGCGCGACGCGGAGATTGAGGTTCCGGAGGGAGTGGCCACCGATTTGCGGGTGGCCGTGCAGGCCGTCGTGCGGCGGCGCCGGTTCGGCGAGGCCGTCTGCCTGCAGCTCGAAGGGGAGATGCCCGCGAGCGTGGCACCGGATTTGGTTAAGCGCCTCGACGTCTACCCGGAAGACGTGTACATCGCGGGCGCCCCGCTCGGTCTGCGGGATCTCGCGCAGCTCGTCGAGCTCGACCGTCCGGACCTCAAGGACCCCGTGCTGCTCCCCCGGCTGCCCGCCGCCGTGGGCGGCGGCGAGCCGCTCTTCGAGGCGATTCGACGGGGCGACATCCTCCTCCAGCATCCCTACGAGTCGTTCGCGTCGGTCCAGGGGTTTCTCACGCAGGCCGCGGCGGATCCGGACGTGCTCACGATCAAGCAGACGCTGTACCGCGTGGGCCGAACCTCGCCCCTGCTTCAGTCGTTACTCGAGGCGGTCGACCGCGGGAAGCAGGTGGCCGTCGTCCTCGAGCTGACCGCCCGGGGGGACGAAGAGAGCAACATCGACTGGGCGCAGACGCTGGAACGGGCCGGCGCGCATGTCAGCTACGGCGTGATCGGGCTCAAGACGCACGCCAAGTTGACGCTCGTCGTCCGGCGCGAGGGAGACCGCCTGCGCCGCTACGTACACGTGGGCACCGGAAACTACAGCGCCACGTCGTATGCGGATTTGAGCCTGTTTACCTGCGATCCGGCGGTCGGCGCCGACGCCACGACGTTTTTCAACATGTTGACCGGCCACAGCCGGAAGGATCGCTACGCGCACATGCTGGTGGCCCCGGCCGGGCTGCGGCGGGGCCTGCTCGAGCGGATCGGCCGCGAGATTCGAACGCATCGGGAGCACGGCGGCGGCCACCTGATCTTCAAAGCGAATGGGCTGACCGACCCGGAGATGATCGACGCCCTCTACGAGGCGTCGCGGGCCGGCGTCCGGGTCGACCTCCTCATTCGGGGCATGTGCTGCCTGCGGCCCGGAGTGCCGCGTCTCAGCGAGACGATCCGCGTCCGCAGCATCGTTGGCCGGTTCCTGGAGCACGGCCGGGTGTACTACTTCCGGAACGGCGGTCACGAGGAAACCCTCATCGGCAGCGCCGATCTGATGGAACGCAATCTCGACCGGCGCGTCGAGATCCTGGTGCCCGTGCCGGACCGGGCATTGGCCAAGGGATTGAAGGTGCGCCTTTTGGATCTCCAGCTCAACGACACGGTGCGGGCCACGGAGCTCGAGGCGAACGGCGCCTATCATCGCGTGCCGGCCGGCGGACGGGAGGTGGACGCGCAGCTCGTCTGGACCGCGCCCAGCATGACCTTCATGGCCTGAATTTGAGCCGCGGGCCGGCGTCTTCGGGCGGGGCCGCGTGCTGGACGGCCGCTACTCCCTCCGCACCACATCCACATCGGGTCTTCATAGAACATTCGCACGCCCCGCGTATCGTAACATCCGCAAGACATTCGCACCGGCGTTCGCAATCGGCGTCACAGACAGGGGATGATCAAATGCGGCACGTTACTGCGATCGCGGTTTCGGTTCTGCTCGCGTGTCTCGCCCTGGCCGGCACCGGGGACGCCCAGACGGCCCAACCGATCCAAATTCAGGGGACGATTTCGTCGGTCGACTGCCAGACCGGACAGGTCACACTCTCCACGTCCGGCGGAAGCGATACGTTCCAGGCGACCGACCAGACCGCCGCGTACGTCAACGGTTCGGCAGTCTCGTTCTGCTCGCTGCAGTCGGACACGGGCGACTCGGCCACGGCGGTGCTGGTTCCGACCGGCAACGCGTTCGATCTGACTCAGATCGACGTCACGGCGCAGGCGGCCGCGCCTTCGGCGCCTTCCACATCCGGCTCGCTCCTGTCGAATCCGGTCGCGATCGGAGTCGGCGCGCTGCTGCTGGGCGGTCTGATCGGGTACATCGTCGGCCACCAGAATACGCAGGCGCAGCCGGTCTACTCGCCGTACGGATACCAGTACTATTCGTCGGGGCATGCGCCGTCGTGGCTTCCGACCCAGTACCCGTACGATCAGCCGTACCGGTACCAAGGACATCGGTACTACCGGTGCAACAACGGTTGGTGGAACGTGGACCGCGCGTGCGAGGTGCGCGAGCGGTAAGCGGCATCGACAAGTGGTGCACGGAGGGCCGGCCGGAAGCCGGCCTTCCTGATTTCTTCCAGCCGGGCATCGTTGCAGAAACCTTGCACAATTCTTATCAGTCCTTCATCGGCCGCCCATACCTTAGGAGTGCATCAAAAATCGGCTCCGGAGGTGAGGTATGGGTAGGCAGTGGAGAAAGGCCGCCGTGATCATGCTCATGGGCCTGCTCGTGGCAGGCCCGTTCGCGTTGATCCATCACGCCGCGGCGCAGCAGGAAAACATGCAGATGGTTTCGGCCGCGAAGGCGGCCAACGACAAGGCGGCCGCGATGCTCCATCAGACGATGATGAACATGGATTCCATGGCCAAGATGCCGATGACGGCCAATGAGAAGGCCATGATGAAGGCGATCCACGATTTGGCGACGGTCGTCCAGATGCTGATCGATTCCAACAAGAACCTCATCACCGTGGTGGAGCACCAGACGAAGCAGTAGGGGCAAACCTCCGCGCGCCAGACGGCCCCCGTTCCTTACGGGACGGGGGCCGATTCGACGCATCGTTCAACCGCGTTCGGCCGCTCCGCTGTGCGCGGCTTCGGCTCGCCGTTTCACCCGTTCGACCGTCAGGTGGCAGTACCGCCGGTACGATGGGTCCGGGGAGACGACCTTTGCCGCGCGCTGCGACGCCGGCCGTGCGGGCGTGCGGATTCCCGCCGCGTTGATCGCGGCGCCGCAGACGAGCAGCGCCGAGCTGACCAGCATCGCCAGGTGAAGCGCTCCCGCGGACGCCTCGCGGGCTGCCGCGCGCACGGCGTCCGGCACCGACGGTGGCGGCTGGTTGAACGGCGACACCTGCAGGGCCGCCGCCGTGGCGCCTGGATCGGGCGCGAGGGCGGCATAGAAATGCGCGGTCACCGCGACGAACAGGCCGGCAACCGCCAGTTGAGGGCCGACGTCCGAGATCACGGTATTGATCGCCGAGGCGACCCCGGCGTGCTCCACCGGCGCCGACGCCATGAGGGTCGCCGTGAGCGGCGCGACCATGATCATCGCGCCGACGCCGAAGATCACCATGCCGGGCAACACGTCAATGAGGTACGACGCGGGCGGCGCAAGCGTGGCGGCATCGGACAGGCGCAGCGCCCACGCGCTGCTGGCCGCCGGAATGCGCGCGAGCCAGAGCACTCCGAGGCACATAATCGCCGGCCCGCCGGCCATGAACCATCGGGCGCCGTAGCGCGTCGCGAGCGCGCCGAATCTCGGCGAGAAGAGCGCCATAAACACGGCGCCCGGCGCCATTGCAATCCCCGTCCCGGCGGCAGAGTAGCCGAGCGTGCCCTGCAGGAAAAGCGTCAGGTAGTAGAACGTCGCCGACAGCGCCGCGTAAATAACGAGCGTCGACAGGTTGGTCACCGTGAAATTCCGGGACCGGAAGAGGGCCGGCGGCACCAGCGGATTGCGCGCCCGCAGCATCCAGAACGGCAGCAGCACCGCGGCTGCCGCGCCCGCGCCGAGCGCCACGTACGCCGCCGGACTCTGCCAGTTGCGCTGCTGGCCCGCGATCGTGCCGATGACCAGGCCGCCGACGGCAAGCCCCGTCAGGAACGTCCCGGTGACATCGAATCCGCCGGACACCTCCGTGTTTGTGCTCTCGCGGACGTAACGAGTCGTGACCCAAAGTCCCGTCAGCACGAGCGGCACGTTCAGCAAAAACACGGCCCGCCACGAGACGCCGTCCACCAACACCCCGCCGATAAACGGGCCGAGAATAGCGAGGCCGGCCGACGCGCCGGACCACACGCCGAACGCCCGGCCCTGCTCCTCGCCGCTGAACGTGGCGGTGATGAGCGCGAGCGATCCCGGCACCAGGATCGCACCCGCGAGGCCCTGGATAACGCGGAAGACGACCAGCCACTCCATGCTTGGTGCGAGCCCGCTCAGCAGCGACGCCGCGCCGAAGGCGATGAGTCCGACGATGAACATCCGCCGCCGGCCGTGAAGATCCCCCAACCCGCCCATCAGAATGAGAAACGCGCTCTCGGCCAGCAGGTAGCCGTTGTAGACGTACGACTGGCCCTCGAGCACGCCAACGAGATGCGCGGGCAGTTCGTGCCCGATTCGCGGGAGCGCGACCCCGACGACCGTCGAGTCCAAGAAGACGATGCACGACCCGAGGATGGCGGCCCACATCGTTCCGCGTTTGTCGTTCATGGCATCGGCGCGGGAAGCGCGGCGCGGGCGGGCCTTGGCAGCGATTCGAGGTACTGGACGAACACGGCGTTCCCGAGGGCACCCGGGCGCCGCCGCCGCACGAGTTCGACCGCCTCCCGCCCGTTGATCCCGAGGATCTTCATCGCGACGAGCGCGTCGACGAGGCCCGACCGGCTCTTGCCCATGTGGCGGTGGACCAGCACCTTGTGGCCGAGCAAAATGAGGCGCACCAGCGCGTCGACGATCGTCTGCAAAATCCCGAGCGCGGGCAGGACGTCGGCGTCCTCGATCGATCAGAAAATGTAGAGGATGGAGTTGGGGATGGTCGGCACGCCGTGATCAAGGGTGCCGAAGAGGTCGACCACGACGTCGATGCCACGCGTGGATGGGATCCCACTCCGCGGCCTCCTGCGGCGCGCCGCTTTGGTAGAGCCGGCCGTCCAGGATCTCGTAAATCTCCACGCACCCACCCCGCTGCGGCGTATGGCCACCGAACCTGCCTAGATTCTACGAGCGAAACGCGTTTTTGCGTCCCGCGGCGGCGGTAGGGCAAGGGTTCAGGTTCAGCTGGGCTCGCCGTCTGAAACCGCGACGCGCAGGAGGCGCGCCGCGTTGCCGGCGAAGACGGCGCGCATTTCCTCGTCGGTGAAGCCGGCAGCCCATGCGGCGCGGATCTGGTCGTCGAGGTAGCGCACGGCAAACCCCCGCGGAAACCACGACGAGTCGGTGCCGAAGAGGATGCGTGAAGGCCCCACCGTCTCCCGGAACGTCCGGAACAGCCCTTCGAGCGTCAGCGGATAGGGCATCCAGCGCATCCACTCGTTCGAACCGGACGTGTCCACGTGCACGTTGCCGCACACCCAGGCCACGTGCAGCAGCTCCCGGGGATACCCGCACCCGAAGTGCGGGACGATGAACGGGACGCCGGGAAACCCGCGGGCGACATCTTGCAGGACGAGCGGGCTCATGTTGGGGTGGGCGACGATGCCCTGGTAGCGCAGCGGGCCAAAATGGATGAGGACCGGAATCCCGAGGCGCTCGGCGGTCTCCCACACAGGGTACAGCCGTTCGTCGTCGAGGCGCCCGGAGAGCAGGGGCGCGATCAGCTTGTAGCCCCGCAGGCCGAGGGTGCGGACCGCCCGGTCGAGTTCCGCCGCGGCGTCCGGCCCGAACGGGTCGTGGTGCGCAAATCCGACAAACCGGCCGGGACTCCCCGCGACGATCTTCGCCAGTCGCTCGTTGCCGCCGCCCGTCACGAACACGACGCGCACGAGGCGGTATCGGTCCACCTCGGCCGCCCACCGGCGCGCCATCTCTTCGTCCGTCCCCGCGGGTTCCGGGTCGGGAAACCCCCAGGCCCGGCGCCACCCCCGCTGGTCGGCGCGGAGCCACTCCGAGGCCGCCTCCCATTTCGCCTCGCCGTGACGCGCGACGTAGGCATCGCGTGTCGAATCGCGGCCGCCGCGGGCCGGAAAATGTACGTGGCAATCCAGAACCGGAAAGGGAGCCGCCATGTGTTGTGAGTTCGAGCCGCGCGCGGCCGGCCCCTAGCGTGCCGCGCGGGCGGCGACGCGGCTATCCCCGCAGGCCGGTGAGGACGACGCCCTCGATGATCTGCCGCTGCAGCAGTGCGAAGACCGCGAGCACCGGCAGGACGGCCAGCGCTGAGGCGGCCATGATGAGGTGCCAGTAGGAGCCGGCTTCGCCGCTGTAGAGCGCGATCCCGACCGGCAGCGTGCGCATTTCGGGGGTTTGGATCACGATCAGCGGCCACAGGAAGGCGTTCCAGTTGCCGAGGAACGTGAAGATGCACAGCGCGGCCAGTGCAGGGCGCACGAGCGGCATGGCGATCCGCGCGAACAGGCCGAACTCCGACAGCCCGTCGATGCGCGCGGCGTCGAGCAGTTCGTCCGGGACGCCGGTCATGAACTGGCGCATCAGGAAGATCCCGAACGCGCTGAACAGGCCGGGGAACATGATCCCCCAGTAGGTGTTGATCCAGCCGAACCGCGCGCTCATCGTGTACCAGGGGATGACCAGCATTTCGGTCGGAATCATGAGCGTGCTCAGGATCACGACGAACGCGAGCGTGCGGCCCGGGAACCGCAGTTTCGCGAACGTGTAGCCGACCAGCGAGTCAAAAAACGCCACGCTCGCGGTCGTCACGACCGCCACCCCAAGGCTGTTCGCAAACCAGCGCGGGAACTGCGTGTGCAGCAGCACCTCCCGAAAGTTGCCCAGGGTCGGCGCCTGCGGCCAAAAGTGCAGTTCGAAGATCTCGCGGGGGGTTTTGAGCGCCGTGGCCAGCATCCACGAGAACGGGAAGACCACCAGTACGCCGCCCGCGGCCAGTGCGACATACGCCGCCGCAATCCCCCAGTGTCGCGCAGACATCAGTATTCCACCGGCCGGGACAACACCGTCAGCTGCGCGAGCGAAATGACCATGATCACGCCGAACAGGACGACCGTCGCGGCCGCGGCCTGGCCCATATGGAACCGTTGGAACCCTTGAGTGTACACGTACAGGACGACCGTTTCGGTGCTCCCGAGCGGCCCGCCGGGGTCGCCGAACGTCATGTTGAGGACCTGCGTGAACAGTTGGAGGTAGATGATCGTGCCGTACACGATCGAAAAGACGAGCGTCGGGTTGAGCAGCGGCACCGTGATGTGGCGGAACAGCCTGAAGCCGGCCGCGCCGTCGACCGCGGCGGCCTCGTAGTACGCCGCCGGGATCGCGTTGAGGCCGGCCAGGAAGATCACGATCTGAAACCCGAGAAACTCCCAGATCACCATCGCGCTGATCGCGTAGAGGGCGAGCGACGGGGTGCGCAGCAGCGGCGGAATCTCGAGTCCCACGAGGTCGAAGATCCGCCCGAGCGGTCCGAACTGCGGCGAGTACATCCACTGCCAGACCCACGCCGCGGCCACGATCGGCGTGACGAACGGAATGAAGTACAGGGCGCGGAAGAAACCACGCAGGCGGACGATCCGCCGCAGCAGGAGCGCGACCGCGAGGCCGACCGCGATCTGCGCCGGGATGCCCACCACCGCGTAGCGGACGGTGTTGCCGATCGCCTTCCAGAACAGCGGGTCGGCGGCGATCTCGCGGAAGTTCGCCAGGCCGACGAACGGCTGCTCGGCGCCGACGATGTTCCATCGGTGCAGGCTGATCGCGAGCGCCGTGACGGCGGGCGCGATGCGGATGGACAGGAAGAACGCCATCGGCAGCGCGAGAAACGCGTAGGCCCAGACCGCTCGGCGGGCCTCGAGCCCGAACCGGCGTCCGCCGGAGCGCGGCCGCGCGGGAATCAGCGCCTTACGGGTGTTTCTGCTTGGCCCAGAAATCGTCGAGGACTTTCTGCTCCTTGCCCGCGGCCTGGTCGAGCGCCGCCTTCGGATCCATGTGGTTGAGGACGACCTGGTTGATCGCGTCCAGCAGCACCGTGCGCTGTGCCGTTTCGTCGATGAAGAACGTCGCGTGGGCGAACGCCAGGCTCGCGATGAACGGGCCGTACACCGGATCCGCCGCCAGCTTCGGATCCGACGCGAGCGACTTGGCGGCGGGAATCTCGCCGACCTGCTGCAGCCACATCCGCTGCACATCGGGCGAGGTGATGAACTTGAGGAAGGCCACGGCGGCCGCCTGGCGCGGGCCGGCGGCCTTGCGGGTGAGGCCGTGGACCCAGAACGACCCGAAGTTGCTGGGCGTGCCGCCGGCCGTGCGGCGCGGCAGCTGCGCCACGCCCCAGTCGAACTTCGCGGACGAGCGGATCGAGCCGATCGCGAACGACCCGTCCACGATCATCGCGGCCTTGCCCGCCACGAACGCGTCCCGGTAGCCGTTGCCACCCGGGAAGAAGCCGATCACGCCGACCTTGTCCGCGGTGACGAGGTCGGTGTACCATTTCAGGGCCGCGGCACCCGCCGCGTTGTTGTAGGTGACCTTTCGCCCGTCGCTGCTGTAGGGCGCCGTGCCCCACTGGCGGAACAGCACCTCACGGATCATCTGATGGTCCTGCCCGTCGGGCGAGATCCCGAACCCCTCGCTCGTGATGCGGCCGCGCGCGTCGTACTCGGTCAGCCGCTTCGCGTCCGCGACGAACTGGTCCCACGTCGCGGGGGCGCCGACTCCGGCGCGCCGGAACATGTCCCGGTTGTAGAAGAGCGCGAGCGTCCGCACCGCGGTCGGCAGCGCCCAGTATTTGCCGTTGAACTTCGCCGCCTTGACCATCGGCACGAAGTCGCGCTCGATCTGCGCGTCGGGGAAGGCGTTCTGCGGCAGCGGGATCAAGTAGCCGCTGTCGACGTACAGCGGCAGCCAGCCGTAGAAGAGGTTGACGACGTCGGGGCCCTGGCCGGCCGGGACGGCGCTGGCGACCTTCTGGTTGTACGAATCGTACGGGAAGGTCTCTTGAACGACGTGGATGCCCGGATTCTGCCGCTCGAACTGCGGGATCAGCGCATCCATCAGCTTGACCTTGCTCTCGAAGTAATACTGCCAGTACGTGATCGTGACCGCCGGCTGAGCCTGCGCCGCCGCGGCCCCGCCGAGTGCCCCGGCGAGAGCCAGCGCGATCACGGTCCTCAGCATCGCCCTGCGCATCATCCGAGCCCCCCTCTGTGGTCGTTTCCGCCGTTTCTCTTCAATATAATAACGATGTAAAAGACCGGTGACGAACACCGCATCAGGGCCGCCCCCCCGCGTCGCCCGACCGCAGCGCCGCGGCCAGGGTGGAAGTGACGGCGTCTTCCCGCCGCGCGCGCGCCGCGGCGATCCGCGCCCGTACCGCCTGTGTAGCCGCGCGGCTCTCCGCCAACGCTGCGCGGGCCGACCGCAGCATCGCAT
>DATEGA010000178.1:0-6008 GCA_035280345.1 bacterium | reverse complement strand
CGATCGCACCCGCCGCCTGCTGATGCGCTGCGAGCAATGCCGCGCCGGCGACACCGGCCAATCCGGCGAGCGCCCAGGCCCCGCGAACCACCCCAACAGGACGGCGCGGTCCGTCGGGCACGGGTGCGGCAGGGCCCGCGGCCGCTGCCTCCGCCTGCGCGACCTGCTGGGCCAAGATTTCCGCCCTAGCGGCAGCCTGCTGAAGCGCGCCCATCGTCTCGTCCGGAATCTCTTGAAGGCGCAGCGCCGGGTTCTGTTCGGCGGAAGCGAGATCGCGCGCGGCGGCGTCAATCCGCTCCAGGCGGGCCGCCAGATCGGCGGCGCGGCAGCCAACCTCGTCCCATCGGCGATCGAGCTCCAGGAGCCGCCGGTTGGCCGCGAGCAACGCCTCGTCCTCGGCGACGGCCGCGTCGAACTCGCCGATCCGGGCCGCGCGCTGTTCGCGCTCGGCGGCGGCCCCTTCGATCTCCTTGACCTCCGCGGCGAGGCGCTGCCGGTCGTCGGCCAGCGTCTTTAGCCGGTCCTGCCCGCGCTTGAGCGGTCCCGGCGCCGAGGCCGGGCGGCCGCGCAGGCCGACCTCCTGCCGCCGGATCCATTCGCCGATGGACTTCAGCACGCGCACCGCGTCACCGTCGGTGCCGGTCACGATCCGCGAGAGATGCGCCCCGATCTCACGACATTCATTCTGGACCTCGTCGAGCTGCCACTGCCCGATGTGGGCCGTCGCCTGGAAGAGCGCGAGACTCTCGAAGCCGAGCAGCGCGCCGACGCGGGACGCCACGTCCTTGGAAGTCTCCCACTCGCCGCCGCCGGCGCGCAGCATGGTCTTCCGGGAATCGAAGTCTTTGCGCAGTTCGTAGCGGCAGCCGTCGGCCTCGAACTCCAACGTGACCTCGCCGTCCGCCTCGCCCCAGGGCCGGTACGACTTCGCCTCGGACGGGTGCACGGGGTACAGCGCGGCGGAGAACGCGAGGTGCAACGTCGACTTGCCCGCGTCGTTGCGGCCGCGCACGACGTTGAGGCCGGGCGTAAAGACGAACTCCTCGTCCCCCAGACGGCGGAACGCCTGCACCCGAACGCGGCGGATGATCATCCGGACAGCTCCATCGAGCCCTGGAGGAGCGCCACGCCGTAGGCGAGCGCCTCTTCGGCGATCGCGCGGTCGTCGCCCTCGCGTGATCCGATCTGCTCGCGCATCTCGCGCACAAACCGTCCGATCACCGTATGCTCGGGATACTGACCCGGATCCGCGACATCGGGCCGCAGCCGCGATTCGTCGCGCAGGTCGAACCGGAAGAATAGCGGGCCCAGTTCCTCACGCAGCCGCTCTGCCAGCACGCGGGTATCGAGGCCGCCGAGGCCTGTCAGCACGAGGCGCAGGGCGAGATCGGCATCGGCGTGCTCGCGGATGCGCCGGGCGATCACCTCGGCGTCGCCGGCCGTCGCGACATCGACCGTGAGGCGCTCGCTGCGGCGGCGGCCCACCCGGCGGCGCTCGACCTCGGCACGGCCCGCCTCCGGGATCGTGACCAGCAGCACGTGGCCCGACTCGCCCTCGTCAAGGTCGATCATCTCCGGCGCGCCACTGTACCATGCGGCCACGCCGCCCGCGGAGACGTCCTGCGCGGAATGCCAGTCGCCCAGCGCGAGGTAGTCGACCCCACTGGCCGCGATCTCGCGCGGCGTGATCATCGTGAACTGCGCCTCGAAGTCGGGCCGCTCCACGCTGCCGTGGGCGAGCGCGACCTGGTAGTGCGTCTGCCGCCGGACCGGCAGCCCCGCGAGCGGACTTTCCGCGGAGAGGCGCCGCGGCGCCGAGCGGCCCACGACCGTGAGATCGCGGTCGGCAAGCACGCGCTCGCCGAGCTGCTGCCCGAACACGGTCAGGCCGGGACATCGGCGCTCGAGTTCGGTCCACACTCCCGCACTGCCCTCGCCGAGCGGATCGTGGTTGCCGGCGATCGCGCACACGGGGATCCCCGCCTGCCCCAGCCGGCCGAACTGCTCCGCGGCGAACGGCGCGTGCACGCGCGCGGCGGCGACGGAGTCGAAGAGGTCGCCGGCGACCAGAACCGCGTCGACCCGCTCCGCGACCGCCAGATCGACAACGCGGGTCAGCGTTTCGCGGAGCTGCCGGCGGTGGTCCGGTCCACGGTCGCCGAGGACCTTGAATGTCGCGCCGAGGTGGACGTCCGAAGTGTGCAGCAGGCGCAGGGTCATTCCGCCGCGGTGAACGGGCAGATTTGATTGAAGGCGCAGTACGGACACGCCCGGTAGGCGTCGGGCGTCGCCGGAAACTGGCGTGCGCGGATGCCGGCCGCCGCCCGCTCGATCATCTCGCGTGCCTCCGCGACGTCGTCGGCGTCTTTGTGCGCGCGCCCCACCATGACCTCGCGGCCGAGGAAGTGCAATTCGACGCGGTCGGGGAGGCGGCCGAGGACTTCCTGGTAGGCGAGTGAGTAGATCGCCAGTTGCTCGCTGTCACGGGTCCGCCGGTCGGCGTCCTCGTGTGTCCGCACGTCGGTGCTCTTGAAGTCGATGACCACGACCTCGTCGCCGCGGATGTCCACGCGGTCCCAGCGGCCGCGCACGTACGCGCCGCCGGAGCGAAACCGGAACTCCCGCTCGACGAAGGTCGGCACGGTCCCGCTTGTCTCCTGATAGGCGAAGAAGCGGCGCAGCACCGCGCGGCCTTCCTCCAGGCGCCGGTCCTCGTGCTCGCGGCTGAGAAAGCCTTCGCTGATCCACGCTCGCTCGAGCGTGGCCACGAGATCGTCCGCCGTGACGGGCTGCCGCCGCGCCCGCCGCCGGTTGTACTCCTGCACCGCCTCGTGCAGGGCTGCGCCGTAAGCAATGCGGTGATCGCGCAGGATCGGCACGCGCAGCACGTGGATGTAGCGGTACTTGTACGGACAGGTCGTGTAGTCGTCGACCTGGCGGAAGGACAGCGGCACCGGGTCGTCCGACGGCGGCAGCAGCACGATCGGGCCCTCCGCCGGCTCGGGGGGCGGTGCGTACCGCTCCACCGCCTGCGCGGGCGAGACCGGCGCGGCGGCCGGCTCGATCCGGGGCAGGTCGAGCGCCTCCAGCACGAAGCGGCTGGCCTTGCGCCGCCGCACGCCGCCGTAGTCCCAGGCGCCGGTCAGGTACAATTCCCGGCACGCCCGCGTCATGCCGACGTAGCATAGCCGGCGCTCTTCCTGGACGTGGAAATCGCCGGACGGCAAGATATCCCGCATCAGTGCGTCCGGCAGTGCGAGCGGCTCGCGGCGCGCCCGCGACGGAAACTTGTCGGCGACCAGACTGACGAGGAAAACGACCGGAAACTCGAGCCCCTTCGCCTTGTGGATGGTGAGCACGCGTACGGCGTCGGTGTCCGCATCCGACTCCGCCGTCGCCGGGTCGTCGCCGGCCTCGATCAGGAGTTCCAGGTATTCGACGAACGCGGGCACGCGGTCAACCTTGGCAGTGTCGCCGTAGCGGCCGACGAGGTTGAAGAACCGCGCGATGTTGGCGACCTTGTGCGCGTCGCCGGGCTCCTCCGAGGCTGCGAGCCGCTGCACGTAACCGGTGCGCGAGACCGCATATTCGTACAGCACGCGGCCGGTCTTCATCTTGGCCGCGAGCCGCCCCATCTCGTCGAGATCGTCGACGATCCGGGCGATCACGGCCCGGCCGGGGGCCGAGACCTCGAGTTCGCCGAGGCGCGGCAGCATGCGGTAGATCTGGTTGAGCGAGCGGTTGCGCCGCTGACCGTAGCTCGTACAGAGGGCGAGATCGGCCGGCGGGACGTCGTAGAACGGCGAGGCGCTCAGCAGGTACAGCGACATGCTGTCGTTCGGGTGCGCGAGCACGCGCAGAAACGCCGTGAGGAACCGGATCTCTTCGCGATCGTAGAGGCCCCGGGTGCCGGTGAACGTGAACGGGATGCCGCGCATATTGAGCGATCGCATGAACGGATCGGCGTCCCGGTTCGACCGCACCAGGATCGCGATGTCGCGGTACCGCCAGCGGCCGGTGCGCACGGCATCCTCGATCCGGCCCGCGACGTCGTCGGCCTCTTCGGCGAGTGTCTCGAACTGGTGGTGGCGCGGCAACTGCCCCGGCTCCCCCGCCGCCGAACGCAGCCGCTTGTCGATCCCGTGCCGCACCTCGAGCCGGTCCGGGTCGTTGTGCCGGATCAGGCGGTACGCCGCGTCGAGAATCAGCTGGGTCGAACGGAAGTTGCGCGTCAGCACGACCATCCGCGCGTCCGGGTACGCCTCCGTAAAGTACGAGATGTTGCTGTACGAGGCACCGCGCCAGCGGTAGATGGCCTGGTCGTCGTCCGCCACGACGGTGAGATTGCGCCGGTCCCCCGCCAGCAGCTTCACAAGCTCAAACTGCGCGAAGTTGGTGTCCTGAAACTCGTCGACCAGAATGTACCGGAACTGCGACTGGTACTGCGCCCGGATCGAGGGGTGCTCCCGCAGGAGGCGTAGCGTCAACACAATCAGGTCACCGAAGTCGGCGCAGCCGGCCTCGGCAAGCATCGCCTGGTAGGCCCGATAGACGGCCGCGAGCTCGCGCTGCTGGCGCGCCTGCTCTCCGAGCGCCGGGTTGTCGGGCTGCGCCGCCGCCTCCGCGGCGAGGCGCTCGGCGTAGGCGTTGTAGTCGTCGGGCGTGACGTCTTCGTCTTTCGCGCGGCTCCACAGCGTGATCAGAGCGTCGACGTGGCGTGTCGGATCACCGAGCGGGCGGAAGTAGTCGAGCGGCAACTGGAACAACCGCTCGCGCACGAAGATCACCTGCTCGGGGCGGCTTAACACCCGGAAGTCCGGCGAGAGACCGAGGTGGAGCGCGTTTTCGCGCAGCACGCGGTCGCCGAAAGCGTGAAACGTGCTGATCCAGGTGTCGGTGTAGCCGTAGGGGACGAAGCGGTCGACCCGTTCCTCCATCTCCGCCGCGGCGCGGTCCGTGAAGGTGAGCGCCAGGATCTCGCTCGGCCGGGCTTCCCGGGTCGCGATCAGGTGTGCGATGCGGCGTGTGATCACCGCGGTCTTGCCCGTACCGGCGCCGGCGACAATCAGGAGCGGCCCGGCCGCGTGCGTCACGGCGCTCCGCTGCTCGTCCGTCAGGCCGGCGAGAATCTCGTCCGCCCGCGACGCTGGTTTGGTGTCGGACACATCGACGGCGGGGCCGGCGTCCAGGAGCGTCCCTGTGCCGCCGGGTGCGGCTGGGTCCCCGTCGGAGAGGCCGAGGCGAAGCTGATCCGTGTCCGCGCCGGGGGGCGCGGGCCGCGTCTCGCGCCCGCTACGCATCCGAGCTTTCACGGCTCCGTTGCACCGTCCGAAGAACGCGTGCGATCGTTGGTGCGGCGAATCCCCGGCGCTGGAGAAAGCCGGCCAGACGCCGGACCCTGACCTCCCAGTCGAGACGTGCATAGCCGCGGAGCCGGCGCTCCGCGAGATCCCGCGCGCGCCGTTCTTCCGCGACCGCCGCATCTTCTTCGCCGTACACCTCGCGGATCGCCTGCTCGATGAACGATATCGCCACGCCTTTTTCCCGTAGTTCGGAGCGCAACCGCAGCGCGCCGTAGGCGCGAATCGCGAGGCGGGCGCGCACCCATGTTCGGGCGAACTCGAGATCGTCGAGATAACCGTCGGCCGTCAGGTCGTCGACGACGGACGCGGCCGTCTCCGGTGTCACGTCCAAGCGTCGCAGACGGGCGCGCAGATCGGCGATAGTGCGGGCACGTGTACCGAGTAGGCGGAGCGCCGTCTCGCGCGCCCGCCGGTAGGCGTCCCGGCGCTCGAGGTGCTCGAGGGTCGCGGGGGCTAATGTCAGGCCGGCCTCCAGTGCGAAGCGCGCGAAGTCCTCGGCGTCTACGCGCAGCCGGCGTCCGTCACCCAGTACGACGACCCGAACCTCGTCGCCGCCCGCTCGAACCAAAACGATCCGCGCAGGCTCACCGCCGTCACGCAGGGGCCGCTCCGATGCCGTGCGGCCGACGCCGTCAGAACGGCGTC
>DATEGA010000177.1:0-14678 GCA_035280345.1 bacterium | reverse complement strand
CCGAGGCGCTGGGTGCCGCCCGCGGCGGGGATGATCCCGCGGGTGACTTCGGGGCAGCCGAGCTCCGCGGTACCGGCCGCCCAGCGCAGGTCGCAGCCGAGCGCGACTTCGCACCCGCCCCCGACCGCGAGCCCGTTGATCGCGGCGACCGAAGGGATCGGCAGCGCCTCGAGCGCGAGCGGCACGGCGAAGATCGCGCGGTTGTGCCGCCAGATTTGCTCCTCGGTGGCCCCCGCCCGCTCCTTGAGATCGGCCCCCGCGCTGAACGCGCGCCCCTCGCCGGTCAGCACCAGCACACGCGCCGCGGGGTCCTGCCCGACCGCCTCCAGCGCGGCCACCAACTCGTGGCACAGAGCGCTGCTGAGCGCGTTGAGCACCTCCGGACGCCGCATCGTCAGCGTCACGAGGCCGTCGCGCGATTCGACCGTTACAAATGGCGCAGCCATCGCTTGTCCCTCCCTGTCGCTGGCCGCGGGCGGCGATACGTGTAGGCCGTGCGGCTCAGGCCCGGCGCCGCGAGGCGGCCACCGCCGTCACCGCGGCCGCGACCGCGTCCGCGATTTCATCCGCGTCTTGATCGGTGATCGTCAGCGGCGGCGCCGCGATTACGGGATTATCGGTGAAGCAGAGCATGCCGCGGTGCCGGAGTTCGCGCTCCAGCCGATCGACGCCGCGCACCCCCAGCGGCAGCGGCACACGCGACGCCCGATCTTCCACTAACTCCACGGCGGTCATGAGCCCGAGCCCCCGCACCTCGCCGGCGATCGGGCACTCCCGCAGCCGCGCCGACAGCCCGTCCAGCAGACGCCGGCCGAGCGACGCGGCACGCTCGACCAACCCTTCCTCCTCGATGATTCGGAGGCACGCGATCGCCGCCGCGCAGGCGGCGGGGTGCCCGCTGTACGTGAAGCCGTGCGGCACCAGCCGGCGGGCGAGGCGCTCGGCGACGTGCCGGCGCAGCGCGACCGCGGCCAGGACGTGGTAGCCGCCGGTCATGCCCTTGCCGAGGATCATGATATCCGGCGTCACGTGCCAGTGGTCGCACCCGAACCACCGGCCTGTCCGCCCGAACCCCGTCACCACCTCGTCGGCCACGAGGAGGACACCGTAGCGGTCGCAGATCGCGCGCAGCCTGGGCCAGTACTCGGGCGGCGGCACCAGCACACCGCCTGGCCCCGGCACCGGCTCTGCGAACACGGCGGCGACCCGATCCGGGCCGGCGTCCTCGACGGCGCGCTCGACCTCGTCCGCGCAGGCCAGCGTACAGGCGTCGAGCCCGGCGCAGTGCGGGCACCGGTAGCGGTAGGGCGCGCGCACAAACCGGATCCCGGCGACCGGCGCGCCCATCCCGCGCAGGAGCCCGCGGTCCGGATCGCTGAGCGACGATCCGGCGTAGGTGCTGCCGTGGGCGGAGTACTCGCGGCTGATGATCACCCGCCGCCGCCCGGTGCCTCCCGCGCTGTGGAAGAGGCGCGCGAACTTGAGCGCCGTGTCGACCGCCTCCGACCCGGTCGGCACGGGCACGATGCTCTCGAGGTCGGCAGGCAGAACTGTCCGGAGACGTTGGGCGAGCGTCTCGACCAGCGGGGACGCCGTGTCGGTCAGCGGGGCGAACGACAGCGTGCGGAGCTGCCCGGCGATCGCCTCGATGATCTCGGCTCGGCCGTACCCGACGAGCGCGGCCCACAACCCGGAGCGGGCATCGAGGTAGCGGCGGCCGTCCGCGTCCCAGACGTGGGTGCCCTCCCCCCGCACGAGGCGCAGCGGTCCGCCGCGGCGCGCGAGCGCGGTCTGGACTTGCCCCTGGTACCAGACGGAAGGGGGGGATTCTGATTTCATGGTAGCGGGCGCCGGTCGGCCCACGGAGGCTGCGCGGACATCACGGGACGCTTCTCCGAGCGCGACGCCGACCCCCGCGTCGACTGCATGGGCGCTCGCGGCGTGATACACCCGGTGACGGCGGTGCAGCAGGAAGCGCTCGGACCCGCAGACAATGGTCCGGACACCCTGCCCGGCCGCGACGGTTTCTACCATGGCGGGCGCGGCGGCGGGAACGGCAAGGAGGCGTAGAGATGGCCGTCAAGGAGTATCCGCTGTTCATCGACGGACGTTGGGTGAACGGCAACGGACGCGGAGGGTTCGAGGTCATGAACCCCGCCACGGCCGAACCGATCGCCACCGTGGCCGACGGCAGCGCGGATGAGGCGCGCGCCGCCGTCGACGCGGCCGCCCGGGCGTTCCCCGCGTGGGCCGCCAAGACCGCGCTCGAGCGCGGCGCCATTTTGTTGAAGGCCCGCGACATTCTCACGAGCCGGCTGGATGCGCTGGCGCGCCTCGTGACCGAGGAGAACGGCAAGCCGGTTGCGGAAGCGCGCGGCGAGGTGTCGTTTGCGGTTCAATACCTGCCGTGGTTCGCGGAGGAGGCCCGCCGAGTCTACGGCGAGATCGTGCCGCCGCCCGTGCCGCACAAGCGGCTGTGGGTCGTCCGCCAGCCGATCGGGGTCGTGGGGGCGATCACCCCATGGAACTTTCCGGCCACGATGGTGTTGCGGAAGATCGCCCCGGCGCTCGCCGCCGGGTGCACCGTCGTGCTGAAACCGGCGAAGGAGACGCCGCTCACGGCGATCGAGATCGCCCGCGCCTTCGAAGAGGCGGGCCTGCCGCCGGGGGTCTTCAACGTCGTGGTCGGCCGGCGCGCGGCACCGATCGCGGACGTGTTTCTCTCCGACCACCGGGTGCGGAAGATCGCGTTTACGGGTTCGACCGAGGTCGGCAAAACGCTCATGCGCGGCGCCGCCGACCAACTAAAGCGGCTCACGTTCGAACTCGGCGGCAACGCCCCGTTCATCGTCTTCGAAGACGCCGACCTCGACCGCGCAGTGCAGAACGCGGTCGCGATCAAGTACTTCCGCGTGGGCGGGCAGTCGTGCATCTGCGCGAACCGGCTCTACGTACAGCGCAGCATCGCCGACCGCTTCCTCGCGAAGTTCGTGGATGCGGTGAAGGCGATCAAGGTCGGCCCCGGAACGGAGCCGGGGGTGCAGGTCGGGCCGCTCATCAATCCCGAGACGCTGGAGAAGGTCGAGGCGATGGTCACGGAAGCCATCGGCGCGGGCGCCAAGCCGCTCACCGGCGGGCGGCGGCTCACCGACGGGGCGTTCGGGCGGGGCTACTTCTACGCGCCGACGGTCCTCACCGACGTCCGCGAGGAGATGCGCGTCGCGAAGGACGAGACGTTCGGCCCGGTCGCGCCGATCCTGCCGTTCGACACCGAGGCGGAAGTCATCGCGCGCGCCAACCACACGACCTTCGGCCTCGCCGCGTATCTCTCGTCGCGCGACCTCGCGCGGGTGGTGCGCGTCAGTGAGGCGCTCGAGTACGGCCTGGTCTGCGTCAACGACGCGACCGGCTACACTCACGAGATTCCGTTCGGCGGCGTGAAGGAGAGCGGTCTCGGCCGCGAAGGCGGGCGGCACGGCATGCACGAGTACACGGAGGTCAAGTCGATCTCCCTGAACATCTCGTAGCCCGGCCCGGATCCCGGAATGCAATCGGCCGACCGCATTACCGAGATCGCGTGTGACGTGCTCGTCTGCGGCGCCGGCCTCGGCGGCATCGCCGCGGCGCTGCGGGCGGCCCACCTCGGGCTGCGCGTCTGCCTGACCGAGGAAGCGTCGTGGCCCGGCGGGCAGGTCACGACGCAGGGCGTCTCGGCGTTCGACGAGCACCAGTACATCGAGACCTTCGGCGGCACCGCGGCGTACTACGAACTGCGCAACGGCATCCGCGCCTACTACCGCAGCGCGTACCGGCTCTCGCCCTCGGCGCAATTCGGCGGCCCGCTCAACCCCGGCAACGCCTGGGTCAGTTCGCTCTCGTTCGAACCGCGCGCGGCGGCGGTGGTACTCGAGGCGATGATGGCGCCGGTGCACAATAGCGGGATGCTGCAGGTCTTCTATCACACCCGCGCGATCGCCGCGGAGGTCTTCAGCGGCCAGGTACGCTCGGTGCTCACCCGGCAGAGCGAAAGCGGCGCCCTGATCCGGTTCCGGGCGCGGTTCGTGCTCGACGCGACCGATCTCGGCGACCTCCTGCCGCTCACCGCGACATCGTACGCGATCGGCGCGGAGTCCCAGGCCGAGACCGGCGAGCCGTCCGCGCCCGCGACGGCCGATCGCGCGTGCCTGCAGTTTCTCACGTTCCCGTTCGCCGTCGAGTGGCGGCCCGGTGAAACCAACACCATCCAGAAACCGGACGGCTACGACACCAACAGGACCGCACAGCCCTACTCGTTCACCTACAAAACCGCCGACCCGGTCGCGCCTGTCTACCAGATGTTCGGGAAAGCGGAAGGGACCCACGGCGCGTTCTGGACGTACCGCCGTGCGCTCGACGCGAGCAACTTCGAAGATTCGCGGATTCCGAACGACGTCAGCATCATCAACTGGACGAGCAACGACTACCGCGGCCCGGCGCCGATCGACAAGACGGCGGTCGAGCTCGCCCAGATCCTGCGCGACGCGCGTAACTTGAGCCTGGGGTTCTTGTACTGGCTGCAGACCGAAGCCCCCCGCGACGACGGCGGCACGGGCTACCCGGAGCTGCGGCCCCGGCCGGATGTGATGGGCAGCGTGGACGGCGTCTCGCAGATGCCGTACATCCGCGAGGGCCGGCGTCTCAGAGCGCTCGTCCTGATCCGCGAGCAAGACATCGCCGCCGCCACGCAGCCCGGCGCGCGCGCCGCGCTCGCCGCCGCGTCGGCCGGCGTGGGCCTGTACCCGATCGATCTGCACGGCTGCAGCGTGAACACCGTGAACCTGCCGACCCGGCCGTTTCAGATCCCGCTCGGGGCGCTGATCCCGCAGCGGACGGTCAACCTGCTGGCCGCCGCCAAAAACATCGGCACAACGCACCTGACGAACGGGGCCTACCGCCTGCACCCCGTGGAGTGGGCGGTCGGCGAGGCCGCGGCGGTCCTCGCGGCGGTGTGCCTGCGCACGGGGCGCACGCCGCTGGAAGTCCACAACGACCCGCGGCTCGTCCGGCAACTGCAAGTCCTGGCGCTCGACCAAGGCGTGCCGCTCTACTGGTACGACGACGTGCCGCTTGGACACCCGGCGTTCTTCGCCACACAGCTGTTGGCGGTGACGGAGGTCTGGCCCGGCGCCCACGATTCGCTGTCGTTCCGCCCGGACGAGCCCGTGAGCCAGCTCGACGCCAAACACGCGATCGGCGCGGTAGCCGGCCTCGTGCAGGCCGCCGGCGGCCGGGCCTCACCGGTCAGCGCCACCCTGCGCCTCACGCTCGGCGACGCCCTCGTCCCGATGTCCAGCGCGTCCGCGAGCCAAGCACTCGCGGATGCCCTCCCAGACGCAACCGATCTACTGAGCCCGGCGCTTACGGATCCCGTGACCCGGGCCAACCTCGCGGCGCGGCTCGCCGCGGTCGTCCGCCGGCTCATCGAAACCAACCGGCCCCCCGCATAGCCGGTGCCGCCACCCCAAGCGCGCCCGCGCGACGCGGCGCCCGCTGCGCTCCGGTGGCCCGTGATCGCGACGGTCTGCTTCGGCACCTTCATGGGCGCCCTCGACGGCAGCATCGTCACCGTGGCCTACCCCACGTTTACCGCGACGTTCCGCGTGCCGGTCTCGCTCGTCCAATGGGTCGGCGTCGCGTACCTCCTGACGGCGGCCAGCCTCGTCGCGATTTTCGGCCGCGTCTCCGACATGGTCGGCCACAAGCGCATTTATGTCTCGGGGTTCGCGGTGTTTCTCGCGGGCTCGGTCCTCTGCGGGGCGGCGCCCGGCATCGAGCCGCTGATCGCGTTTCGGGTGCTGCAGGCGGTCGGCTCGGCGATGCTCGTCGCGAACAGCGTCGCGATCCTCTCCCTCACGGTCGGCGCCGCGCGAATGGGGACCGCGCTCGCGCTGCTGGAGACCGCGGTCTCGGTGGCCCTCGTCGTCGGTCCCGTCGTGGGCGGGCTGCTGATCCAGGCGTTCTCGTGGCGGATGATGTTTTACATCAACGTGCCGGTCGCGATCGGAGCGATGCTGCTCGCGCGCCGATCGCTTCCTGCGCTCGAGGGGCGCGGGCAAGGACAGCGGTTCGACGTCGCCGGAGCGGTGACGTTCGGACTGGGGCTCGGGACGCTGCTGCTCGGCGCGAGCCTCGGCCCGGTGCTTGGGTGGAAAGCCGGCGCGGTGGATGAACTCATCGCCGCAGGCGCCGTGCTGCTGGCCGTCTTTCTCGCGATCGAGCGCCGGGTGCGGCCGCCGATGCTCGACCTTTCACTCTTCCACAGCCGTGCGTTTGCGGGCGCCAACGCCGCGAAGGTATGTGCCTACGCGGCATCGTTTACCGTCGCGTTCGTGATCCCGTTCTACCTGCAACAGGTGCTGCACTACTCGCTCGGCGCGGTCGGCATCGCGATGACGCCGATGCCGGCGGCGCTCGCCGCGGGCTCACTCCTCGGCGGTCCGCTCTCGGACCGGGTCGGCTCGCATGTGCTCGCCCCGCTCGGGGTGGCGATCGCCACGATCGGCGGCGGCTTGTTCACGATGGTCTCACCGGCGCACGGGTACTGGTCGCTCGCCCTGGCCATGGTCGTGATGGATTTCGGGATGGGGCTGTTCATCGCACCGAACGACGCGGTCATCATGAACAGCGCGCCGCGTGACAAGCAGGGCGTCGCCGGCGGCGTGCTCGCGATGATGCGCAGCACGGGCATGATCGCCGGCTTGACGCTCGCGGCGACAATCTTGCAGTCGCGCTTGGGCGGGGCGGCGGCCGCCGGGGGCGTCCCGGGCGCCGGTGGAAACGGCATCTCCCCGGATGTCCTGATCCCAGGAATTCAGGCGGTGTACATCGCGACGATCCTGCTCTGTCTTATGGCGACGGGGCTATCGCTGCTTCGCGGCCGCACGCCGCCGACGCCACGGACGATCTAGGCGCCCGCTCGCTACCAGACTCCAGGAAACAGCCGGTAGCGAACCCGGCCGGCGTACGCCTTGTACCCGGTCAGTTCCTCGCGAAGTGTGCGGTCCTCCATCACCGTCCGCGCCACGAGGACTGGGATCACGAGGGCCGCCGGGACGAGAGCCCAGTACGATCCTAAGGCCAGCGCAGTCCCAACAGCGAACGGCACCGTGGCCATGTACATGGGATGTCGCACGATCGCATACGGGCCGGAGTCGATGACGTGCTGCCCGGCATGGACCCGCACCCCGGGCTCGGCAAACCTATTGACCTTCTCCACCCACATGATCAACCACCAACTACCGATGAAGAGGACGTACCCTACAACGACGAGCCAAACAGGGACACGTGACCAATGGAATCGGCCGTCGTCGAGCGCCGCTACCGGGTAGATCGCCAACAGCAAGGGAAGGAGCACGATCAACAACGCCTTATCCCAACCCTTCGTCCCTTCGTGGATCCGGCTTCGAGCGGGGAAGATTTGTGGGTTGGCGCGCCACATGTACACCACGCTCGGAACGGTCAGGGCGACAAACACCACGATCATGAGCCACCCTTTCGCCCACCGGATGTCGCCTGCCGGAAGGAACATGACGAGACCCAAAAAGAGCAGAAAGACCGCACCGGCCCCGATGGAGTGGCGAAGCGCGGCGGCTAAAACGGGCTGTTCGTCTCTCACGTCTTGGATTCTAGAAGAGCCCGGGCACAAGGCGCCAGCGTACCCTCGTCCTGTACTCGGCGTAACCCTGAAGCTTCGCCAAGAGCAACCGCTCCTCGTCGAAGAGGCGCCAGATGAGAAATGGCATCATGGCCGCCAGGGCGCACAGCCCCCAGTATGAGCCGAGGGCGAGCGGCATTCCGAGCAGGTACAGCATGCTGCCGGCGTACATCGGATGGCGGACGACCGCGTACGGCCCGGTGGTCACGACAGTCTGACCGCCCGCTACCTCCACGGTCGACGACGCGTACGGGTTCGCCTTGAACACGCGATACACGGCGTAGAAGCCGACGGCCGTCAAGACGTCACCGGCGACGACGACCGGGGCCGCCACGAAGGACCATCCGAAGCGGTGATCGAGGCCAGGCACGACCAGCAGCGCGAGAAATCCCGCCGACGCGAAGAACATCGCCACCCGCTGGGCCGGCTCCCGTTCCGCGGTCGGCCCCCCGCGCACCCGGCGCGCGAGCAGGGCCGGGTCGGTCTTCATGAGATCGAGTGTGATGAGGAGCGACGCGCCGAAGAAGACGGCAAGAAACCCCCATCCCTGCCAGTACCGCAGCGTGCCGGCAGAGAGAGACAAGACGAGGGCCATCAGGGCGGCGACGAAGCCCAGACCGAGCCACGCCTTCGCGTTGAGGCTCATCGCAGGTGACGTGACGCGCTACGCCGCATCAATGCCGCAGATGGTCGACATCGCCGTAACACCGGACGGGGTGACATTCGAGGTTCTAGGCCTCCACAAGCTCTGGACGCTCAAGAGCCGCCTGACCGTTCGGCTTGCGCATATCACCGGCGTTCGCGCCGATCCCGGTGTGTCGCTCGGCTGGGGCGGTGAGATTCGCTGGCCTGGCACGTACATTCCCGGAATGATCAAGGCCGGAACGTACTACGGACGCGGCCGAAGAACGTTCTGGGATGTAACGCATCCGCAGCGTGCCATCGTGATCGAATTGGCGAACGATCGCTACGACGCGTTGATCGTCGAGGTGGCCGATCCTGCCGCCGCCGTCGCGCGGATCGAGCAGGCGCGCCGCGCGGCGCCGTGAGGCGCTATTTCGCCAGCCAGACGTCGCGGTAGCGGGGCACGGAGTCCGGAATCCACACGTAATTCTGAACAGTGGTCCGCGCCGGCGCGTAATCCGGGGCGTAGAAAAACCAGATATAGGGCACATCGTTGATCAAGGTCTGCTCGATCTCGCCGTACACCGGCTTCCTGACCCGGCGGTCGTACGTGGCGCCGGCGTCCCGCAGAAGCCGGTCGACCCCGGAGTAGCTCGTCGTGTTGGCATAGTTGCCGGTATAGAACAGGATCCGCAGCAGCCCATCCGGGTCACCGCGCAGCGTCCAGTCGGTCCGGCCCCAGTTAATCCGAGCGGCGAGGTACATGCTGTAGATATCCGTCGGGTTCACCGGGTTGATCGTGATGTTCACGCCGATCTTTTTGAGTTGCTGTTGCAGCAGCTGGGCGAACTGTAAGTTGAGCGGCTCATTTTCGACCGCGAACTCCGTGGAGAACCCGCTCGCGTGTCCCGCCTCAGCCAGGAGACTCTTGGCCTTGGTCGGGTCGTACGTGTAGCCCTTGACGCCCTCGTTGTACCACCACACGTTGGCCGGCGTCGGTCCTTTCGCGACCGTGCCGCGCCCGCCGAGCATGACCTTGACGAACTCCTCCCGGTCGACGCCGTAGGCGATCGCCTGCCGCAGCGGCTTGTTGTTGAACGGCGGCCGGTCGACCCGCCATTGCGTCGCCCACCAGTGTCCGGACGGATTCTGCGTGATCACCTTCACGCCCGGGGCGTGCTCCAGCCCCGGGATGTCCCGCGGATCCGGCGCGGTGGCGATGTCGACCTCGCCCGTCCGGACCATGGTGCCCCGTACCGCGGGATCCGGAATGATGCGGTAGACGATCCCGTCGAGGTAGGGCTTGCCCTTGTCCCAGTAGCCGGTGAAACGCTTGAGCGTGACGTGGTCGTCCGAGACCCATTCCGCGAATTCGAACGGCCCCGAACCGACGGGACGGCGGCCGAGGTCCTTCCCGGATTTCTGCCAGGCGGCCGGCGACACGATGAACCCGGGCCGCTCCGCAAGCGCGGCGAGCAGCCCCGGATACACCTGCTTGAGCCGCACGACGACGGTCGTAGGGCCCGGCGCCTCGGCCCCGGCTACAAACGGCTCGATCTGCCGCCGCTGCGGTGAGTTGTTGGCCGGATCCAACATGAAGTCGATGTTCCACTTCACGGCCGCCGCGTCGCACGCGGTGCCGTCGTGGAACCGGACGCCGGGTTGCAGCTCGAAGGTGATGACCTTCCCGTTGGGCTCGATCTTCCACGAACGGGCCAGTTCCGGCACGATCTCGAACGAAGCGTTGACCGCCACCAGCGTGTTGTAAACGGCGTACATGACGTGGCGTTCGGAGAATTCGACGGAGTAATGGGGGTCAAAGGTGTGGGCGTTCGCAATCCAGGCCACGCGCAGGGTTCCGCCGCGCTTCGGGGCCGGGGCCCCGGCCGCCCACGCGAGCGGACCGGCGCCGTGTGCGAGCGCCCCGCCGAGCCCGGCGGCCGCCGCCGTTTTGAGAAGGTCTCGTCGAGAGATCGACGCGATGCGACGCCTCATGCCAGCCTCCCCCACTTCCCGTCCCCGGCCCTTAGGCCAGCCGGACCGCGATCACCTTGGGTCCCCGGAACAACACGGCTTCCGACGCCCGGATGAAAGCGTCGAGGTTCTCCGTCACCTTGCCGATCCGGGCGACGGGGACGTCGCCCTTGGCGTCCCGCCAATGACTTTGCCCGTACGCGAAGGCGATCTTGAAGAGCTGAAGCCTGGGATCGTCGTAGTAGATGATGTCGCCCAGTTCGAGCCGCGTCGCGCGGTTCTCGATTGCGCCGACGCCGAGCGGGTAATTCTTCTCTGTGCGCCACGCGGCGCCGGACCAGCGCACGTGGATCGTCCGGTCCGCGATCGGAAGATGCGGCAGCAGCGCCGCGACGGTCCGAGGCGCCCGATCGTCCCAGAGCTCCCCCTCCGCCCGAACGCCGTCGAGCTCGATGGCGATCTTCCGCACTAGCGAACGCTCATGGCTTCAGATACTCTTCACGCAGCGGGTGGAAGACATCGATGACGACCGCGCGGCCGCCCACCGGCCGGCCGCCGTGCGGCACGCCGCCCGCGATCATGTACATATCACCCGGTTGCAGGACCTTGCGCTCATCCCCGATCCACATCTCGAAGCGGCCCTCGACGACCATGCCGCCCTGCTCGTGCGGGTGACTGTGAGTCGGCACCTCGCTGCCTTCCTGCAACTCGACGTGGCTCAGCATCACGTTCTTGCCGGGCAGCGGTTTCATCATCACGCCCTTCGCGATTTCTCTCCCGTGCAGCTCCTTCGCGGACGTAAAGTGGCTCGGCATGACCCCCCTCCGTCGCAACCGTCGGTGGCACAATAGTTGGACGGACCGCAGGAGGAGTCCCGCCGGACCTGCCGGTCGCCGAGGGCCGCGTCTTCCGCGGCCGGATGTACGAGCACCGGCGCGACCGGCCCGGCCTGACGGGTCCGCCCGCAAGGGCGGCCCCGTCGTCATCTTTCCTCGCGGCCCGGCACCGCCCCGCTCGATCGATTCGCGCTCAATCGAGTAGCTGCGCACCTCGCCCGTCCGCCACGCACCCCGGCGGGGCATGGTCAAAGCGATCGATCTAGACTAATGGCGTTCGAGAGAGGTGGGTGCCGTGATGATCCTGGGACTGCTCCTTGTGATCGGTGTCGTACTGTGGGCCACCGGCCATTTACTCGTTCGCTGACCGCGCCGAGGTGAGACAACTGAGACACTCCCGGCTTCCGCTGCTGCTGCTGGCCGCCGCGCTCGCGCTGCCGCTGCTTGCGCCGGTCTGGGTGCGCGCCGACGGCAAAGACGACGGGCACCGCCGCATCACCGAATACGCGGAAGGCAACCCGTACTGTCCTCACCGGCCGATCGCGGTCGGACGGGTCGTCGTGCCGGCCAAACGGTGCTACACGCTGGCGGTCTTCCGAAACGACCGGGGCGCGTATTTGGCCTTCCTCGACCCAGCGGTTCGGCTTCACCGGCACGAAGCGGAGCGCCTCGGCAGTTTGGAGGGGCGCATGGCGTGGAACCAAATCCTGTTCCTGGTGCCGATTCCGCGGGACGCACGAAGCGCGATGATTCCGATGAACACCATCCAGCTCATCAGGTTGCGGGAGGAAGACGAAGAGGACGAGGACAGGCCGCGCTCCGCGCTTGTGCTGATGGTCCCGGCGCCGGCGGTCCCGACCGTCTCCGCGACGATCGTCATCAATTTCTGACGCGTCGCCGTTGGGCACGAAGCGGCCACCGGGCGGGGGTGGCCGTTTCGCTTGCGCAGGCATCAAGGCGCCTCAATAAGGGGAAAAGGGCTGAGGTAGGAACCTGCTCGATTACCTGGACGTTTCCCTGTTGGGCGCGGGCCATCGACTGGATCCCGCCCGGTGTTCGGAGGTGACCAGATCGTGCGACACAGCGGAGTTCAGATTCTTCTAGCGGCCGCGACGGCGGCTGCGGTGGCCGTGGGTTGGATCGTCTTCCCGGCGGCCGGCCAGCAGACGGCGGGCCAGCAGACGACCGAGATAAAGGTCGGCAGCGTGGTGCTCGCTCATGGGGTGAAGCAAACGAGCGTCTTCGGCCAGGGCGACGTCACCCCGCTGGATCCCGGGACAGCGTTCGTCACGACCGATGTCCCGTACGGCATCGTGAAAGTGACATCCGCGCCGGCGAACACGCCTGTGCTGCTACGGCTCGTCGATCCGACCGGCGTGGCCTACTCGGTCGAGGCGCGCACCCCTAAGCGGCGCGACACCAAGCCGTGGCAGTCGTTCCAGTTTGCCGCGCCGCTCTATATTCTAGGGACCGATCTCGAATCACAGACGGGGACTTGGCACTTCCAGGTGCTGATGAACAACCAGGTTCAAAACGACACCACATTTCAGTGGCAGCCGGCGAGCGCGCTTACCTTGGGCAACATCAAGTCGGCCGTCGACGCCTCGCCGCTGCAGGCTGATCTGCACTGGCGGTACGGCGCGGCGCTGGCGCTCTTCAACCATGATGCGGACGCCGTCACGCAGTTGAAAAATGCGATCCAGCTCGATCCGAAGTACGCGCTGTACCACATCACCCTCGGCCGGGTCTACGAACGTCAGGGCCGGAAGGCCGAGGCCTTGAGCGAGTTCCAAGCGGCGCTCAACATCCACGGCAGCTTCTACGACGCGGTGTTCCAGGGTTGGGCGCAAGAACACGTCAACCGCCTCAAGGCGTCGCGGTAGCGCCGGACCGCGGAAGCCGGTACAATCGGACCCGGACCGGCCGCGGCCCGGGTCCGCGCGTTTCCGATGCGCAACCATCCGATTGAAGCAGCATGACACCGGGCCGGGGGTGCTGACGCGAGCGAGGCGAAGACGCGGAACATACAGGTCCGCACGCTCTGCTTCATTCGAGACGGCGACCGGGTGCTGCTGCAGCAGAAGCGGCGGGGAACCAACAAAGGGCTCTTCAACGCCCCGGGCGGCAAGGTCGAGCCGAACGAGGATCCCTACGACGGCTGCCTGCGGGAGGTCCGCGAGGAGACCGGCCTCGACCTTCCGCATGCCCGCCTGCGGGCGATCGTGACGGTGAACGCCCGCGCCACCGGCACACAGTGGCTCCTCTTCACGTTCGTGGCGGACCGTCCGGCGGGCGCGGCCGGTCCCATCGCGGACGACGAGGGTGAGCTGCGCTGGGTGCCGATCGCGGAGGTCACGCGCCTGCCGGTCGTCTCCGACATTCCGTTGATCCTACCGCACCTGTGGTCCGCCGAGCCCGGCGTCCTCATGGCCAGGATCGACAGCACGACCGACGAGGCCGACGGCAGACTCGATTACCGGCTACGGATGAGCTGACCGGGCCGCGCGGATCGCCGCCGCGAGGCGCTGGGCGCCCGCGCGCAGTACGTCGGGGCGCACCGCGGCAAATCCCAGCACGAGGCTGTTGGACGCCGCCCCCGGCCGCGCATAATACGCCGCGATCGGCGTGACCTCGACGCCGCGCAATCCTGCTTCGCGTGCCACCCGGACGGCACCCGCTCCTTCGAGGTCCGCCACCGCGTGCAACCCAGTGCGCACCGGCCGCAACCGGACGGCTCCGCCGCAGTGCCGGCGCAGCCCCGAGGCCATCGCGTCAAGACGCTCGCGATAGGCCGTCCGCATCCGCCGGAGATGCCGGCCGAAATGGCCCTCCAGAATGAAGTCGGCGAGCACCGCCTGGTCCAGAATCGGCGGATGCTGATCCGCGGCCCGTCGCGCGTCGACCAGGCGTCCGTGAATCGCGGCGGGAACGATCAGGAAGCCGAGGCGGAGCGCCGGAAAAAGCGTTTTGCTGAAACTCCCAATGTAGATCACGCGGCTCCGCGCGTCGAGGCCGTGCAGACACGGCACCGGCCGCGTGCCGTAGCGGAATTCGCTGTCGTAGTCGTCCTCGACGATCCAGGCGTTCGCCGCGTCCGCCCATCGTAAGAGCGCGAGGCGCCGCCGCAGGCTCATCGGCACGCCCGATGGATATTGATGCGACGGCGTCACGTAGGCGAGACGCGCGCGGGCCCCGCGCCGCGCCCCCGCGCCGACATCCAGCCCCTCCGCGTCGACCCGCACCGGAATGATCTGCGCCCCGGCGCCCACGAGCGCGCTCCGTGCGCCCGGATACCCGGGCTCCTCGAGCCACGCCGGCTCGGCCGGATCCAGCAGGACGCGGCAGACGAGGTCGAGGCCTTGCTGCGCGCCGGCAACGACGACGATCTGATCCGCATCGCACGATGTCCCGCGCGCCGCCTTCACGTGTCCGGCGATCGCCTCTCGCAGCAGCCGCAGGCCGGCCGGATCGCCATAGTCAAGGTGCGCCACGCTCGCAACGCGGTACCGCCGGGTGACGAGCCGCTGCCAAAGGCGCACGGGAAAGAGATC
>DATEGA010000176.1:0-26642 GCA_035280345.1 bacterium | reverse complement strand
GCTGCGGCCCATGTGGATCTCGTAGCCCGGCGCTTCGAGGTCCGGCCACGATCCCGCGAGGCCTCCTCGGTGGGGCGGCGCGCCGCCGAGACGAACCCGCACCTGCGCCGTGCGCTTCCCCGGCGCAAAGGTGGTGACGTGCGGCAGAAGGCCGAGCCCGTCAACGGTTGCGCGGTCGGACTCTACGCCGCGCGGATCCTCGATCCGGCGGCCCAACATTTGGTAGCCGCCGCAGATCCCGAGCACCGGGATGCCCGCGGCCGCCGCCTCCCGCACGCCGCCGGCAAGGCCGGACTGCCGCAGCACCGCGAGGTCGGCGGCGGTCGACTTGCTCCCCGGGAGAATCACGAGGTCGGGAGATCCGAGGCGATCGCCGGGGCGCACGTACCGCACGCGCACCCCGGCCTCTTGCTCCAGCGCGTCGAACTCGTCGAAGTTCGAGATGTACGGCAGCTGCACGACCGCGATCTCGAGCCACCGCGCGTCCGCGATGTCCTGGCCGGGACCGGACGGCGCGCGGGGATGATCCAACGCCACCGCGTCTTCTTCCGGCAGGCGCCACGCCGGCGCGTAGGGAACGACGCCGAGGACGGGGCGGCGCGTGCGGACTTCCAGATCGCGGAGCGCCGGCCGCAGCGTCTTCGCGTCGCCGCGAAACTTGTTGATCACAAAGCCGCGGACCAGGCGGCGGTCGGCCCGATCAAAGAGCGCCATCGTGCCGGCGAGCGCCGCAAAGACCCCGCCACGATCGATATCGCCCGCGATCAGCACCGGCGCGCCGGCATGGCGCGCAAGCCGCATGTTCGTCAGATCGGAGGCGCGCAGATTGACCTCTGCCGGGGAGCCGGCGCCCTCGATGACCACCACGTCATGCGCCGCGCGCAGGCGGCCGAGGGACCGCGTAATCGCGCGCCACTGCTCCGCGCGCGTGGGCGGGACCGCCGCCGCGCGGCCGAGCAGCACCGTTTGGGTGCGGCCGGCCGGCGCGGGCTTCACGAGTACGGGATTCATTTCTACGGCCGGCTCAACACCGGCCGCCCGCGCCTGGACGGCCTGCGCCACGCCGATCTCGCCGCCGTCGCGCGTCACCGCGGCGTTGAGCGAGATGTTTTGCGCCTTGAACGGCGCGACGCTCCACCCGTCGCGCGCGAAGAGACGGCACAGCGCCGCCGCGAGCGTGCTCTTGCCTGCGTGCGATGCGGTGCCCTGGATCATGAGGACGCGCGCGGAGCGGACGCCGTGCGTCATTGGGGCAAAGGATTCACGCCGCCTACACCAGAACCCCCCAGCCGGTGATGATGCGGTGAGATCGGCTCCCTCCGCGGACAGACCCGTCTGGTTCGGCACCCTGCCGTACGCGCTCATCGCGGCCGCGGCGCTGCTCCGGCTTGTTCCCCACCCGTACAACTTCCAACCGATGGATGCGCTGGCGCTGTTCGGCGGCGCGGTGCTCCCGGGTGCGTGGGCGTTCATCGTGCCGCTTGCCGCCGTCGCGCTGTCCGATGCGGTGCTCGGCTTCTACGGCGCGGGCATGGTCTGGGTCTATGCGGCCTACGTAGTGATTGTCATCCTCGGCCGGACGGCGCTGCGCCGCCGGTCGGCCGGCCGGGTCGCCGGCGCCGCACTCGCAGCCGCCGTGGTCTTCTACTTGATCACCAACGCGGGCGAATGGACCGGACCGCTCTACCGGCACACGCCGGCCGGACTCCTCGCCTCGTTCATCGCCGGGATTCCGTTCTTCGGCAACACGCTGCTGAGCGATCTCGGATATTCGCTCGCCCTCTTCGGACTCCACGACGCGGCCCACGCAGCAGAGCGGCGCCGCGGCGGCCTCACCGCGACTCAGCGCACCACGTAGCGGATCCGCAGGGTCACATAGGCGTCTATCGGCGCGCCGTCGCGCGTCGCCGGCGCAAAGCGCCACGCGCGCACCGCGTCCACGGCGGCGCGGTCGAGCGCCTCCGACCCGGAGGACGCCGTGACCTCAACGCCCTGCACGGCGCCCGTCGTCAGCACAAACGCGCGAATCGCCACGACGCCCTCACTGCCCTCAACGACGGCGGCCGTGCCAAGATCCTGGCGCCGCACGGTGAGGCGGAATGCATCACCGGGATACGCCGTGCCGGCCGTGGCGATGACCCTCGGCGGGACCAAGACCGGCGCGCGCGCGGGCGGCGCAGGCGGCACGCTCGATGCATCTGGCGCGCCCGTACCGGGTCCGGCCGAAGATCCCGCGGCCGCCGACCCGGCCCCCGCCAACGGGGCGGAGGCATCTGAGAAGCCCGGTCCACCCGAGGCGGCACTCGCGCCGGACGCGGCGCTCCCGTCCCCAGTCGAAGACGCCCGCCCCGCGATAGCCGTCGCCGATGGCGGCGCAGGAGACACGGGGTGTCGCGCGGGCACTGGAACTGTGGTCGCGCGGGACGCGGCATCGGCGCGCCGAGTTGCGTGTGGCGCGGCCGGCGCCTTCAGTGTCGACCGCGGTGTGCGGGTAGGACGCCGGTCCGAGCGAGGCAGGCGGTCTGCCGTCTGCGGGACGGCCGCGGGTACGCCGAAGGCCAGGGCGATCGCGCCTTCGTCGGCTGCGGTTGGACCGGAGTGCGGCGTGGGGGGCACCGCGGCCGAGGGTGCGGCCTTAGAGGCACTGACGGAGCCGGCGCCTCCGATCGGCACCTGCGAAAGACGCACCGGGACCCGGAACGCCCAGGCCGCCGCCGCCGCGAGGCCCGCGCAGACGATAAGAGACGCGGCGCGACGGCGCGCGATCAGAACGACCTACCCATTGTCACAAACAGTCTCCTTCCGGGCTCGGCGAACCCCTGCGCGTCTTGGTAGTGCACGTCGAAGACGTTGGCAACGCCGCCCAGCACGCTGTACCCGCCGCCGAGCGGCCACGTCGCCGTCACCGAGGTCAACCAGTAGCCCGGCAACACGAAGGTATTGGCGGCGTCGGCGAAGGTCTCCCCCGAGTATCCGACGATCAGGGCGATCGTCACGCCGTCCGCCGGCCGGTAGGCGATCTCGAGATTGGCCATCGACCGCGGCACGTAGATCATGTCGAGATCGGTCGCGACGTCGCGAGCCCGCTGGCTGGTGTAGTTGGCCCGGACGAACCACCGCGGTGCAAGGCGGCCGGCCAACTCGATCGAGCCGCCCGAGATGATCGCGTGCCCGATGTTGACCGGGATGAACAGCGGCGGAGGGGACGTGATGAGGTTCGTGGCGTCTTTGTAGAAGCCGTCGACCTGGAGCGTGAGCCCCGCCGCGAGCGCATACTCGAGGCTCGCATCGTAAGACCACGCGCTCTCCGCCTGGAGGTTCGGGTTGCCGAAGAGGCCCGGCGCCAGTTCGTCGAAGGTCGGCGCGCGGTACGTCCGCCCGGCTGCGGCACGGAACAGCAGGCGGTCGCTCAGCAGGACGACGACGCCGCCACGCGGGTCGATCTGCGTCCCGTAGAGATTGGTCTCCCCGGCCGGGAGCGTGAACGCGTCCTGCCGCACGCCGAGCGACACGAGCACCGCGGGTGTTACGCGCCAGTCGTACTGCGCGTAGAGTCCGAGATCGCTGCCCTGGTTGGGGAAGACCACGCCCGAATTGTCGGTGTGGAAGATGGCCTCGTTCTGATAGTCCGCGCCGAGCGTCACTAGATTCCCGCCGCCGGCGTCCAGGCTGATCTGAGCCTGCATGCCCCAGAAGTCGGCGATGTCGTCCGACTGGAACGCGATCGCCGGGCTCAGAAAGTTGACGTCGTCGTGGGTGCGGTAGACGCGGAGCAATGTCCCGGGGCCGTCGGCCCGGCCGGTGCGCCAGGACAGGTCGAGCAGCGTCCGTCCCTCCCACAGCCGCGCGAACGGATCCTGAAACGGCACCGGGCCGGGGGAACCCGTCACGTGGTAGAGCCGGTCGCCGGTCAGCGTGAGGACGCCGCCGCCGGCGTCCCACCGGAGCTTCGCCCTAACCGTGGCGTTGCTGTAGTCGGTGTCCGGAGCGAAGCCGGTGCTGCCGGTCTGAATCCCCTGGACGAGATAGGCCGTCGCACCGGCTTGGCCGCCGATGGAGAGCACGTTGCTCGTCTCCCCGTACGAGCCGATGCGTGCCGACGCCGACGACTCCGGCCGGCTCCTGGTCACGATATTCACAACGCCGCCGATCGTGGCGCTGCCGTAGATGGCGGAGAACGGCCCGCGCAGGACCTCGATGTGATCGACCTGCTGGATCGGCACCGTGCTGAGATCGACGCTCGCCTGGTCGGGCCGGTTGAGCGGCACGCCGTCGAGCAAGATGAGGGACTGCGTCGACGGCGAGCCGCGGATGCTCATCGTCGTGAGCGAGCCCGGCCCGCCGGTGGAGCGCACGAGCACCTCCGGCAGCACGCGCAGCGCGTCCGCCACGGTAAGGGCGCCCATCGCGGCGATCTCCTCCGCGGTGATCACGCTGATGGAGGCCGGCGTCGTTGCCGGCAGTTGGGGGCGCCGTCCCGCGACCTCGACTTCCGGCAACTCGAAGGTGGGCGGCGTGCCGCCGGGCGGCGGTGCGGACTGCGCCAGCAGCGGGATTCGCGGCCCGAGGAGGACAGCGGCCGCGGCTAGGAGCGCCGCCAAGCATCGCGCGCGCCCGCGCGCGCGGGACGAAGCGATCATCGAGTGCCTCCGTTCCCGGCGTCAAGCCGGCGCCCCGGACGCGCCAGCAAGAAAAATGGCCCCGGTGCGGGCACGGGGACCATGGCGGCATGACGCCGTGGCGTACTGGCCTTTCAGCCGAAGGTCACCGTACGCGCCCGGACGGGCAGGTTTCCTGGCTCCGGATCCTCGCCGCACCGCGCCTTCCCAGTTTCCCAGTGGCGTTCGCGGTTACGGCTCCCCGTTACAGTGGCGGGACCGCGCCGGACTTGCGGCCGGCGGCGTCCTTTCGGACGGCACGCCGATCGCGCACCGGACTTCCCTTTTCCCCCGGCGAACCGGGGGCACCCGTCCAGTACGGTATGCAATTGTGGGCGCTTTCGTTTCGCGTCGAGCGGCGAATGTCCTGCCCGCGTGACGCGCCGCTGAGGCGGTCCGGCCGCTAGGCTTTAGGAACCCGGAGCGGCGTCACAAACGCCTCCCGGATCCACACGTTAGGACCGCTCGCGAGCAGCCCGCGGACCACAGCCGCCACGTCTTCCGGCCGCAGTGCCCAGCTTCTCGCGGCCATGCCGGCGGAAAACGAGGTCTGGACCGATCCCGGCTCCACCGCACTGACCTTCACGCCGCTGTTCCGGACCTCGAGGCCCACGGCCTCGGTGAATCCGATCAATCCAAACTTGGACGCCGAGTACGCCGCGCTTCCGGCCATGCCGAGGCGCCCTGCGCCCGACGCGATATTGATGATGTGCCCGTGCCCTTGCCGGAGCATTACAGGCAGCGCGGCCTTCGTGAAGAGGAAGACACCGGTGAGATTCACGTCCACCAGCCGGCGCCACGCATCGAGCGGCATCTCGTGGATTGGCCCGGACCACCCAATGCCGGCGTTGTTGACCAGCCCATCGACGCTTCCACCCCACTCCGCCGCGCGCGCGACCGCCGCGGCCGCGGTCGCGCCGTCCGTCACGTCGCCGGCGACTACCGCGGCACGATCCTCTCCGAGTTCTTCGGCGAGGCGCTTCAACTCCGGCTCCGTACGCGCCACGAGCACTAGCCGGGCGCCGGCACCCGCCAGTTCCTTGGCGACAGCCCGGCCGATCCCACGGCCGGCTCCCGTCACGATGATCGCCTTCCCCGACAGGTCAGAAACGGCGGTCCCGCTCACGCCCGCACCTCCCGCGCCGATCTTCGGAAGTCTATACCGCGTACACGCAGGAAAACCTATGTCACCGGGACAGCCGTGACCAAGCGAAACGCCGGCCGAACGGCCGGCGTTTCGTGGTGACCCGCCCTGGATCGGGCGCCTCTCGACCTCTAGTTCTTGCGGCCCGGTGCCGTGGGCTGGGGCGTCGGCACCACCGAAAGGTTGGGCTCCAGGGTAGCGATCGCGCGCTCCAAGAGCGGCATTGTCGCGTTGACCCTTGCCGGGATGTTGCCGGTCGTGCCGACCGCGACGAATACACGGTTGCCGTGCGTCACGCACGTCTCGACGCTTTGGCGGGGCTCGCCGTTGCCGGCCTTCCAATTGTAGACTCGGCTGTACGCCGGCTGGCCGCCGACGGTCGCAGAACTCTCACGCACGGTCGTCCACGTGTGAATCGCATAGCGCAGCACGATATCGGACTCGCTGATGCAGTCGTGCGCGTTGATCGGGATGCGCCAGTCGTACACGGTCACGTCGAGGCTGTCAGGCAACGCCGCCGCGCTGCCAGCCGCGGCCGGCGCGGGAGCCTTCGCTTCGACGGCCGGATTCTTGCTCTGAGTCGTAACGGTCCACGCCGCGGGAACGTTGATGGTAAACCGGTTCTGTGGATCCCGCACTGGCTTCAAGCCGGTGCTCTGCGCGCCCACGGGGACCGCAACGGCCATCGCCACGACGGCGACAACCGCCGGCAGCGCGCCGGTCCGAGTGCGACCCTTGCGTTCCACGAAGCATCACCTCCACGCAGAACGGGCGCCGGTCACCGCGCGGGTGCGCCGCACGGCACCGGACAGCGATTCATTCAGTGCATTTTCCCCAAGATCACCCGCTCAGACACCACGGCGGTGGAGGCGGCGACTCGCCAGGGACACCTGGTCATTCCGGTGCTCATCTACACCGGAGCCGCGAGGACGTAGATCAGCGCGGACCCTTCGACCGTGCAGATCTGCGGACGCATCAGCATCATCGCCGTCTGCTCGTACGGCGCGGTAAAGACCTGCAGTTCGGCAAGCGTATGCAGGTCGAGCATCCGCCCCAGCTCGGTGCCCATCGGCACCATCGTGCCGACCGCGTCCTCGCGCAGCGTCGGCACGAAAATACCGCCGGTCTTCGCGCGCAGCGCCTTCGTGGGACCTACATCCACCGCCTTGCCGGCCGGCGCCGGCGGAGAGTTCAGCGACAGGACGCCGAGATTGTGGAGCGCGCGCGCGAGGCCGGCAACGTTGCGCTCCGTCCAGTACATTTCCTTGCCCGACCGGCCGCCGACCTCGACGTTGGTCACCTTGATCCCGAGCGACCGGGCGTACGTCGTCAGGCCGCCTTTCTTGTTCGGCGCGTTGCTGATGAACGGCGCGCCGAGGTCGGCGGCGAGTTGCTCCGAGCCCTCGAACCGTTTCACGAACGCATTGACGCACCAGGTGCCGCCGCCGTGCATGTCGATCACCACGTCGCTGTCCGCCACCAGCGGAGCGATGGTGGCCGCGAGGCGCTCGCTGTGCGAGCCCTCGGGATTACCGGGGAACAAGGCGTCGAGATCGAGCGAGTTTGGAGAGTCGATCCACGAGTTACGCCGTTCCACTTCCGCGGCGAGCGCGTTGGCGGTGAAGATCACACGCAGCCGTCCGGTGAGCCGCGCCGCGGAGTTCTGGCAGAGCATCTTGATCGACAGCGCGGACCAGGGACCCTCGTCCCCGTGCGTGCCCGCGATGAGCGTCGCCCGGGGCCCCGCCGTTCCGGCCTCGCCGTACGTCAGAGGGATGTGCCGCGCGGCGGCATGGCCGGTGATCGCTACCTCGTGCCAACGCAGCGCGTCGTAGATGGTGTCCATATTAAGCTCCTCGGGTGTCCGTCATTGGCGGGTCTGTTCTCCGTACCACTGCTGCCGGACCCGAAAGTCATCCGGATACAACGTCGCTTTCTCCGGGGCAAATTCGAAGTCGTCGCCCTCACGGGCGATCGTCCGGACCAGAGGGCCCGCGTCGAAGCGGTAGCCGTTGAACCGCGAGGGGGGCTGGCCGGCGAGCCACACCCACGCCTTGCCGAGTTCGACCGGATCGGTCCACCCGACGCGCTCGTCGGCCGGCGTCCGGTCGTATTCCGCCCACGTGAGGCGCGTCGGCTTGATGCGCGCACCGGGGCTGATGGTGTTCACCGCGATGTTGTGGGCGCCGGCCTCGAGCGACAGCGCTTTGACGAATCCCTCGACGCCGTGCTTGATCGCGCAGTACGCGATCTCCTCGCGGTAGCCGCGAATGCTCGAGCCGCTGGCGATCCCGATGATGTGGCCACCGCCCTGCGCCTTCATCTGCCGCCACGCGGCGTGCGCGCCGTTGAACATTCCCCCGAGGCCCACGTTGATCTGCCGCCACCACTCCGCCGGCGTGGTCGCCTCGAACGCGATCAGCGGCATATAGATCGCGTTGTGGACCACCGCGTCCAGGCGGCCCCACCGGTCGACGATCTCCCCCACCGCGCGCGTCCACTCGGCAAGATCGGCGACGTCGAAGACCCGCGGGACGAACTCCGCGCCGTCGGCGGCGAGGTCCTGGGTGCAGCGCGCCAGCTCGGCGTCGTCGATGTCGTTGACGCACACCCGGACCCCGGCCCGGCCGAACGCCCGGGCAATCCCCCAACCCAGCCCGCGCGCCGCGCCGGTGACGAGAACCACGCGTTTCGGTTGCATCTTCGTCCGCTCCCTTCCTCCTGAAGTCACGGCAGGGCGGCGCCGATTTGCTCGGCGTACGCTGTCAGTTCCTCGATGTTGTGCCACCCGAGGGTCCGCCGGCCGCCCTCCACGTCGGCGAGCGCGTCCACGATCCGGGTGTTGAGGGGCACCTGGGCGCCGTACCGGTCCGCCACGCAGACGACGCTGAGGTAGAACGCCTCGCTCTTGCGCTTGCGGTAGACGATGTCCCAATGAATCCCGCTGGCCCGCTTCACATACCGGTAGGCGGTCGGGCCGTCGTTCCGCTGGTGGCCGCCGAGATGCTCGACCAGGCGATCATAGGTCGCGAGCAGTCGCGCCGTATCGTCCGCCGTGGCCACCCGGTACAGCGCCGGATCGAACCAGACGTCGCGCTGCAGGCGGGTGCCCGCGGCATCGGAGACCCGCATCGCCTCGCGCACCGCCGCGCCGGCCAGCCGCTGCGCAGAACGGCGGCCAAGGACGTTGACGATGGTATCGTCGACGAGCGCGGAGACGAGAATTTGCGAGTTGTAGACTTGCTTGGTCCAGAGCCGGCCGGCGATATCGGTCAACAGCTCGCAGGTGTTCGGGCCGATGCCGAGCAGGCGCGCGGCCTCCCGCACGCGCGGCGTCAGCACGCCGTCCAACTCCCCGACGTAGACGATCCCCTCGTGTACCGCCTCCAGGATGCCCGGGTCCAGATAGGCCCCGCCGTAATCGGGCAGCGCCCCCATCGTGCGTCCGCGTCCCACAATGGCGGCGATCGCATCTTCGTTCATGCCGTTCTGCAGGGAGACGACGCACGCCGAAGCTCCGAGGCGGGGCACGATCCCGCGCACGGCCTCCTCCGTCGCCTGCGACTTGCACGCCAGAAAGACCAGACCGTCCAGCGATTCGTTGATTTCGTCGGGTGTGCAGGCGGGCTGCGGCCCGATCGCCATCGGTCCGTAGACGCCGTTCACCGCGAGGCCCCGTTCGCGGATCGCCCGCGCGTGGTCCGCGTTGCGATCCACGAACAGCACGCGCTCTCCGGCGCGGGCCATGTAGAATCCGGCCAGCCCCCCGATTGCCCCGCAGCCAACCACCGCGATCTGCGCCATCGACCTGGTGCCTCCCGCGCCTACAGTTTGAGCCGCGGGTCCAGGGCGTCCCGCAGGCCGTCGCCAAACAGGTTGATCGCCAACACGATGATCACGATGGCCAGTCCGGGGAACGTGGACAGCCACCAGGCCGTCGTCATGAAGCCCCGGCCGTTGCTCAGCATCGCGCCCCAATCCGGCGTCGGCGGTTTGACGCCGAGCCCCAGGAAGCTCAGTGCCGCGCCGGCGATGATCGCGTTTGGTATCCCCAGCGTGACGAGGACGATCACCGGCGCCGCGACGTTCGGCAGGATGTGGCGGACGAGGATGCGGCCGTCCCCGCAGCCGACCACTCGTGCGGCCTCGACGAATTGAAACTCGCGGACCGACAGGGTGGCGCTCCGGACCACCCGGATGAACACCGGCATCCCGGAAATCCCAACGGCGATCATGGCGCTGCCCAGGTTGGGGCCGAGGACCGCGATGATCACGAGCGCGAGGAGGATGCCGGGGAACGCCAGCATGACGTCCACGAGCCGCATGACCGAGAGATCGACGCCGCCCCGGTAGAAGCCAGACAGAAGCCCGAGGATCGCCCCACCGGCGACTGAAATGGCGACCGCCACCAACCCCATCGCCAGCGACGTGCGCGCGCCGTAGAGAATCCGGCTGAGAATATCCCTGCCGAACTGATCGGTGCCAAGCCAGTGCCGCGGGCCCGGGGCATCGAGCGACTGCGAGACGTTGAGGGCGATCGGGTTCCCCGGGGCGAGCGCCGGCGCCGCGATCGCCGTGGCGACGATCACGATGAACACCGCACCGCCCGCCACGGCGCCCCGGTTGGCGAAAAGACGCCCGAACGCGTCCCGCCACAGCCCCCGCGCAGCACGGACGGCCGGGGCCGCAAGCGTCGCGACCTGCGCCCCGGCGCTCATTCGAACCGAATCCGCGGATCGATGAACGCGTAGGAGATGTCCACGAGCAGGTTCATCCCGATGTAGATCAGCGCCAGGACCAGCACCACGCCCTGAACGGTCGGCAGGTCTTTGTTCTGGATCGAATCGACCACGAGCTTGCCGAGCCCGGGCCGGGCAAAGACGGTCTCCGTGATGACGGCGCCGCTTAGGAGACTGCCGAACTGCAGTCCCATCGCCGTGATCACGGGGATCACCGCGTTCGGGAGCGCGTGCCGGAACACCACCGCGATGCCGCGCAGGCCTTTGGCGCGCGCGGTCGTCAGATAGTCAAGCCGCAGGATCTCGAGCATGCTCGAGCGCACCAGGCGCGCGAGCGTCGCCGCGCTGAGCAGCGCGAGCGACACGGTCGGCAGAACCAAGTCGCGCAGGCCCGACTGGCTCGTCGCGGGCAGCCACTCCAGGCGCACCGCGAAGAGCATGATCAAGAGCAGCGCGAGCCAAAACACCGGCACGGAGACGCCGAAGAGCGCGACCATCATGGAGAGCGAGTCGAACACGCTGTTTCGGTTGAGCGCCGACACCAGACCGAGCCCGAAACCGAGCACGGCGGCGAGCGCCATCGCGGCGAGGGCCAGCGCGAGCGTATTGGGGAAGCGCGTCGCCACTTCGGCGGTCACCGGACGGTTCGTCTGCAGCGACCGGCCCAGATCGCCGTGGAGCGCCTTCCACGCGAAATCGGCGTATTGGACATACAGCGGCCGGTCGAGACCCATCACGTGCCGGATTTCGGTGAGACGCTGCGGCGTCGCCGTCTGCTCGCCGATGTAGATCGACGCAGGGTCGCCGGGAATCAAAAACAGCATCATGAAAACGATGGCGGAGGTCAGCACGACGGTGGGCACCGCCAGCAGGAGACGCGTCCGAAGATACTTCAGCATCCTGAGGCGTTCGTCACGGCCCGGGGCACGAAGATGATCCGGCCGCGGGGAGAGGGCGCCCCGCCCCCTCCCCGCGCGGCATCAGCGCCGCCCCGCCTCACCCGCCGAGCGCCGCGTCGTAAAGCAGGAGGTTGGTCGCCGACCAGTCGAGCACGACACCGCTCACCTTGCCCTTCCGGTAGGCAAAGATGTTCAGCGGATCTGCGAACGGCACCATCACCGCCTCGCGGAGCGCCTTCATCTGGATCTTCGAATACAGTTGCCGACGCTTGGCCGAATCAGTCGTCGCCGCGGCCTGGTCGATCAGCGTGTCCATCTCTGCGTTCTTGTAGCGGTTTCGGTTCGTGCCGCCGTCGGCGTTCTTCGAATAGAGCAGGATGCGGACGACATCCGGGTCGGGGTCTGTCTCCCACCAGAACTGCAGGTGGTGTTTGCCCGCCCGCACCGCGGAGAAATATCCGGCCTGGGACAGACCGTGCAGCTCGATCTTGATCCCAATCTGCGCGTACACGCTTTGCAGAAATGTGGCCATCGCCGTGAAGTCGGTGTTGTCCGCGCGATAGTACATGTCCAGCGCGAGGTCCTGTCCATCTTTCTGCCGCACGCCGCCGGCGCCCGCCTTCCAGCCGGCCTCGTCAAGGAGCGCCCCGGCCTTCTTGGGATCGTAGCGGTAGACGTTGCGCGTCGTGGGATCGAAGCCGAACGTCGCGGACGTCAGGACGCTGCTGGCCGGCGTGCCCAAACCCTGCCACGCCACCTTGATCATCGCGGCCTTGTCGACGCCCCACTCCAGCGCCTGGCGCACGCGGACATCGTCCGTGGGCGTGCGCGTCACGTTGATCATCATGGTCCAGCCCGAGCCGGCAAGTTCACCCTGGAGCAACTGGACACCGGCATCTCGCTTCAGGTTCGCATACTCCTGGGTGGGCACGTCCTGGATGACGTGCATCTCACCGGACCGCAGTGCGGCGAGCCGCGTCGACGCCTCCGGGATGATCCGGAAGCTGAGCGCTTCCAGGTGGGGCGGCCCCTGGTGCTTGAAGAGCGACGGGGCCCACCGGTAGTCCGGGTTGCGCACCAGCCGGACGACGCTGTCGGTAGTGTAGGAGTCCAACTTGAAGGGACCCGTGCCCACGGGGTGCGTGCCGAAGTCGTTTCCGAACTTCTTCACCGCGGCCGGTGACACCGGTGCCATGACAGACTGCGCCACTGAGCTCAGAAACGGCGCATAGGGTTCCTTGAACTTGACGACGATCGTATAGGGGTCGGGCACCGTGCTGCCGGCGTACGGGCCGATGAAGGAAAACGCCGATTGGGACTTCAGCGCCGGATCGACGATGCGGTCGAACGTGAACTTCACCGCCTCGGCATCAAACGGCGCGCCGTCGTGGAACCTGACGCCGCGGCGCAGGTGGAACGTGTACTGGTCGGCGGCCGCGTTGATCTCCCATCGCTCCGCCAGGCCCGGTACGAAGGTGCCGGCCTTGGACTCCCAGATCAGCGGGTCGAAGATGTGGTACGCGATGCGCCCGACGTCCGTAAACGTGGTGACGTTGGGATCGAGCGTATCGAAGCGGTTGGTAAGCCCGTAGAATAACTCGCCGCCGTTTTGCGCCGCGGCCGCCGCCCGCCGGATCGGACCGGCCAGGCCTCCCAGCGCGACCGCCGCGGCCACGCCGAACGCGCCCCCCAGCACCGTTCGCCGCGTCAGGCGCCCGTTCGTCCCCCGCCTCTGTCCTCGCCGCCTCGCCTCGCCCCTCGGGCCTGTCATCCTTGCCCCTCCCTTCCCGGGTTGCCGGCTTCGCCCGGCACCGTCGGGATATCGCCGAGATCGTTGTCTGTGAACTCCCGTTTCGCGCGTGCGGCCACGTCCGGGCGTGCCAGGACGTCGATCGTTGTCATGGCCTCGATCTTGGCCGCCGCGAGTGCCGCCTCGAAGGCACGGGGCTGGCAGCTCGCGGCCACGGCCTCGGGCGTGTGCGCGGTAACCGCTTGCGGCCACGTGGCGGTGCTGAAGTGCGTGGCCGGGACGAGATGCGACACGTTCCCGAAGTCCGACATGCCGCCCATCGTCACACGTGTGCCGAGCTCAATGCCGAGCCCGCGCGCGTTATCAACGGCGAGCGTGGTCAGCGTCTCGTTCAACTTCATGCCGCGCTCGAGGATCCCGTATTCGATGTCGAGCGCCGTCCGGGTCGCGAGCGCCGCCCCGCGCGCGCAGTTGACGACCATCTCGCGAAGCTCTTCGAAGTCGCTCTCGCCCTCGAAAACGCGGACCCCGAAGCGCGCCGACGCCGTGACCGGAAACGCCCGCCGGCCGCCGCCGTTCGGGATACTGCCCGTGACGCTGACATCGGGCCGGAAATGCTGGCGCAGAAGATTGACGTTGTGGAACAGGGCGAGTACGCCGTTCAACGCGTCGACGGCCAACTCGGGATGCGCCGCCGCATGAGCATGCCTCCCGGTAAACGTAAACACGATGCCCTGGCCGGTGCGCATCCGCTCGAGTACGTTCGCCTCAGCGCTGGGGTGAAAGATCAGCGCCGCGTCGAGCCCCTGGAAGACGCCGGCCCGGAGCAGCAGCGTCTTGCCAGACGGGCCTTCCTCGGCCGGTGTGCCGTGCACACGCACGGCGCCCGGCAGGCCGTCGAGCACGGCCGCGAGCCCGACACCCGCGCCAACGCCCGAAATCGCCAAGAGGTTGTGGCCGCAGCCGTGGCCCAACTCGGGCAGCGCATCGTATTCGCTAAACACGCCGACGGTTGGACCCGCCCCGCGGCCGGCCAAAGTCGCGGTGAAGGCCGTCTCGAGACCGCCCACGCCCGTTTCAACCTCGTATCCCGCGTCCCGAAGCAACTGGCTCAGCCAAGAGCACGCGCGCCGCTCTTGGAAGGCGAGCTCCGGATGCTCCCAGATCTTCCGTGAGATGCCGACGAGCGCCGGACTCATCTCGTCGATGCGCGCGCACGCCCGTTGCTTCAGTTCTGCGACGTGTTCGGGACTGACGGACATTCGCTGACGTCCTCCGCTCGGCGGCCGGGAACCGAGATGTCTGGCCCGCCCGGCAGGTCGAATGATCAAGCGCGAGTAATAGATTGTCGACAGTCTACAATCGAGAATTTCTGGACAGGTACGCGAACACCCTGCAGTCCGCCGCCGCAATGAGGTGGAAGATGGCCGTTGAGGCGCCAAAGCTTCGGAGGCCGAACCGGCTCCGGCTGGTCGACAACGTCCGGCGCGTCCTGGAAGACGGGATTCTCTCGGGGCAAATGGCCCCGGGAGCGCGCCTTCTCGAGACGTCGATCGCGACGCAACTCGGCGTCAGCCGCACCACCGTCCGCGAGGCGTTCCTCATGCTCGAGCACCGCGGCTTGGTGGTGAACCGGCCCCGCGGCGGAACGTTCGTGACGCGCCTCCCGCCGGAAGACGCGCTCGATCTCAAGATCAACCGGGCGCTGCTTGAGGGTTTCGCGGCACACCTTGCCTGCCAGCAGATCGACGCGACCCAGATCGCGGAGCTCGAGATGCTGTTGCGCGAAATGGAGGCGTGCCGGCTGCCCGAACAATTCCCCGAGGTCCTGCGCATCGACCTCGCCTTCCATCGCGCCCTGCTCGAACGCGCCGGATCGCGCCGATTGCTCGACCTGTGGGCGAGTCTGAACGGCCAGATCGGCGCGCTGATGTTGCTGGCCGTTGAGCGCCGCCACTCTACGATCGGCGATCTCGTGGACCTCCACCGGGGGCTGCTCGACGCCGTCAAGTCGCGTGATCCGCGCAGGCTGCAGGACGCCGTGATCGAGCACTACGTCGGTGTGCCGGCCAGTGCCGCCCCCGCCGCGGCGGCGGCCGCGCAGGTAATCGTCGCCCTCGCGCCGGGGGACGGCGCGCCGTCGAACCCCGCGCATTCCGAGGCGGCGCGATGAGCGAGCCGGCGCAGGCGACGGTCATCCGGTGCGGCACGCTGCTCGACGGCGCCGGAGCGCGCGACCGCGACATGGCGTTGACGGTGGCCGGCGGACGAATTACCGAGATCACGCGGTGGGACGAACACCGGCGTCTACCCGGCGCGCGGATCCTGGACGCGGGCGGATGCACCGTAATGCCAGGGCTCTTCGACTGCCACGATCATTTGGCGGCGCCGCCGCGGAGTCTCGCCGAGCGCAGCGCGACGCCGCCCTCGCTGCACGTGCTGCGCGTGGCGGCGACCATGCGTGAGATGCTGCAAGCCGGCTTCACGACGGTGCGCGACGCCGGGGGGCTCGACCTCGGGCTGAAGACGGCGGTCGACGACGGCGTGCTGGCGGGTCCGCGGGTTCTGATCTCGCTGGCCATCATCACGCAAACGGCGGGATTGTCCGACTACACAAACGCGGTGGGGTTCAACACCGAGGCGCTGCGGCTGCCGGGAACACCGGAGGCGGTATGCGACGGACCCGACGAAGCGCGCCGGACCACACGGCGGCTCATCCGGGGAGGCGCCGACTTCATCAAGATCGCGACGACCGGGGGCATCAGCTCGCGGATCAGCGGGATCTTGACGCGCGAGTTTACCTTCGAGGAAGTGCGCGCCGTCGTGGACGAGGCGCGCGCATTTCGCCGGCCCGTCGCGGCCCACGCGTACGGCGGCGAAGGGTTGAAGAACGCGCTGCGCGCCGGCGTGCACTCGGTCGAGCATCTCGGTCCGCTCGACGACGAGGACATCGCGACGATGGTCCGCCAGCAGACCTTTCTCGTGCCCACCCTGCTGAACATGCGGGTGCGTCAGGAAATGGCCGGCGAGCCGAGCGCCCTCTCGCCGTACAACGTGCAGAAGGCGGCAGAGCTGGCGCCGCTGCAGCGCGAGGCGTTTCAGCGGGCGCATCGCGCGGGCGTGCGCATCGCCGCCGGGACGGACTCGCGCGGATTGCGTCCTGGCGGCAACGCCCGGGAATTGAGCCTGCTCGTGGAGTACGGCATGAGCCCCGTCCATGCGATCGCCGCGGCGACATCGGTGGCCGCCGCCTGCTGCAATCTCCCGGACACGGGGCACCTCCGGGCCGACATGCGTGCGGACGTGCTCGCGGTGGACGGCGATCCCCTCGACGACATCGACGTGCTGCAGAACGCCGGCCGCATCGTGTTCGTGATGCGCGACGGGACCGTGTTTAAGAACCGAATCGGCTGACGAGGGGGACGGAAATGGGCGGCGAGTTTGCAGGGAAGGTCGCGATCGTGTCCGGGGCGGCGCAGGGTATCAGCAGCGTGATCATGCGGCGGTTCGCGCGGGAGGGCGTGCGCGGCGTCATCGCGGACGTCGACGAAGAACGGGGCGAGGCGCGGGTTCGTGAACTGGCCGAACTCGGCGGCGACGTCCGGTTCATCCGTACGGACGTCCGCGACAGCGCGCAGGTGAACGCCATGGTGGACCGCGTCGTAGAGGAGTGCGGGCGCGTCGACGTGCTCGTGCACGGCGCCGGCGTAGGGGTGCACAAAAAGATCGTCGACCTCAGCGACGAGGAGTGGGACCTACAGGTCGATGTGCAGCTGCGGGGCGCGTTTGTGTTGAGCCGGGCCGTCGGGCGCCGGCTGATCGCGCAGGGACAGGGCGGCAGCATCATCCTGATCGGCTCCACGTCGGGCAACAACGCGCGCGTGACCGGCGGCCCCCACGCCGCGTCGAAGGCGGGCGAAATCCAGCTCGCTCGGGTCATGGCCATGGAGATGGGGCCCCACCGCGTCACGGTCAACGTGGTGTCCCCGGGGCTGACCGACATCTCCGGCATCTCGCGGTCGACGCAGACGCCGGAGTATCAGCGCGCGTTTGTCGCCCAGGTGCCGATCGGCCGGCTCGGCACCCCCGATGAAATCGCCGATGCGGTACTCTTCTTCGCATCCGACCGGGCCCGCTTCATCACCGGACAGGTGCTGTGCGTCGACGGCGGCTATTCCGCCGGAAAACTGGCGGTGCAGGGACCGAGCGTCGACGCATACTACGGACTGATCCATCAGTAACCGGCGGACACCGTCGGCTGCTCGGCGGCGATGTCGCGCCGGCTGCGCGAGTCCCATCGTGGGTTGATAACCGCGGCATGGTGGCCACCCAACAGTCCGATGGTTCGACGCCGCACCGGCTCAGGCGTCAATGTCCACAACGATCGGGATGTGGTTACTCAAACCGGAACCGCACCGGTGCTGAAAGATACCAACACTAAGGCTCCTGGCCCAAGAATAGGCGTCGCCTCCTTCCGACAGAGTCTACGGGATCCGCGCTCAGGGTATGAGCGCGACAGATGATCTTGGGCGGAGGAGATGGCCATGGAAAGGCCACGGAATACCGAGGGCACCCCTCTGATCTTCTCAACGGCGCCTGAGGTGCAGGCGGCGACAGTGCGGAACAACATTCGGGGGTTGGAACAGGCCCGCGACGAGTTGACCTCCATGTTGGAGAAAACGGAGCTCGCGCTCAAGGCCATGCGAACCATGTTGGAAAGGGTCGAAATGAGGCAACTACGTCAGATTGTCGGCGGTGAGCCCGGAAGCGCTTGACTGCCCGTGTGATCGCCCAGGCCCGCCCGGACGCGAACCCCAAAGTGCCGCAAGAAGGGAGCCTCGATCTAGAAAACGCGAGAGCGAGTCAGCATTTCCTGACCCGCGCTCGCGTTATTTTCTCGGCCAGCCTAATCGTGAACGCGAATTAGAAGAGTTGGTACAAGAAGTTGCCCAACGCCCCACCAAACCCCACCATGTACTGGCCCTTCGAGTCAATGCCCGTGACCCTCGGGTTTCCCGAACGGGTACTGACAGGCAGTTGGGTACAGGGCCAACTCAGGTTTGAACTGGCGGGTTCCGGCGCGTAAAACGCGTAATCGACTCGGTTAGTCACTGCGGCCAAGCCCACGATGATGGCCGCGGTGGTGTACGGGTTAGTGAGGTTAGGATTGCTGATGCCGTTAATGGCTGTATAGTGAGCGCAGCGCAATTCATAGTTTTCGGTGCGACAGGGCCGCTTGTTGTGGGGATGGCGTCCAGAATGAACCCATTCGTGTTTCCAGCGGTGTCTGTGTACTTGCCAACAATCGCTCCCGCGTCGTTGATACCGGTCGGTATCGTGTAGGCTGCTCCAGTTACATCGAACGTCACAAGTGTCCCGGGCTCTTGCGTTGGAGGGCTCGCGGTGATGTTGCATTCGACCGCGAATCCATGCTGCGTCCCGCCCGATTGGTATTGCCCCACCACCCAGGCAACCTTGTTGCCCGACCCGTCGACACCACCCGAATTGACGCCCGCCGCCCGCGTGTAAGTGCTCCCGTTCACGCTAAATGTCGCCGCTACGCCCGTGCTTGTGCCGGGGCAACACCAAACAAACCCCTGCCACCCTGTCTTGTTCTTAAAGAACCCAACCATGGTATTGGCCGAACTGACCCCGATAATCTCGGTCGTCGTTGCCCCGGAGATAGTAAATTGGTTGCCGCAACCGACTGTGGGATTGTTTACGGAAAGTCCCCACCATCCATAGCCTGAGTTCCCGCCAAGTTCCCACCCCACTATCTGGGGTGCTCCCGAGAACGATCCGTTCACACCGCTCGCGTAGTCACAATTAAATTGCGTTAGCGTTCCGGCTGCTGGCCACGCGCCCGGCGTATTTATGAACGGAAAGACGATAGCCAGAACTATCGCCAAGGCTCCCAACCTGGGCATCTAACTCCTCCCTCTTCAATTGTCGGAACCAATCTGCGCTGAGACAGCTTGCCGGAAGGCGAATTCAGGCGCTAATCTGGGAACCTACGGTTAATAAGGTCAACGACGGCCAATGTGTCGCGTTTCGCTGCTCCTTCCTAAAAACCTCCAGGCATTCTACAGCGTCAGGCCAATCGCGACACGACTTCTGACCCTCTCATGCAGTCGGATGCAACGGGGTGCATCGTGGAGCACCCGTCGCAGCGTCGCGGCCCTCGCGGGGACCGAAAGACCTGTCAGGGTACGATTGCCACCCCCGATGGTTGATGAAGCGGAGGGCCTTCGAAAATGACCGTTATCTTGCCGTCGGGTGTGATCCGATAGACCGCACTGTTCAGTCCGACGACGACGTAGCCCCCGTCGGGATGGAGCGCCACTGCCCGAAATCGCGCCCCCGGCTGTTGCGCGATCACCGTGATTTGTCCGAGCGGCGTGACTTTCAAAAGCGTGCCGGGATGTTTGGATTTCGACTGGTCGATGCGCCCGTTCTCATTTGCGAATTGGGCTTGAACGTGTTGAAATCGGCGACCGCGTAGCCGCCGCCACTGTCAACTGCGACGTCTTTGGGTTCCGTCAAGGGCGCGCCGGAATACAGCGTCTTGATCGTGCCTTCAGCCGTCATGATCCGGATGGCGCCCCCAATGGCGTCCGCAAACACAAACTGACCTGCTCCGACCGCCCGGATCCCACGGGGGCCCGTGATCTGAGGAGGACCGGAACGACCTGGATCTCTCCAGCCCCAGTTAGTCGGAAAATGAAGGAGCCTGCGGTGCGACTATGCCTCGCGCTGGCGAGCCTCCGGACTCTCCTGAGAGATGACGTAATCGCCCGATACGAGTCTCGGTGCGGGCGCGGCGAGCACTCGGGAAGCCCGCTCACCACGGCCGTGGCAAGTGACCGGCCAAGAGCACGCGGAAATCGCGGGGTGGCAGAGCGTCTCCTAGACTAGTCCCTTCACCGCCCAAGCCCGAGCCACCAGATGAATCGACCCATCCGACCGGATCGGCAAACGGCGCTGGAGGAGTTCCCGAAGCGCAGCCCGCTCCGGTTCACTCAACGACACGTTGTACGCCGGAGCAGGCCCTTGACCACCCAAGAAGGGCGACCAGTAATCGTCGAAGTCATGAAATACTGTCGGGACATCTAGGGTGACCGTCTCAACCGCTCGTAGTCCGGCGCTCCTGAACAACGTCTCCAAGCCGTCGGGCTTACAGATTGGAAAACGCTTGCCCTCGTCGAAACGTGCGGCCTGCGGATTCAGCTCGACCGCCGCGTCCCAGAAGTAACGCATGAGTTCCATCCTCCCGGCGTAGTCCCAAACATAGGACGCAACGATGCCGGTCGGCCGGACGACGCGTCGCATTTCCACTGTCGCCTTCCGCGTATCGGGCACAAAGTTTAACGCGAGCCCAGACACGGCGGCGTCGAAGGACGCGCTGTCGAACGGCATCGTCTGGGCGTCGGCAATTTCAAACCGCACTCGCCCGTCCGCAACACGCGCCTTCGCAAAATCAATGTACGCGGGTGACGCGTCAATACCGGTTACGGCCCGAGGCCCGCAGGAGGCCAGGATTGTCTCCGTCAGCGCACCTGTGCCGCAGCCGACGTCTACCCAATCACCCCCCGCGGGCTGCCGCACCCAATCGAGGAAACCTCGTGCCACGAGTCGGCTCCAGCGCCCAACGTAGGGCTCGTAGCGTTCGCCGCTAGCCCAACTCATCGCTCTCGACTGCGCTCATCCTGTGTGCCGAACCTCCTGCTCGCCTACCGCAGCAGCATGGGCGCGGTTGACGCGGATGGGTGTCTGGCCCCCGCTGGTCCAGAATCAGGCGCGATAGCGCACGGTCAAGCGTCTGCTCGAACGTGGGGTCGAGTCTCATTGTGCGAAAAGGGGCTTGAGAAGTTGTTCGGCAGGTTGGCAAGATGGTGGGCTGAATGGATGGCCCACAATATCCCCTTGGAGGGAGGTTTGTTTTATGGCACGCACGATGGAAACGCGTGGGCGCGTACGATCACCGCGGCAAGAGTCCGACCGATTCGGCCGCACGATCTTCGGCATACTTTCGCCTCGCTGCTGATCGCCGCCGGAAAGAACCCGCTCTACATCGCCCGGCAGATGGGACATGGCGGAGGGGGGGAGATTTGAACTCCCGATACCCGTGAGGGTATAGCGGTTTTCGAGACCGCCCGATTCAGCCAGGCTCTCGCACCCCTCCGTGAGCTAGGCCTTAACAATCCTACCTTTCTAGGGCCTAACCCGCAACCTAGAAGCCTAATCGTCCTGCTACAAACCTGCTACACGGTGCCGATTCCCCAAGGCTAAGGGGGATTCGGTTATGGTCACACGCACGGGCTCTGTCTATCACCGGAAAGATGGAACGTGGTGCGCGGCTCTTCAGGTGCTTGGGAAACGGAAAGTAGCCTATGCCGATAGTGAGGACGGGGCAAGGCGACAACTGGCACGACTTCAGCGGGAATATGCTGTCACGGGCACCTTGCCCGCTTCAGGAAGGCATACAGTCAAGAGTCTCATAGATGATTGGCTGAAAGCGGCGACGCTAAGACCTAGAACGAAGAGAGACTACGAGGCTCTAACTTCTCGCTACGTTCTGCCGGTTCTCGGCCACGCCAAACTTCTCAAGATCGACGGCACATTCGCTAAGGGGAACCTTGACGCTACTATCTTGGTGGGAGATAGGAAGCTCGGAAGACTGAGAGGGCAACTCGTCAATGGTCGCGCACTCGTTTGCCAATATTCTATGTCCATCCTCGATTCCGGAAATTGGAGTTTGACGAAAGTAAGTCCTTAAAATGCTAGTGCAAAAGTCCCGCATCTAATGGACGGCACTAGTAGATCCGCACCTTCGGAAGATACTTGTTGATGTTATCGAGCCGTCTTCCAGGATTCACGTCGGACCGGAATACCCGTCGGGACTTTTACGGGAAGGGTGGATGGAATAATCGGCAGACCAATTTTTATTAGCGCCGCGCCCCCACCACCGACACGACTGCGGGACCCCAAAGAAACCGTAATCCCTGGTGCCTGTTTACCGGAGCATTTGGGAAGTCTGAGCCTTCACGGGCCAATGAAAGGCTCTCGCCGTCCACGGTAACCAAGTCCTGGAGATCAGCCAGTTCAGCATGTCTGGCCCTTTCTTACTACTTCCTCCCTATGCCCGCTCCGTTACCGCAACCAACCATGCATCTGCACCTTCGCCAACCCGTGAGCTAGATGCCGACACCAGAGGGCCTCCGATCGAAAAGCAGGTGATCAAGATGCGTCTCCACTTCATGCACGTTTTTCTCCGACAAATACCACTTGATGGTTCTCTCGAATCCATCGCGATAGGAGACTTGCGGTTCCCAGCCTAAGAGCGCACGAGCGTTGGTCAGATCAGCCGCGCGAGACGCCACTCCGACGGGCTTGGTCAGATCGTGGTCGATGGCCCGCGGCCTCCACCCAATGATATCAAAGATAATCTCAGCCGCCCGATTGATGGTGATTCGGTCGGCTCTTCCGACATTGACGGCGGAACCATCCTCAATCACCTCAGACGCGCGGATCATCCCATCAACGATATCCTGCACGTACGTGAAATTCCTATCCTGCTCGCCTGTTCCCCAGATCGAATACGGGTCACACCGAATGAATGCCTTGGCAATAAGAGCGATGATCGCATGCGTTTCGTTCTCCCGAGGACCGTAGGCGGTAAAAATTCGCGCGGCAGATGTCTTCATCCCGTGCTGTTTGTGGTAGGCGCGCAGCCCCATCTCGCCCATCAGCTTCGCCCACCCGTACTCAAGGTCGGCAAATGCTTTCCCTCGCACGAAGGGGTTCGCGTCCTCCTCTCTCAGGAGATAATCCGATCCTGTCGCCTGCTGCAGATTCTGCGGGTACACGCACGCCGAGCTTGCAAAGCAGAAGCGCTCCACACCTTCTTCGTAGGCCGTCCGCAGGATCAACTGGTCGAGGATCATGTTCGAGCAGCACTCGGCGGGATGCGATTCGATATACCCTCGGCCGCCATGGGAGGCGGCTAAGTGGAGCACAGCGTCCTTCCCCTTCATGACCCCCCGCGCAAATGCGACATCCGTCAAGTCACCTGTGTTAACGATCAGCGTATCACTATGCCAAGAACCGCTTGGCCCTTCCTGGAGAACATGATGACGGAGATTGTCGAGAGTCCCGCTCGAAAAGTCATCAGCTACGGTGACATGTGCAGCCCTCGCAAGCAGGGTGTCAACGAGATGGCTGCCAATAAACGAGCTGCCACCGGTTACCAAAATCCTCTTGTCCTTCCAGAAACTCACTCGTAAATCACCTCCCTTCCTGTAGGACTCGAGTTTACCGTGCCAATTTCGAGGCCGCTGGAAACTGTGTAACTGCCAGGCGCTAGGCTCCTGGCCATCGCTGTCAGTTGCCGATGATCCTTGCAGGTTCGTGCTACAAGACTGCTACAGGATGTTTGGCCGAGGCTTGAAATAAGGGGGCCGTGAGGGGATAGCGGTTTTCGAGACCGCCCGATTCAGCCAGGCTCTCGCACCCCTCCGTGGCTGGTGAGATTGTATCACGTGCGTGCCGAGCCGCAGGAATCGTCTTCACGGGACGGGGAAGCAGGACGGCCATCCCTCGTAGTAGGCAGCGCGCAGGCTGGGCGTGCCGTTCCAGAGGATTTGGTTTTCGGCGGCGCGTATACGCGGCGGGTGACCGCGATCGAGTTCGCCGGCGTCAGCCGGCGCTTCCCGGTTCCGCGCGGCGGCGCCTACGTGGCCGTCGAGTCAGTCTCGCTATCGATCGCGCCGGGCGAGTTCGTCGCGATCGTCGGTCCTACCGGCGGCGGCAAGTCCACGCTGCTCAACCTCGCCGCAGGGCTCATCCGCCCCACGACCGGGACCGTGCTGTCGTTCGGACAGCCCGTCCTTGGCATCAACCGCCGGGCCGCCTACCTGTTCCAGCAAGACGTGCTGTTACCGTGGAAGACCGCGCTCGACAACGTTGAGCTCGGCCCCTTGCTGCGGCGCCGGCCGAAGGCCGAGGCCGAAGGGCTCGCGCGGCAGTGGCTCGCGCGCGTGGGCCTGCGGGGCTTCGAGAACCGCTACCCGCACCAGCTCTCCGGCGGCATGCGCAAGCGCGTCGCCCTCGCGCAGAGTTTGATCGTGGGGCCCGAGGTTCTGCTCATGGACGAGCCTTTCTCCGCGCTCGACGTGCAAACGCGCGCGCTCATGGAGAACGACCTGCTGCGGATCTGGCAGGACGACCGCAAAACGGTACTGTTCGTGACGCACGATCTCGAGGAGGCGATCGCGCTCGCCGACCGCGTGCTCGTCCTGTCGGCCGGACCGGGCGCTCGAATCATCGGCTCGCACCTAGTCGGGCTGCGGCGGCCGCGCGACGTCACGGAGGTCCGGCTCGAACCGGCGTTTCAGGATCTCTACCGCGCGGTGTGGTCCCAGCTGCGGGGCGAGGTTTTGCGCGCCTACCAGTCGGCCGGTGCAGGCGCGAACGGCCGCGCCGGCGGAGGGGCCGTTTCGTGATTCGCCCCCGCCTCCTGCCGTATCAAATCGGCATCCTCGTCGCGGTCCTGACGGTGTGGCAGCTGGCCGCGCAGCAGCACTGGCTCGACCCCTTCTTCTTCAGCCAGCCCGCGGCGATCGGCCGGCGGATCGTGGAGTGGTTCGCGAGCGGGTTTATTTACCGGCACCTGTGGACGACGGCGCTGGAAACCGTACTCGCGTTTCTGGCCGGCGCCGCGCTCGGCGTTGCCTTCGGCTTCTGGTTCGCGCGCAGCCCGGCGCTGTCGGCGGTGTTCGACCCGTACCTCAAGATCGGCAACGCGCTGCCGCGCGTCGTGCTCGCCCCGATCTTCACGCTGTGGTTTGGCCTCGGCGTCCTCTCGAAGGTCGCATTTGGCGTAACGCTCGTCTTTTTCATCGTGTTCTTCAACACGTATCAGGGCATCCGCGAGGTGGACGCGAATCTGCTAAACAACGCCCGGATGCTCGGCGCGACTGAGCGCGACCTGGTGCGGCACGTGCTGCTGCCATCCGCGCTCGTGTGGATCCTCAGCAGCCTGCACACGAGCGTCGGCCTCGCGCTCGTCGGCGCGGTTGTCGGCGAGTACCTCGGCGCCGGACGCGGGCTCGGCTACGTCATCGCTCAGTCGGAGGGCACGTTCGATACCACCGGTGTCTTCGCCGGCATGACGGTCCTGGCGGTCTTTACCCTCGCGATCGATTTCATCGTCACGGGCATCGAGCGGCGCCTGCTTAGCTGGAAGCCGGACGCGACGGGACGCGCGTAATCTCGGCCGGGCAGGAGGGCGCGCCCCATCAAGAGTACTGTTTCCTGCCGTACCTCGTTCGCCCAACACGGAGGTGTCTCGATGCGCAAGGCCGTCCTTGCCGCGCTGCTGCTCGGGTTCGTGGTCGCGCTCGCGGCCGGGCCGGGCGGCGCGCAGGTCGAGAAGTCCAAGATCACGCTGGCCGTCGGCGGGCAGCCGCTGTACATCTATCTCCCGCTCACCCTGGCAAACCAGCTTGGGTACTTCAAGGAAGCCGGCGTGAGCGTCGACATCGTCGATCTCGCGGGAGGCGCGAAGGCGCTCGAAGCGCTGCTCGGGGGGAGCGCCGACGTTGTGTGCGGGTTCATCGATCATACGATTGAAATGCAGGCCCAGGGGAAGGCGATCCGCATGTTCGTCCTCTACGACCGGTACCCGGGCCTCGTGCTGGCTCTGACGAAAAGCGGACAGTCGCGGGGCTTCAAGTCGGTCGCCGACCTGCGCGGCGCGAAGATCGGCGTGACCGCGCCGGGCAGCAGCACCCATTTCTTCGCACAGTACCTGCTGTCCAAGAACGGCGTGCCCGTCGACCAGGAGTCCTACATCGGCATCGGCACCGCGGCGACCGCGGTCGCCGCCGCCCGGCGGGGCGCCGTGGACGCGCTCGTCAACGTCGACCCGACGATCACCATCTTGACGAAGAGCGGCGATGCGACCGTCCTCGCCGACGCGCGGACCACCCTCGGCACGCTGCGGGTCTTCGGCGGCCCCTATCCGGCCGGCGGGCTGTACGCCACGCCCGACTTCATCGACCATAATCCCCGGACGATCCAGGCGCTGGCTTCCGGATCCGTCCGCGCGCTGCGCTGGATCAAGACGCACAGCGCGGCGGAGATCGCGGACCGCATGCCCCCGCAGTTTTACCAGTCGGACAAGCAACTGTACGTCACGTCGCTCGCGGCGAACCTCGAGATGTTCTCACCCGACGGCCGCGCTTCGCTCGAGGGCGCGCAGACGATCGCGAAGGTGCTGTCGCAGTTCGACCGCACGGTGATCGCGAACGCGTCGCGCATCAATCCGTCCCAGGCGTTCACGAACCAGTTCGTCGACCAGGCGCACAAGACGCTCGGGTTCTAGCCGCCGGGGAAACGCGTGGGGCGCCGGCGATGCCGGCGCCCCGATACACGCATGTCGTGCAGCGGTCA
>DATEGA010000175.1:0-10231 GCA_035280345.1 bacterium | reverse complement strand
CGGCACCCGAGCCCGCAGCGCCCGCAGCCGCCACGAACACAGTTGCCGGGGAGATCCAGACCATCACGCTCTCCTGCTCCGGCGCGGCACCCGACACTTGCGCGGCCACGGCGGATATCGTTACAGGAGCGTTCCCGACGATCGCCAACGGTGAGCAGGGTCAAGATCGTTTGATGACTCCGGGATACGGACCAGTCACGCGCATCTATATCCCCGAGGGCTTGCTCGTAACATTCGGCAGCCAACAGGTTCCCGTGACCGCGCTCCGCGCGGGTGACGAAATGCGGATCGACTATACGACCTCAACGGCCAACGACTTGAATATCGCCTTCAACAGGGCGTCCGCAGGGACGATCGTCAAGCAAGGCTTGTAATCCGATTAGTTCGAAGGTTCCCGAGAGACCGGGGTTCGCGTGGATGGGCGCGGCCCCGGTCGAATAAAATAAGCTTTACAACCGCGCGGGACCGCCGAGTATCGAATCGGTGTTTCTCGGCACCTCGCCCCGCCGGTCATCTCAGCCCAAGCGGACGCGGCGCGCGATCTTGATGACTGCGTCGACCGGCCGCTCAAGAAGGCCTCGGTCGGATATCCCGGCCGACGGCCACCGCAAGCCATCCGCGCGCGGAAGCGCGACGCGAGCGTGTTCAGGTACGAGAAAACCGCGACATCCACGACGAGTGTGTTCCTCTAAGTTGAATTCCGGCAAGCGCAGGCGGCGGCAGTGTAACAGTGCGCCGCTCCGTTTGGGTGGGCCCAACGCTGCCCGACGGGACGGCCGAACATGTGTGCCCTTGACGCTCGTATCATATGTTGCTAGTGTATGTAATAGTTATTACACCAGCAAGGGAGGTTTTCGGATGGCTCAGCATGTGGTCCCGATCGCCTGCAAACCGTGGACCTTGAACGGGATTTCGGAACGCCTGATCGTCCAGCACTACGAAGACGACTACGGCGCCGCGGTGCGATCCCTCAACGCGATCCGCGACGCGCTGGATTCGCTGGACTTTACGATCGCGCCCGGATATGAGGTCCGCGCGCTCAAGCGCGAGGAACTCACCGCCATGGGGTCGGTCGGGCTCCACGAAGTGTATTTCGGCAGCTTGGGTGGTGACGGCGCCGTCCTCTTCACCGGCATCGGTGCCGGCTCGAAGATGCCCGAGACGATCGCAGCAGCCCTGCAGCGCCGATTCGGCGGGGTCGACGCCTGGCGTCAGCAGTTCGTCTCCCTCGCGCGGGCGCTCGACGGCGGCCCAGGCTGGGTGACCTTGAACTACTCCCATCGGGACGGCGAAGTTTTCAACCAGATCATTGTGGACCAGTGCCAGTCGGCACTCGACGCGGCGCCGCTCCTCGCGCTCGATATGTACGAGCACGCCTACCGGCTCGAGTTCGGCGCCAACACCCCCGCCTACATCGACGCGTTCATGCGCAATATCGACTGGGCAGCCGTCGAGAGCCGGCTGGCCGCCGCGCGGGGCGATAGGCCGGTCCGAGAGGAGCAGACCGTCGACTCCGTGCTCTCGATCTCCGTCGAGGAACTGCGCACCAAGATGGAAGAAGGCAAGCCGCTCCAACTGATCGACGCCCGCCCGCGGCATGATTTTTCGCGCAGCACCGAGATGATTCGCGGCGCTGTGTGGCGCGACCCGGAAACTGTGGACGAGTGGGTGAGGGATCTTCGAACCGACGTACCGCTCTTCGTATACTGCTCCTACGGGTACCGCGTAGGATGCGACATCGCGGTGGCGCTTCGAGACCGCGGCTTCGACGCGAGGTTCGTCAGAGGCGGATTCTCTGCATGGTACGCCGCCGGCGGGGCGCGGGCCCTGACGGTACAGCGCGAGCACGACAACGGAGGTGTCCGGCGATGAAATGGATCACGCGAAAGAACGCCAACGTCGATCGGATCGCGTGCCCCTGGCTGATCCGGAAGTTCGTCGACAAAGATCCGGTCTTTGTCTACGTGCCCGCCGACGAGGTCATGGCGGCGGCCGAGCGGGAACAGGCGATTCCCTACGACGTTAAGGGAGTTGAACTCGGCCATGTCGACGGCCGGTGCAGCTTCGAATCGATCATGGTCAAATACAACCTCACGGACCCAGCCCTCCGGAGGCTCGCCAAGATCGTCCACGGCGCGGACGTGGCCGCGGACATCGACATCACGCCGGAGGCGGCGGGGCTCAAGGCGATCGCGCACGGGTTCGCCGCGATCCACGGCGACAATGACCACGAGAAGATCCGGCTGGAGACGCCGCTATACGACGCCCTGTACGCGTGGTGCCGCCGGGAAGTCGACGCGGGACGGTAGCGCCGGTGAGTCTAACCCACAGCGTCTCGATCCCGCTGCCGCCCCACGCGCCGGACGGCGGGTTCGACCATGGCGACGTCGATCCCGTGACCGGTCGCGTCTTCGTCGCACACACGGCCGGCGGCGCCGTGGAGGTCATCGATGGGGCGCGGACGTCGCACCACGGCACCATTGTGGGGTGTCCGGAGGCCAGCGGCGTGCTGTGCGCGCCGCGCGCGCGTCGCGTATTCGCGGCGGCACGGGGCGCGGGCACGGTCCTCGTCATCGACGCGGATTCCCACGGCGTCGCCGGCGAGATCGCGGTCGGCCCGAAGCCCAACGGTCTCGCGTGGGATGGGCGCCGGGGGCGGTTGCTCGTCGCAGACGTGCAAGACTTCCGCGCGCGTCTCGCCGATCCGCGCGAGACTACCGTGGTGCGCGAGACGGCGCTGCCGGGACGGCCACGGTGGTGCGTCTACGACGCCGCCGGCGACCGGTTCCTCATCAATGTTCGGGACCCCGCGTGCGTCGCGGTACTCGACGCCGGCACCGCCGCGATCACCGCGCTGTGGCCGGTCTCGTCGTCCGGTCCCCACGGTCTCGATCTGGATGCCGAGCAGCGCCGTGCCTTCGTCGCCTGCGACGGCGGCCGGGTCGTCGCGCTGGATCTCGACACCGGACGGGAAGTCGCCGGCGCCGCCATCCCGGGAGAACCGGATGCGGTCTGGAACAACCCCGACCGGTCGCTTCTTTATGTCGCGGTCGGGCGGCCTGGGGTCGTCGTCGTGCTGGACACGCGGGAGATGGCCGTCGTGCAAGAGATCACCACCGAGACGGGCGCCCACACCACCGCCTTCGATCGCGCCCGGCAGCGCCTATATGTTTTTCTTCCGCGCACCTGCGCGGCAGCCGTCTACACCGAGGCGTAGCCGATGGCCGATACCCGGCAGCACGAGTATCGCGACGGGACCCATCGGGTGCCAATCCTCGATCTCGTCGTCTATTACTTGCGGCTCGGGACCATCGGCTTCGGCGGCCCTGTGGCGCTCGTGGGCCAAATGGAAAAGGAGCTGGTCGAAGAACGGCGGTGGCTCACGAAGGACGAGTTCCGCGAGGGCGTGGCCGTGTGCCAGTCGCTGCCGGGACCGTTGGCGATCCAGGTGGGCATCTTCAGCTCCTACATCCGCGGCGGGTTTTGGGGCGCGTGGGCAGGAGGGTGGGCGTTCATCCTTCCCAACTTTTTCTTTGTGGCGGCCCTAGGCGCACTCTACGTCCACTTCGGCGACCTGCCGCCGGTGAAGGGGATTTTCTACGGCGTCAGCCCGGCCGTGATCGCGCTGATCGTGTACTCGTGCTATCGTCTCGCCAAACTCGGCATGGAGGATCGTCTGCAGTGGGGCATCGCCGCCGCGTGTTTCACCGTCACGGTGGTGCTGCAGGCGGAGGTCGCGGTCCTGTTTCTTGCGGCAGGCCTGCTCGGGATCGCGTATTACGGCACGCTGTTTCGCCGGCGGGTGGGGGCACCAGCCCTTTCCCTGCTGGCTGCCGTGCCGATCAAGATCGGCGTGGCCGCGCCGGCGACCCTCGGCCGGCTGCTCGTGTTTTTCCTGAAAGCGGGCAGCCTCACGTTCGGAAGCGGACTCGTCATCGTGCCGTTTCTCGAGAAAGGTCTCGTGCAGCAGACCGGCTGGCTCAGCGGGCCGCAGTTCCTCGTCGCCGTCGCGATGGGCATGCTGAGCCCCGGGCCGGTGGTCATTACGGCGACGTTCGTCGGCTATCTGGTCGCAGGGCCGCTGGGGGCTCTCGTGTCCACGGTCGGCATCTTTCTGCCGTCGTTTCTCTTGATCTTGATCGTCGCGCCCATGCTGCTGCGCCACCGGGACAACCCCAACGTGCAGGGCTTCGTGAAAGGCGCGTATGCGGCGGCGATCGGCACGATCGTGGGCGCAGGCGCGCTCCTGGGACGGATCGCGATCGGCGACTGGCTCACCGCGCTCATCGGCGTCGCAAGCCTCCTCGCGCTCGTCCGGTGGAAGGTCAGCAATCCACTTCTGGTGGCTGCGACCGCGGTGATCGGGTTGGTAGGTTTCGAGCTCCTTCGGCCCGCGTGGGTGCTCGTCAAGTGACGGCGCGCCGCGGCCGGGAGAGTCGACTAACAGGAGTGAAATGCCGTGCGAAGTCCGCAGATGATCGTGTTCGTTTGCTTACATGGGACCGCCAAGAGCGTCATCGCCGCGGCGTACTGGAATCGATTCGCGGCGGAGCGGGGAGTCGAGATCCACGCAACGGCGGTTGGGATCGAGCCTGACCCGGAGATCCCTCCGTCTGTTCGCGACGGACTGCACGAGGACGGACTCGACGTCGGAGCCCTCCGTCCGCGGCGCGTCACCCCGGATGAGCTGAGCACCGCGGCTCAGGTCGTGTCATTCGGATGCGATCTCCACGAGGTCGCACCGCCCGGCCGCCGGGTGGAATGGTGGGATGACGTGCCTGCGGTGAGCGAAGGCTTTCGGGAAGCGCGCGACGCGATTGTCGCCCGCGTGCAGCGGCTGCTGGAAGCGTGCGGGTGAGCTGGCTCGTCTTTTCCTACTCGCTGCCGTCCAAGACCCGGTCGAGTCCGCGAGTCGCCGTCTGGCGCCGGCTGCGCACCCTCGGCGCGGTGTCGCCGAAGGGCGGCGTGCATGTGCTGCCCGGCCGCCCGGAGTGCATGGAGGCCTTCCAGTGGCTCGCCCAGGAAGTAGAGGACGCGAAGGGTGAAGCGCTGCTGATGCACGTCGACAGGTTCGAAGGCATGACCGATCAGGCGCTGGTCGGGCTGTTCACAAGCGCCCGGCGCAAGGACTACGAGGCGCTCGGCGCCCGCATCACCGAGTTCCGCCGGTCGCTGAAGACGGCGCGACCCGCCTTAGGCGATGCGCGGGACGCCTTGGCGAAACTGCGCCGCGAGCACGCCGAGATCGCGCGGATCGACTTCTTCGCATCGCCCGGGTCGGCGGCCGTCGCGGCCGAGCTCGACCGCCTCGAGCACCAACTTACCGCCCCGACCCCACCCGGCGGCCGCGTCGAACGCGCGGCCGTTGACACCTACCGGACCGCCCGGTGGGTGACGCGACCCCAGCCCCACGTCGACCGGCTGGCCTGCGTGTGGCTGATTCGCCGCTTCATAAATCCTCGCGCGATCGTGCGGTACGCGCCGGCCGCGGAGCCGGACGAAATCCCATTCGACTTGCCCGGCGCCACGTTCGGGCACCACGGCAACTACTGCACCTTCGAGACGATGCTGCGCGCCTTCGCGCTCGACGATCCCGGGCTTCGGGCCCTGGGCGAGATTGTGCACGAGATCGACCTGCGGGACGGGCGCTTCTCTCGCCCGGAGATCGCCGGCGTCGACGCGATCCTGGGCGGCTGGGGCGGGCTTACTGATTCCGAACGGGAGGCACACGGCGTCGCACTCTTCGAAGGCTTGTACGCGTCGCTCGCCAAGGCCGGGAGGCGTCCTTCGGGGCGCTCCCGCCGGTGACCACGCAGCGCCGAGACCGTCGGCGGCGAGGAGACACACGGCGATAAACGGGCGCGCGCCGGCAGTCACAGGCAATGAGTGGTGGCGGCTGCTGCCGCGTGGCTTCCCGCGGGACGCCCTACGAGTCCTCGCCGGCCGCGGCACTCGGGCGTTCGCCGACGGCTTCGTCTCCCTGCTGTTGCCGGCGTACTTGCTCCGGCTGGGCTACGGGCCGTTCGCGATCGGATCGATCATCACGAGCACGCTCGTCGGCTCCGCCCTGCTCACGCTCGCGCTGGGGATGGTAGCGCACCGATACTCGCGCCGCTGGCTGCTGCGTACCGCGTGTCTGCTGATGGTGGGCACCGGCGCCGGGTTCGCGCTCATCCACGGCTACTGGCCGGTCCTCATCATCGCCTTCGTCGGGACGCTCAACCCGTCGAGCGGGGACGTGAGCGTCTTCCTTCCGCTTGAACAAACCGTCCTGGCGGAGATCGTGGATTCAAAGCAGCGGACCGCACTGTTCGCGCGGTACAGCCTTATCGGCACGCTCATGGGCGCCGCCGGGACGCTCGCCGCCGCGCTGCCTGATCTGGCCGCCGCGCGGTTCGGCCTGAATCAGCTCACCCTACTCCAGGGCATGTTCTGGCTCTACGGTGCGCTCGGCGCGGTGGCGCTCGTGTTCTACCGCCCCCTCTCGCGAGCGGTCGAAGGCGATGCCGCCGGCGAGAGCCCGCCGCGTCCGCTCGGAGCGTCGAAGGGGATCGTGTACCGCCTCGCCGCGCTCTTCAGTCTCGATTCGTTCGGAGGGGGATTTTTCGTTCAGTCACTGCTCGCGCTGTGGCTTTTTGAAGCCTTCCACTTATCTGTCCCGACGGCCTCGGCGATCCTGTTCTGGACCAGTCTCTGCTCGGCGGCGTCGTACCTGGCCGCCGTGCCGCTTGCCGAACGGATCGGTCTCATCAACACGATGGTCTTCACACACCTGCCGTCCAACATTTTCCTGATCCTGGTTCCGTTTGCCCCGAACCTGACCACGGCCGTCGTGCTGCTGCTGGCCCGCAACGCCCTGTCCCAGATGGACGTCCCGACTCGGACGTCCTACGTGATGGCGGTCGTGACCCCGGCCGAGCGGCCGGCGGCGGCGAGCGTTACGGCCGTACCGCGGAGTCTGGCCGCGGCAGCCAGTCCGACCCTCGCGGGCTACCTGCTCGGCCTGTCGGCGTTCGGCTGGCCGTTGATCATCGGCGGCGCCCTCAAAGCCGTCTATGACGTGCTCCTGCTGCTACAGTTCGGTCACGTCCGCCCGACCGAGGAACACGAGGCCCGCTAGAGCGCTAGGGCGCCTTGGGCGGGCCGCCGGCCGATCCCGCAGTGCCTCCCCGCCAGATGATGTTGCCTGAGCCGTCGAGCACCGAGACGGTCGCCGCACGTGTGGGGAGCCAGCCGGCGTAGATCCGGTCCTTACCACGTTCGTCGTTGAGCGCGAACTGCGGCGTCCGCAGTTGCACGCCGAATCCGAAGAACACGCGCGCCGTGCCGGACGGGTCGGACATCGTCACCTGCGAATCGCTGTGCTCGATGTTCGAACCGAACTGCAACTTCGCGCGGCCGGTCTCGTCTTGCAGATAGAAGATCGGTGTGGCCGGCTGCGTCCCGAAGCCGAAGCGCAGGCGCTCCTTGCCCGCGTCGTCGAGCATTCCGATGGCCGGCCGGTTGCTCGTGTCGGTGCCGAGCACGATCCGCGGGTGATTCGACGGATCGACAAGGTCGATCTCCCGCACGCGCAGCGCGGTGGCCTGCGACTGCGCTTGGCGCGCGCCGCCCCAGAACACCACCACGATCACCGCCGCCGCGAGCCCGGCGAACCACATTAGGCGCGTCCGGCGCTCGAACCGCGCAACGTGCCGCTCCAGTGCCGCGAGTTCTCTCTCCACGACGGTCCCTCGCTACGGGGCCGGGGCCGACCAGATCGGCTTGCCGGACTCATCGGCGATGAGGACGACCGGCTTTTCGGCGGTACTCCAGCCGAGGTAGATCCTGTCCTGCTCGCGCTCGTCCCGCAGCGAGACCACCGGTGTGGCGTTTCCACTCTCCGCGAATCCCAGCGTCGCGCGCCGCTTGTTGTTTTCGTCGAAGAGATTCAGTTCCGGCGTGTTGCGCGCAACGCTGAAGGTTAGGCTGAGTCGCAGACGTCCCGTCTCATCGCTGAGGCCGACGAGCGGGCGCCCCGCCACACCGCCGAAGCCGATGAACAGCCGGTCCTTGCCCGTCTCATCGCGCAGCCAAATCGCCGGACGGTTGTTGGTGTCGAATGATAGGACGATCCGCTCGTGGCCGTTCTGGTCCTGGACCGCGATCCGCCGCGCCACCACCGTGGAGGACTGGGACTGGGCCTGCTGGGCGCCGATCCACAACACCGCGATCGCGATCGCCGCCGCGAGCCAGCACAGCGACGTGACCCGCAGCCGCCGTTCCGCACGCGCCAGCCGCTCCTGTATCGTCCGCATCTCATCGGGTCGCACGTTGCCGCCTCCTCTGGTGCGTTGCTGCTACTAGTCTATGCCCTCCGAATCCAAAATACGGGCCGCCATCGGGAGGGCCCTCCGGCATCGGCCACCACGAAGTGCTGCCCGGCACGGCCGGCCTCAATCCCGCAGCCGCGGGTCGAGGGCGTCGCGGATCCCGTCGCCGAGAAGGTTGAACCCCAACACCGCGACGGAGATCGTGAGCCCCGGCGCCAGCACCAGTTGCGGCGCCACGCCGAGGAAATCTCGGGCCGTCGCCAGCATCGCGCCCCATTCCGGGGTGGGCGGCTGGACGCCGAGGCCGAGGAAACTCAGCGACGACGCAATGAGAATGGCGGTGCCGATGCGCAGGCTGGTCAGCACGAGCACCGACGGAAGCGCCACGGGGAACAGGTGCCGCACCATGATGCGCCCGCTCCGGGCGCCGAGCGCGCGGGCCGCCATGACGAACTCCTGCCCCATCGCGGACAGCGCGGGACCGCGTACGAGCCGCGCGAACGTTGGAATGCTGTAGAGCCCTACGGCGAGCACGACGTTCCACAGGCCCGGGCCGAGCGCGGCGGCGATGGCGATCGCCAGGAGGAAGCCCGGAAACGCCAAGATGATGTCGACGATCCGCATCGAGATGTTGTCGAACTGGCGGCCGTAGAAGGCCGCCGCAATGCCCCACGCCGATCCCAGGAGCGCGCCGAGGCATGTCGCAACGAGGCCCATCCCGAGCGAGTATCGCGTCGCGGCGATGAGCCGGCTGAGGATATCCCGCCCGAAGTCGTCAGTGCCCAGCAGGTGGGCGTTCGAGGGTGGCGTGAGGGTGTGGTTGTAGTCCACGGCGGCCGGCGGGTAGGGAGCGATCCAGGGGCCGGCGATCATCGCGAGGGCGAAGACCGAGGTGATGGCCGCGCCTACGATCGCGGTCCGCCGCCTGACGAAGCGGGTCCACGACCGGGCGCGGGGCCTCGGCCGGGCCGCGGCCACCGGCGCCGGGAAGACGGCCGCACTACGCATAGCTTACGCGCGGGTCGAGCACCGCGTAGAGCAGGTCGACGGCAAGGTTGATCAGCAGAAACTCGATCGCGAATAGCAGGATCTCGGCCGTCAGCACCGGGTAGTCGCGAAACGAGATCGATTGAATCAAGAGCCAGCCGAGGCCTGGATACGTGAACACGGTCTCGACGACAATGGCCCCGCTCAGTACGAACCCAAACTGCAGGCCGACCAGCGTCAGCACGGGAATGAGCGCGTTGCGGAGCGAGTGGCGGGTCAGGACCCAGTGCTCGCGGACGCCCTTCGCGCGGGCCGTGCGGACGAAATCTTCGCCCAACACCTCGAGCAGGCTGCTGCGCGTAAAACGCGCGATCGCCGCCGCCGCGCTGAGGCCCAGCGTCACAGCCGGCAGCACCAGGGTGCGCAGGCCTTCCGAGGCCCCGCCGGTGGGAAACCAATGCAGATCCACGGCGAACAAATAGATAAGCAGCAGGCCCAGGAAGAATGAGGGCGTGCTGACGCCAAGGACGGACCCGACAGTGCTCGCGTAGTCGCCGAGCGAATTACGCCGGACGGCCTGAAGCACGCCGACCCCCATGCCGAGGGCCACGGCGAACATCGTGCTGGCGACCGACAACACGAGGGTCGGGCCTGTGTAGTGCGCGAGCGTGGCGCCGACCGGTTCGTGCGTTTTGTACGAGAGGCCGAAGTTGCCGGCGAGCGCGCCGCGGACGAAGACGACGTAGCGGATGGGCCAGGGCCGGTCGAGTCCGAGGCGCGCCCGCAGCGCCTGCACGTCTTCGAGCGTGGCGTCCTGCCCGGCGAGAATGCGCGCCGGGTCGCCGGGCAGGAACTGGTTGAAAACAAACGTCCCAAGCGAGACCCCGAAGAGAATCGGAATCATCTGCCAGAGACGCCGGCCGACGTATCGA
>DATEGA010000174.1:0-16717 GCA_035280345.1 bacterium | reverse complement strand
CCTTCGGCATCCGAAGCCGCCTTCTGAGAGACTACGCGACGGCCCGGGCTTGGCGCCCGGGCCGTCGCGCTGCATCGTTGCGCCGCCGGTTTCCGGGACCGGCCGCCGCCGTCTATGAAGTCTGCGTAACGGGCTCGCGCTTCTTCTCGAAGACGAGCTCGTTGTCGTGCGCGTCGATGATGATCTCGTCGCCGGTGCTGAATCGCCCGCGCAGCATCGCGTCCGAGAGCGGATCTTCCACGAGCCGCTGGATCGCCCGCCGCAGCGGGCGCGCCCCGTACTGCGGATCGAAGCCTTCCTTGGCGAGTACCTCGCGTGCCATCGGCGTGAGGGTGAGCCCCATACCCTGGCCGCGGATTTCCCGCCGAACGCGATCCATCAAGATGTCCACGATCGCCGCGATCTGTTCCTGGGAGAGCGGCCGGAACACGATGATCTCGTCCACGCGGTTGAGGAACTCCGGCCGGAACGTCCGCCGCAGTTCGTCCATCACGTGCGACTTCATCTTATCGTACTGCCGCTGCTGGTCGAGCTCGACGTCCGCCGTGCCGCGGAAGCCGAGCCCTTGCCCCTCGCGCTGAATCTGCGGCGCCCCGACGTTACTGGTCATGATGACGACGCAGTTCTTGAAGTCCACGGTACGGCCCTGAGCGTCGGTGAGACGCCCGTCCTCCAGAATCTGCAGCAGGACGTTGAAGATCTCGGGATGCGCCTTCTCGATCTCATCCAGCAGCACGACCGAATATGGCCGGCGGCGGACCTGCTCGGTGAGCTGGCCGCCTTCCTCGTACCCGACATAGCCCGGAGGCGCGCCGACGAGCCGGGACACCGTGTGGCGCTCCGTGTACTCGGACATGTCGATCCGCACCACCGCGTTCTCATCCCCGAAGAGAAACTCCGCGAGCGCGAGCGTGAGCTCGGTCTTGCCGACCCCGGTCGGCCCCAGGAAGATGAACGACCCGATGGGGCGCCGCGCGTCCTTGAGCCCGGCGCGAGCCCGCCGCACCGCCCGGGAGACCGCGGTGACCGCCTCTTCCTGCCCCACGATCCGCTTGTGGATCTGGTCCTCCATCTTGAGGAGCTTTTCCGTCTCCTCTTCGACGAGGCGGGTCACCGGGATGCCGGTCCAGCTCGACACGATGTCCGCGATGTCGTCGGCGCACACCGTAGTGATGTCGCGGCCCTTGTCGGTCTTCCAGGAGCTCTCCAGTTCCTCGAGTTTTTGCCGGAGCACCTTTTCCTTATCGCGCAGGCCCGCGGCTTTCTCGAAGTCCTGGTTCTTGATCGCGTCTTCCTTTTCGCGGCGCGCCCGGTCCGCCTTTTCCATCGCCTGCCGCACTTCTTGCGGCAAGAAGCTGGCCTGCAAGCGGATCTTGCTGGCCGCTTCGTCCATCAGGTCGATCGCCTTGTCCGGCAGGAACCGGTCGGAGATGTACTTGTCTGCGAGCTGTGCCGCGGCGACCAGGGCGTCGTCCCCGATCTTGACGCCGTGGTGGGCCTCGTACCGCTCGCGGAGGCCGCGCAGGATCTCGACCGTCTGGTCGACGTTCGGCTCGGCGACGAGGATGGGCGCGAAGCGCCGCTCGAGCGCCGCGTCGCGCTCGACGTACTTCCGGTACTCATCGAGGGTCGTCGCGCCGATACACTGCAGCTCACCCCGCGACAGCGACGGCTTGAGGATGTTGCTGGCGTCGATCGCGCCTTCGGCCGCGCCGGCGCCCACGAGTGTATGGAGCTCGTCCACGAACAGGATGACCTCGCCCTGCGCCTTGCGGATCTCCTCCATGACCTTCTTCATCCGCTCCTCGAACTCGCCGCGGTACTTCGTGCCCGCGACGAGGGCGGCGAGGTCGAGCTGCACGACGCGCTTGCTCCGCAGCACCTCAGGCACGTCCCCGCGCACGATGCGCTGGGCCAGGCCTTCGGTGATCGCAGTTTTGCCGACGCCCGGCTCGCCGATCAGCGCGGGGTTGTTCTTGGTCCGCCGCGACAGCACCTGAATGACGCGCTCGATCTCGCGCTCCCGGCCGATCACCGGGTCCAGCTTGTTCTCGCGCGCGAGCTTGGTCAGGTCACGGCCGAACTCGTCGAGGGTCGGGGTCTTGCTGGCCTGCTTGGTGTAGGACGCGGTGCCTTCCTCGCCGAGCAGGTACACGACCTGGGAACGGACGCGCTCGAGATCGGCCCCCATCGCCTCGAGCACCCGGGCGGCAACGCCCTCGCCCTCCCGGATCAGCCCGAGGAGAAGATGCTCGGTCCCAATATAATTGTGGCCGAGCCGGCGCGCCTCGTCCAGGGCGAGTTCAAGGACCTTTTTGGCCCTCGGGGTAAACGCGACTTCCTCGTATGGCGTGCGCTCGCCGCGGCCGATCGCGCTCTCGATCTCGGCGCGGACACGCTCAGGGTTAATGTTGAGCGACTCGAGAACCTTGCTGGCGACGCCTTCGCCCTCCCGGATGATGCCCAGAAGGATGTGCTCGGTGCCGACCGCGCTATGGTTGAGCCGCTTGGCCTCTTCCTGCGCCAGGATGATGACGCGGCGTGCGCGCTCCGTGAACCGTTCAAACATCCTGCGGCCAACCCCCTCTCTGCCTGACCCTCAGGTATGCTGTTTGCTGCGTCGCCTGCATCGTTGTTCTCTCGCTATCTACGGTCCTGATGATTCTACTGTTCGCACCAGGGGCTCGGGTCCCACTGAACCCCCGGTAGGCCGGCAGAGTCTGGGAAGGTTCTCCCCCCTCCCGTGTCCGCTATCACGTGGTACGCCGCGGGTCCCGCTAGGATTCCTGACAGTTATGGAAAGAACGAGACCCAGTCCACCGCTACTTTGGCTCCTGTTTCTTCGCTTGTCTTCCGACTCCTGCCGTTTGCTTACGTTCGGTGCCGCCGACGCCGTGCGAACTCTTCCGTACACGAGTGTTTTTCCCCGCTCTGTCATCGCGCAGACGCTCCGTGGTCCGACCACCGACGCGGGGGACCCTCCGGGTGGTGGTAGTGCCCCCCGCGGGGTGAGGTGAGACTCGTTACATATGGGTCACGCAGCGGCGAACAACCATCACCGGGTGGGCTCGGGAGTGGTCAGCGGAGGGGCGGAACGCGGCGGCCCCGGCATCGATCGGCCGGGGCCGTGCGAACGCCAGGTCCGTCGCGTTAGCGCTTGATGTTCTTGATCGTGTACTTGATCGCGCCCGCGGGCGCTTGGACGGTCACGGTTTCGCCCTTGCGCCTGCCGAGCAGGGCGCGCCCGACCGGGGATTCGTTGCTGATCTTGTCGTGCGCCGGATCGGCCTCAGGCGAGCCGACGATGGTAAACGTCCACTCTTCGCCGGACTCGTCGGTGAGCCTGAGCGTGCTGCCGATGGACACGATGTCCGAACGCACCTCGTGATTGTTGATCACCTTGGCGTTTCGCAGCATGCCCTCGACAGTCAGAATGCGGCCCTCGGTGAAAGCCTGCTCGTTCTTCGCATCCTCGTATTCGGAGTTTTCCGAGAGGTCCCCGAACTCTTTCGCCTGCTTGATCCGCTCGGCGACTTCCTTGCGCTTGACGGTCTTGAGGAAGTCGAGCTCCTCTTCCAACTTGCGCAGACCTTCGGGCGTTAGGATCGTTTCCTTCTCGTCCATCCGACTCAGCTCACCCACTCGATCGAATTCTGCCGACAATAACAGAAGACCGAGGGCTGCCCCTCAGTCTCGACTTCGCGGGTTGAGTATACCCAAGCCGTCCCGCAATGTCAAAGCCGTGCCGGCGACCGGGGCGCGGCGCCCTTCGCCGCGCGGCGGATCGCTTCGACTTCCGCATCGTCGATGCGCCGTTCGAACCGCCTGAGGCCCGACAGCCGGAACCCGTGCCGGTGCATCAGGGCGTGAATCTCCCGTACGCGGTCGAGGTCCAGGTCGCCGCCGAGCGTATAGTCCTCATAGCGGTGCTCGAGTGCGAGGAGCATCGTCTCCGCCATACAGGCCTCGCAGGTTCCCGGCGGAAAGCCAAAGTCGAGACCGAAGTCAACCGGTCCCGGGACCTCGATCACGCCGCCGTCGATGACCAGGACGTCCCGGCGCCGCTCGTATACGAGACGCGACACGTTCCGCGGCCGCGCAACATCACAGACGACAGCGCCGGGCCGCAAGTCCTCGGGTTCCACCAGCACGTCGGTCGCCGAGGTGACGGTCAGCACAATGTCCGCGGCGCCGACCGCCTCGCGGACATCGGCGGTGACGGCGACGTCCGCGGTGGCCTCCGCGCGAAGCCGCGCGGCGAGCGCCTCCAGCCGCTCAAGGTTACGCGCCGCGAGCACGAGCGCCGCGACCTGCGGGGCCAGGAGGCGGCAGCACACCGCGCCGATCGAGCCGGTGGCCCCGAGCACGGCTACACGCGCGCGCGCGGGGTCGATGTCCATTCGCGGCGCGGCCACGAGCGCCCCCTCGACGGCCGTCGCGGCCGTCAGGCTGTTGCCGGTGGTGACCCCGATCGCAAGTTCGCGCGCGACCGTCAGGCCGCGGTCGCCCACGATCTTCGTGAATGCGCCGAGGCCGAGGATCCCGGCGCCGAGCCGCTCCGCGATCCGGCCGGCCTGGACGAGGCGCCGGTAGACGAGATCTACAGGTGCCTCGAGCACGACCCTCGGAGTCCACGGCAATGCGATGAACCAGCCTTCCGCACGCGCGCCCGTCGGCGACTGGATCCCCGTGATGCGGGACGCCTCGAACGGCGGCACCGCCCGAAACACACGCTCCACAAGCCGCGCCGGCAGGTAGCGTGTAAGCGGAAACTTCTGCGCGTACTGTTGCACGTAGAGCGGGTGGATCACAAACGCAAAGCGGCCGGGGTCGCGAGCGCCCGCCGGCGCGCGCGCGTGCGACGCGTCCGTCTTCTGCATCCCGTCGCTCACAACGTGGCTCCGGGAGCGCCCTGGGGCGTCAGCGCCTCCACACGCGGGCGCACGCCCGCGCGAAGCAGCCAGTCGATAATCTCCGACGGCGCCATCGTGTCGGTTCGACGGCCGGACAGCGCTACCACGATCCCTTCCAGCACGTTGGTCGCGAACGACCGCCCCTCCATCTCGGGCGCCGCCGTGATAAGGCGCCGTCCGCCGCGACGCCTAAGCTGGTCGCGGTCCTCGGTCGTGATCGTCTGCGTGAGGATCGTCTTGCCCGAGAGATTCTCCGGCATGTAGCGCCGGATGAAGTGAAAATCTCCCGCGACGACCTCCGCCCACTCGAAGAGCCGCGGATACTTCGGCGTGACCCGCTCCTGCTTCTCGCCGGTCGGATACAGCCACTGAAACGGCAGCCGCGTAATGACCGGCAGGAGGCCGGCGGCCAGAATGCGCACCGTAACGAGCCGCCGCATCGGGATTGGAATGCCGAGCGCAAAGTAGAAGTCGCCGAACAGCGTGACCGCTCCGGCTTCGGTAAACGCCTCGGCCATGCCGTACCGGTCGACGCTGCTCACCAGCAGTACGCGCCGGCCCGCGAACGAGATGCCCGCCGTCCGCGGAAGGTATTCCAGAATGAGATGCTTCTCCCACGAGGCCTTGATGCCGCCGCCGTCAACGACGGGCGTGCGGTGGACGCCGCGGATGAGCCGCGCGGCGTCGCGGATCCGATATTTGCGGCGCCCCGCGCGCAGGTCCAGGTCGATTCCGCCCATGCCGATCGCGTCCACCTGCCCGTCGAGCTCGTTGACGAGCGCCTCGAACCGCGCCATGTCGCCGTCCGTGCCGATGCGCTCGATCACAAACGGCTCGCCGAGGATCGTCGTCTCGACGCGGTGATCCCGCCTGCTGCTTCCGAGGCTGACGCTCACGACGCGCTTCACAGCCGTGCACCACTCCTCCGCATCATCCCGCAAGTCCCGGCGCGCCGCCGGCGCTCTTGGCGAGCCGCACCGACCGCACCACCGCTTCCACCACCGCGCCGGCGACCGCCGCCTCGAGCGCGAGGCGCTCCGCGCGCACGGTTCCCGTGCCGAGGACGAAGAACGTATCGCCGTCCACCGACGTGTGGGCGGGCGACACCACCCGCGCAGATGCCCCGTGCGCGACGAGCGCCAGGCGCACGGCGTCGGCCTTCGTCAGCAACGCGTCGGTCGCCACGACGCCGAGCACCGTATGCTCCAACGGCGAACGCGCCGTCCGGATTCCGCTCCGTTGACCGCGGTCCCCCGGCGCCGGTTCGATCAACCGCGACACCGTGCCGAGAAACGCCCCGGTGCTCCGGTCACGGGCGCCGGCCAGGATCCCGCCGGTCTCCGGATCGAGCACGTCGCCGAAAGCGTTCATCGCGATGAGCGCCCCGGCGGTCGCGCCGCCGGCGAGGCGCACGCTCCAGGTTCCGATACCCGCTTTCATCCGGCTTTCCGCGCCCAACAACTTCCCCACAGTCGCCCCGGTCCCCGCGCCCACGTTGCCTTCCTCCACCGCGCCCGGCGACGCGGCGCGGCAGGCCGCCTCCCCCATCGCGAGACCCGGGCGCGCCGCCGCGCTCCCGATGCCGAGGTCGAACAGCACCGCCGCCGGAACAATCGGCACGCGCGCCGCCCCTGCCTTGAACCCGATGCCGCGCTCCTCGAGCACGCGCATCACGCCGTCGGCCGCGGCCAGGCCGAAGGCGCTGCCGCCCGTCAGCAGCACCGCGTGCACCTGATCGACCAGCGCCTCGGGACGCAGCAGCTCGGTTTCCCGGGTTCCAGGCGCACCGCCGACGACGGCGCCGCCCGGGACCGCCCCGGCTTCGCACACGACCACGGTGCATCCGGTGAGGCCCTCTGGGTCCGTCGCATGTCCCACCGCGATGCCCGGCACATCGGTGATGCCGCGCGCCATCACCGCACACCCTCGACCGTGACGTCCCCAGCAACATCGCCCGCCACGATCCGCCGGATGGCGCCGTCGCGCGTCCGAATGATCAAGGCGCCTGCCTCGTCGACTTCCTCGGCGAGGCCCTCCACGGTCACCGTCCCGGTCGCCACCTGCACGGGCCGCCCGAGCGTGTCGGACAGCGCGCGCCAGTGTCGGAGGATCGGCGCCCCACCGCGCTCCTGCAGGTCCGCGTAGTCGCGATCGAACGCGCGCAGCAGTGCGCGAAGCAGGCGGCCTCGTTCGACCTGCCGGCCGAGGACCGCGGCGAGCGAGGTCGCGGGGTAGCGCGGCCGCGGCGGCAGCGCCTCCGGCGCGACGTTGAGATTGACGCCGATACCGGCCACGAGCCATGCCGGCCCGGCCTCGAGCAGCACCCCGGAGACCTTCCGGCCTTCCACGAGGACGTCGTTGGGCCACTTCAATCGCGCGGGCAGGCCCGTGATCTCCTCGATCGCCGCGGCCGTCGCGAGCGACGCGACAAATCCGATAAGCGGCGCCTGCGCAGCGGAGACTCGCGGCCGGAGCACTACAGAACACCAGAGCCCTCCCCGCGGAGACGCCCAATCGCGTCCAAGACGTCCGCGGCCGGCGGTCTGCTGATCCGCGACGATCACGAGCCCTTCGGCGACGCCCGCCTCGGCTTCACGACGGGCGACATCGTTGGTCGACGGCAGGGTGTCGAACCACCGGATCTCGTGTCCGATGGGGCCGGCGTCGGCCTCGAGCCAGCGCCATACCGTGTCCCGGTCGGGCGACTCGGCGAGCAACGCGTCAATGGATGTGCCGTCGGAAAGCCGAAGCCCCGGCGCCGCCTCGGCCAGCGGGACAAGGACGAACGCCCGGTTCGCGAGATCGCGGTGCGGGATGGTCAAGTCCGGCTCGCGCACAACCGCATCACCATACAGCAAGATATCGACGTCCACGGTCCGCGGCCCCCACCGTTCGCCGCGCACCCGGCCGAGGGAGGCCTCGACGGCGCGGCAGCGTTCGAGCAGCGTCCGCGGCGCAAGCGCGGTATCCACGGCCACGACTTGGTTCAGATACGTTGCCTGACCGGTCAATCCCCACGGCACCGTCTCGTAGAGCGCGGACTGCGCCGACACGCGCAGATCCTGGGCGTCGAGGCGGCGAACCGCCTCGCGCAGGTAGCCGGCGCGGTCGCCGATGTTCGACCCGAGGCCGAGAAAGGCGCGGACCATCACGACGGCGTGCGGCGCCGCCGGGTCACCTCGACGCCCGCGCTCTCGAGCGGCCCCCCGAGCCGGACGTGCGGCTTGCGGACGCGCACGGTGACAGCCTGCACGCGCTCCACGCCCAGCAGCGCATGCGCGACTGCCTCGGCCGCGGCCTCGAGCAGATGATACCGCGCGTCCGTCATGGCGCCGCGGATCCGGGCGTACAAGTCACGGTAGTCGAGCGTGTCGGCGAGGTCGTCCGTGTGGCCGGCGCGGTGCAGATCTGCCTCCACCGCGACGTCGACCGTGAACACCTGGCCACGCTCTTGTTCCTCCGCGCTGACGCCGTGGTGGGCGTAAAAGACGAGGGTGCTCAAAATGATACGATCGCTCACGGGAGGCCCCGGACGATCGCGTCGGTCATGCGGGCGACCCGCGCCATCGCCCGGACGTCGTGCACGCGCACGAGATCGGCGCCGTTCGCGATCGCGATGACGATCGTGGCGGCCGTGCCCTCCATCAACTCGTGGACTGGGAGGTTCAAAATCCGGCCGATGCTCCCTTTGCGCGAAGTTCCGATGAGCACCGGCCGGCCGAGCGCGGTCAGTTCGCGCAGGCGCCGCAGCATCTCCATGTTCTGACCCACCGTCACGCCGAAGCCGTAACCCGGATCGATGATCGTGCGGGACGGATCGACGCCGGCAGCGGCGGCGGCCGCGATCCGCTCGTTAAGATACGCGCGCGTCTCCGCCATGATATCCGCGGTGCCGCGCCGGTTGCGGCCGTCCATCAGCACAACGGGAGCACCGGCACGCGCGACGACCCCGGCCATGCCCGGATCGCCGGTGAGCGCCGTCACGTCGTTGACCATCGCGGCCCCCGCCTCCAGCGCGGCGGCGGCTACGGGCGCCGAGAACGTATCCACGCTGACGGGCAGCCCGAGGCGCACAAGCCGGCGGACGGCAGGAATCGTGCGCCGCAGCTCCTCATCGACCGGAACCCGCGCAGCGCCCGGACGGGTGGAGTGCCCGCCCACGTCGAGGATGTCGGCGCCCTGCTCCTTCCATCGCTCGCCCAGCGCCTCTGCGGCGGCGGCGTCGTCACCCAGGCCGTCGCCGGCGAACGAGTCGGGGGTCATATTGATGATGCCGACGAGATACGTCCGCCGGCCGAACTCCAGTGCCGTACTTCCGCAGCGGATGGGTGCCGGCGCGCGCCGCGGCTGGGGCATGGCCGGCTCCCGGATCACGACGGGCTGCCTTCCGGCGCCGCGTCGATTTCGCCCGCCAGCCGTTCGAGGTCGAGCACCTGCCCTCTGTGAAACTCCCGCAGCCGAAGCGCACTTGCAGGATCGGGCGGCAATGCCTCGCGCGGCGCGCATCCGATCAGCTCTCCGGCCAACACACCCACCCCGCGCCGCTCCGCCTCCTCCCGCACGCGCTCGAAGGCGGTGAGCGGTGACGTGCGGCGGTAATCGAGCACGTTCATCGACACCTGGGCGACGCCTCGGCGGGGCAACCACAGTCCGATCGCCTGAACACCGGGCAGGCCGCCCGACGACTCCCGCACCGCGCGGGCGATCGCGCGCGCGGCGGCTGCGTCGGCGCCGGCAAGATCGACGTTCATCGCGATCAGCACGCCGCGCGCTCCCACCGCCACCGCCCCAGCCGTCGGATGCACGCGAGCCGGCCCAAGGTCGGGCCGACGCTCGGGCGTGGCGATCGCCGTCCGCAGCTGCTCGAATCCGCCGCGGCGAACTGCCGCGAGCACGCGGAACTCCGGCCGGCCTGCCGCCGCCGCGTACAGATACACCGGGAGGCCCAACGAGTTCGCCGCGTACGCCCCGAACCGGCGCGCCAACACGACGCAGTCCTCGAGAGAGGCGCGGGCCAACGGCACGAACGGCACCACGTCGATCGCGCCGATCCGCGGGTGCACGCCCTCATGATGATTTAGGTCGATGTGCGCGACCGCCGCGTTCGCCACCCGACGCGCCGCCTCATAGACGGCGCCGGGCACCCCGGCGAAGGTCAGCACGGTGCGATTGTGATCGGGGTCGGAGGACACGTCGAGCAGGCGCGCTCCCGGTACGCGGGCCGCCTCCGCCAGCGCCGCGATCACCTCGCCCCGCCGGCCCTCGCTGACATTGGGAACGCATTCGATCAGCGGAGTGGCCGCGTTATTCCTCCCTGGCGTGGGCGATGCGGGAGAAATGGATGACGGTGACCGTGTCTTCGAGGCCGACGCGCCGGGTGTAGATCGTGGAAAGGAATTCGATCAAGTCGCTGTGCTCGCGCGCCGCGGGGTTGTCCTTGGTGATCTCGCGGGGAGTCACGTCCCGGAGCACCTTCGTGTCCACCCGGTCGATCACCGCGGTGAAAACCTTCTGTCGCGTGCCGTACTTCTGCCCGACGGTGACCCAGACGATCTGGCCCTCCTGATACTTCGGCCGTTTGTCTCCGAGCCGCACCGTGAGCGTCTTCGTCCCATCGCGCAGCGCGGCCGCCAGCAGCGGGGAGTAAAAGTTCAGCGCGAACATGCAACCCTCCGTCGGAGCCGTCTGCGTTGATTTCCTGGTGGCCGGCGGGGCCGGCATGGGGCGCGCGTAAGCCCCCTCTTGTTCTGCCCGATGTCCAAGGTTCCTTCCCTCAGGAACTGCCGGCTCGCCCACGGCGTTAAGGAGTCCATGCCGTGCGCCGGCGCGAATTCCGGCAGCGCGTGTCGATCGTCAGGCTTCACCTTTGGAGGATGCGATGCGAATGCCGTCGTTGCGCTGGTTCGTCCCCGCTGCGCTGCTGCTCGCTCTCGGTGCGGGGGCCGCGTACAGCCAAACCGCCCAGGCGCCGAACCCGGTGCCGGGCCGTCCCCCCGCCATCCGGGAGCGGACCGTCGTCGTCACCGGCGACGGTTCGGTGGACGCGACGCCCGACCGGGCGTCCGTGGCGCTCTCCGTCATCGTGCAACGCCCCACCGCGCACGAAGCGCAGCAGCAGAACGCGGCGACAATGGCGCAGGTGGTGCGGGCAATCGTCGGCGCCGGAATTCCGCAGACTGCGATCCGGACCACGAGCGTCTCTCTCTACCCGCAGCGGCGGCCCGACTCCGGCGGCGCGGGGCCGATCGTCGGCTACCAGTTCGTTAACCGCGTCGTGGTCACGGTTGACGACATCAGCCGGGTCGGCCAGGTGATCGATGCAGGCGTCGGCGCCGGCGCGAACGGCGTGGACAGCGTCGAGTGGGAGCTCCGGGACGCCACGGCCTACCGCGCCCAGGCGCTTCGGCTCGCCGTGCAGAACGCGCAGGCCACCGCAAGCACCATCGCGTCCGCGGCGGGCGTGAGCGGCCTCCGGCTGATCCGTATCGAGCAGGCGGGCGCGGTCGTTGGTCCCCGGTTGGCCGTTGGCGTCATGCAGGCGGCGCCCGCCACCCCGGTCCTGCCGGGGACGATGCCCGTGAACGCCGAGGTGCGCGCGGTCTTCGCATTCTAGGGCGGCGGCGTTTTCCGGGCCCGGGCGCTCCCGAGCTACTTGAGGTCCGAAGCGTACTCCGTCTTCGGAGCGCCCTGGCCGCTTGCGGTCACGGTGGCCAGCGCCTTGCCGTCCGCGTCGCGCACGAGATGCACCGTCATCGTCTTGTAGCGCAGGCGGCTCTGCACGAACTGGATCGCGAGGGCGCCCTCGGTCGAGAGATTCTTCTTCTCCTCGTCGAGCGGCTGGCCGGGCTTGACCAGCGCGTCCTTGACCGTGACGTCGAGCGTGCCGGCCTTGTCGTCGACCTTGACGTTGGTCACGGCACCCGCCCCGACGATGCTGTCGATCATATTGCGAACCAGCTGCGTCGGCGACACCGGGGCGAACAGCGCGCGCTGGCGCGCCTCGTAGGCACGATCCCAGGCGAAGAGCCCGCCGCCGGCGAGGAGAACGATCAGCGCGTAGGCCGCCACCGGCACCCAGTTGGTGCGGTGCCCGCGGCGGCCCCGCGAAGGATGGTGCGGTGGCACGGCCTTCCTCCCAAACGGAAACGGCCGGTGCGTCGTTTCCGTGCCGCGCTGCTTCGCCACTACGTCACCTTCCCCGCGAGCCCGGCGTGCACAAGTCCGTCGCTGCGTACGAGCACGCCCCGGTTATTCTACAACGAACGAGAGGAGCCCCGCGGCGGGACTCCTCTCCGTGTCACGTTGTTGACCCTCTCGAGTCTAGCCGGTGGCCTCGGGCTTCAGCGACGGTTGGACCGGCTTGTTGTCGCGCGGGAACGACTTGACCTCCTGCGTGGCACCCGGCAGCGGCGGCGGTGTCTCCGGCATGTCGGGCGGCAGGGGCTGTCCGGCGATCAGCAGGTCGAGCTCGTCGCTCTCGAGCGATTCCCGCTCGAGCAGCGCCCGGGAGATCCGTTCGAGCACCGCCTTATTCTCGGTCAGAACCGTGCGGGCGCGGCTGTAGCACTCGTCGATGATCCGCCGCACTTCCTTGTCGATCTCGTAGGCGATCTCTTCGGAGTAGTTGCGGCTCTCCACGAGGTCGCGCCCCAGGAACACCGGCCCGTGCTTGGCCCCCAGCGTGAGCGGGCCGAGCTTGTCCGACATCCCGAACTCCGTCACCATCTTGCGGGCGAGATCGGTCGCCTTCTCGAAGTCGTTCGCCGCGCCGGTCGTGATCTCGCCGAACACGATCTCTTCCGCTACGCGGCCGCCGAGGATCGCCGTAATGTTGGCGAGGATCTCGCCGCGCGTGAGCGTATACTTCTCCTCCTGCGGCAGCGGCAGCGTGTAGCCGAGCGCCATCCCGCGCGGCAGGATCGTCACCTTGTGCGGCGGATTGGCCTGCGGCAGGAGCTTGCCCAACAGGGCGTGGCCCGCCTCGTGGTACGCGGTCAGCTCCCGCTCCTTCGGCGACAGAATCCGGCTCTTCCGCTGCGGCCCCGCGATCACGCGCTCGATCGCCTCGTCCAACTCCGACCGGCCGATCCGCTTCTTCCCCCGCCGCGCCGCCAAGAGCGCCGCTTCGTTCACCATGTTGGCCAAATCTGCCCCGCTGAACCCCGGGGTCCGCCGCGCCAGCACGTCGAGCGCCACGTCTTCGCTCACGGGCTTCCCGCGCACGTGCACGTCGAGAATCGCGCGGCGGCCCTTCGCATCCGGATTGTCCACCACGATCCGCCGGTCGAACCGGCCCGGCCGCAGGAGCGCCGGGTCCAGGATGTCCGGGCGGTTGGTCGCCGCAATCACGATGATCCCGGCGTTCGGGTCGAAGCCGTCCATCTCCACCAACAGCTGGTTGAGGGTCTGCTCGCGCTCGTCGTGGCCGCCGCCCAGCCCCGCCCCGCGCTGCCGGCCCACCGCGTCGATCTCGTCGATGAACACCAGACACGGCGCCGACTTCTTCGCCTGCTCGAAGAGATCGCGCACCCGGCTCGCGCCCACGCCCACGAACATCTCGACGAACTCGCTGCCGGAGATCGAGAAGAACGGCACCCCGGCCTCGCCCGCGATCGCCTTCGCAAGCAGCGTTTTGCCGCTGCCCGGCGGGCCGACGAGCAGCACGCCGCGCGGGATCTTCGCGCCGAGCGCCTGGAACTTTTTCGGGTGGCGGAGGAACTCAATGATCTCCTCGAGCTCTTCCTTCGCCTCGTCCACGCCGGCCACGTCCTCGAACGTGACGCGGGTCTTGGCTTCGGTGTGGAGACGCGCGCGGCTCTTGCCGAACGACATCGCCTGGTTCGACCCGGACTGGGCCTGACGCAGCATAAGCATCCACAGGCCTACGAGCACGATAAAGGGCAGCATCGTCGTCAGCAGGTTCGGCCACATCGACGAGCGGGACCGCGGCTCCACCGTGATCGTGACACCCTTGGACTGCAGCAGGTCGATGTAGGAGGCATCGCCCGACGGAATGTAAGTGCGGAACGACCGCCCGTCCTTCAGTTGGCCGGACACGCTCTCGTCGCTGACGGTGACCTGCGCGACCTGGCCGCTTCGGGCTTTGTCGATGAACTCGCTGTACGAGATTTCCTCGCGCTGGGGGCGCTGGTGGTAGAGCGGCAACACGAGGTAGAGTACCACCACCAGGATAAGGGCCCAGACCAGCAGATTCCGGACGTACTTATTGAACACCGCGGGGACCTCCGCGCGGAAGCCGGCCCGCCGGTGTCCCACCCCCGGGAGCCTGGGCGTGCCGCGACTTCAGCAAATTATAACACACGCTGTTAACCCTCAATACGTCCCCCTACTTCGAGAACGGCCGCGCACTTCTTAGTAATTTCCGGTCTTCCGGCCGGCCTCTCGCGTCACCTCGATCGCGTCAGGCCGGCGGTACATCCGGACACCGCCCGGCGCCTCCCACACTGCGCCAGGCCGGGCCGAAAGCAGCCCGCAGCGTGCCTCTTCTATATGAACGAACGCGACGGGGGGGCCGTTCCCGCGAACCCTCCGCACTGCCTCCCGCAGCGCGCGCCGCTGGAGCGCAACCGGGAGCCGCTCGAACACCTCCGGCGCGATTCGCACGGAGGTGGACGTCCCGTGAAGCACCGCGTCGATCTGAGGCGCGCTCAGCGAATCGAGGGCGTCCGCTTCGTCGCGCATCACGTCCGCCAGCCGCGTGAGCGCGCGCCGCACATCGGGATTATACCCCTCAAGGATCGGCAGAAGGACAAGCCGCACGCGGTTGCGCAGCATCGCGAGATCGCGGTTGGAGGCATCTTCGCGCGCGTAGAGCCCGCGCCGCGACAGGTAGGCGGCGATCTCCGCCCGCCGCGTCTCGCTCAGCGGTCGCACCACCCGTAGGCCTCCATGCGGCCGCACCGGCGGGATTCCGGCGAGCCCGCGGGGACCGCTTCCGCGCAGCAGGCGCATCAGAACGGTCTCGGCCTGATCGTCAAGCGTATGCCCCGTGGCCACGGCGGTCGCCTGGATCCGCGCCGCCACGTCCGCGAAGAACCGGTAGCGCGCCTCCCGGCCAGCGTCCTCGATCGAGCGCCGTTCGCGCGCGGCGGCCGCGCCGACATCCACCGTGGTCTCGTGGAAGGCGCAGCCCAACTGCGCGGCGAGCCGCGATGCCGCTTCGGCGTCGAGGCCGGCGTCGGCCCGCAGCGCGTGGTTCAAGTGCGCGGCGTGGAGGTCTACACGGAATTCTTGGCGGAGGGCCGCCAACGCGGATAGGAGCGCGATCGAGTCGGGGCCGCCGGACACCGCGACCACTACCCGCTCGCCGCCGGTGAGCATCCGGTGCCGCCGGATCGTCTCGCGAACCTGGACCTCGAGTGGGTCGAGCACCACGGCGCCCTCGCCGGGCAAAGGTCAGGCGCCGCCCGGGCGGCCGCCGGGCGGCGTTTTGACTGCCACGTCCCCGTATCCGCTCCCCTCGCGCCGGTAATCTTCTCTCGGCGGAGCGAACACGTCGAGTACGACACAGCGACTAGCGAGCGCCCGCCCGCCGTGCGGCACGTTGGGCGGTGTCTCCCAAAAGTCGCCGGCTTTGACCGGATACTCCACGCCGTCCTGGATCCGAATCCACTCGCCCTCGAAGCATACGCCCCACTGCTCGTTCGGGTGCGCGTGTACGGGGGACTCAGACCACGGTTCGATCTCCACGACGGACAACATCACGTGGGTGCCCGGAAAGACCCGCGCGCGGATGCCCTTCGCCAGCGTGCGTGGAATTCCGCCTTCACGCAGGTTGTGGAACCAGTCACGGCCCATGCCCCACCTCACTCCCGGCGCGGCGCAGCCGGCGTCCTGAAGCGGGCGCGACGCGCGCTGTCAGTTCCCTCTCGGCTACAGGCTCAGCGGATTTATCGGGTGCCCGTTCTTGCGGATCTCGAAGAACAGGTGCGGGCCCGTGCTCCAACCGGTGCTGCCGACCCGGGCGATCTCCTGACCGCGCTGCACACGCTCGCCGATGTAGACGCGGTAGGCCGACAGATGGGAGTAGGTCGTCGTCACGCCGTCGCCGTGATCCAGAATGACGAGCGTCCCGTTCGCGGGGAGCGACCCGGCGAAGATAACCCTTCCGGCCGCCGGCGCGTCGATCGGCGCCCCCATCGACGCTGCGATGTCTACGCCCGTATGAAACTCCGGCGTGTCGAAGATCGGATGGACCCGCCATCCGTACCCCGACGTGATGGGCCCGATGATCGGCCAGGGCATTCCACCATTGAGCAGCGTCGGTACGCTGCCTTTTTCCGAAATGTACGGCGCATCCGCTCCGTATGGAAGCCCCGGGGCCATGCCCGGCGACAGCGGTGCATCAGGAATCCCGCCTGCGGCCATCGAGGAGATCCGCGCCGCTTCGGCCTTCAACTCGGCGAGGACCCGGCGTTCATCCGCGGTGATCCGTGCGAGTTGCGACGGATCTGCGCCCGGTGTGTTGTCCGCGCGGGCGATCCCGCTGGAGGTCCCGGGCAGCGTACCCGCGGCGCCCGGCGTGCCCTGCAGGTCGACCGCAAGCACGGCGACCGGCTGGCCGGCCTCAACAACATCTCCAGGGCGCACCGCGGATTGAAGCACCCAGCCGCCGACCGGGGCACGCACGACGGTTCCCGCGAGGTTGGCCTGCGCCCGGCGAACCGCCGCCGCCGCGTTCACGGCCGCCGCCTCGAGCGCTGCGAGTTCACGGGCCCTCTCCGCGGCGGTCGCGATCGTCGACGCGGCCTGTTGCGCGAGGACCCGCGTTTGAGCGGCATGTT
>DATEGA010000173.1:0-6841 GCA_035280345.1 bacterium | reverse complement strand
ACAGCGGCCCGGGGTCGCGCGCCGCGGCCACGATCGTCGCGCCCTCGCGCGCGAACGCCTCGCAGATCGCGTTCCCCATGCCCTTCGCCGCGCCGGTGATGACCGCCACGCGATCCCGGAGCCTCACGCGTCATCTCCCTCCCGGCCGGCGGCACCGCCGGCCCCGATGGTGTCGGCGCCGCTCACGTACCCGTTCTCGAGGTCCAGGCGCCGCAACGCCGCGGGCCGATCTTCGGGCGGCCCGTACCCGCCGCCGCCGGAGCTTTCCAGCACGATCAGATCGCCGCGCCGCACGTCGCGGTTCTCCTTGGGCCCGACGCCGAGGCGCTCGCCGCCGCGCTCGCACGTGACGCGGAACGGCACGCCGTCTCCGCCCCCAAAGACACCCCACGGCCGGACGCGCGCACGCTCGATCATCGTCGACAGTTCCACGCCCTCGCACAGCACGCGGTACGACCGGCGCAACCCGAGCCCGCCGCGATGCCGGCCGGGGCCGCCGCTGTCCGGACGCAGCGCGCAGCACTCCACGCGCAGCGGGTATTCGCTCTCGATCACCTCGACCGGCGTGTTCATCACGTTGCTCATGTGGACCCGCACGGCGTTGGTGCCGTCGCGCGCCCGGCCGGCGCCCTCGCCTCCGCCGTGCACCTCGTACAACACGAACGGCCGTCCGTCCTCGTCGCGGCCGCCGAACATCACCAGCCCGGACGTCCCGGCGCCGCCGGCGACGATCCGGTCCGGCAGCGCCGGCGCGAGCGCGCGGAACACCGCGTCGACGACGCGCTGCGACGTTTCGTGATTGCCGCCGACCCGCGGCGCTTCGGGGCCCGGATTCAGCACCGTCGCCGCGGGCACACGCAGGCGAATCGGCCGGTAACAGCCGCCGTTCGCCGGGATCTCCGGACCCAGCAGCGCCCGAACCGCGTAGAAGACGGCCGAGGCGGTGACGAAGCGCGTCGCGTTCAGCGGCCCCGCCGTCTCCGGCGCGGTGCCGTCGAAGTCGACGTCGAGATGATCTCCCTCCGGCCGCACCCGCACCGCGATCCGCACCGGCCGCTCGTCGATGCCGTCGCCGTCCAGCCAGTCCTCGCCCGCGTACTCGCCGGCCGGCAGCGACGCGATCGCGCGGCGCATCAAGCCGTCCGACTCGTCGAGCATGCGCGCGAGACAACCGGCCACCGTGTCGCCGCCGAAGCGCTCGAAGATCTCCCGTAAGCGCCGCGTCGCCACCGCGTTCGCGGCGCACTGCGCGAGGATGTCACCGCGCCGCTCCTCGCGCCCCCGCACGTTCGACAGCACCACCTCCAGCATCGCGTCGTTCGGGGCGCCTGCGAGGAACAGCGGTACGGGCGGAATGCACAATCCTTCGGCGTAGCGGTCCCGGGCGGTGGCCACGTAGCTCCCGCGCCGGGCGCCGCCCACGTCGGGCCAGTGGGCCAGGTTCACGGCGAACGCGACGGGCCGCCCGCCGTGGAACACCGGCGTGATCGCTTTCACGTCCGGCAGATGGTTGCCGCCCACTTCGGGATCGTTCGTGAAATAGACATCGCCCTCGCGCAGCGATGAGATAGGCACGCGCCGCAGAAACTCCGCCACGGTGAACGCCATGACGCCGAGGTGAATCGGGATGTCGCGGCCCTGCGCCACGAGGTTCCCGTCTGCGTCGGTCAGCGCGCAGGAGAGGTCGCCTGCCTCCTTGAGGACGGGGGAGCGCGCGGACCGCATCAGCACGGCCCGCATCTCCTCGGCGACCGAGAACACGGCGTGCCGGACGACCTCCAGGGTCACGGGGTCGATCGGCGCCGGGGAGCGCGGCTGGCGTGTCATCACACCGTCTCGATCCACAAGAGGCCCGTAGCATCGCAGCGCAGCGCCTGGCCCGGCTGGACGATTATCGTCGACCACGCGTCCTGGATCACGGCCGGCCCGAGCAGCCGCGCACCCGGCTCGATACCGCCGCGCGCGTGCACGGCCGCCTGCAGCCACCCGCGCCCGTAGAAGAACACGCGCCGCTCGCCGCGGCCGGCCGGACCCTGGGTCGCAGGCGACGCGGATCCGGTGGCGGGCACTCCCGGTCTCCCGCTGGAAGCCGGCACAACGGCGCCCGCCCGGAGATTGACGCACTCGACGGGCTCCTCAGTGGAGTAGCCGTACCGGCGGCGATGCCGGTCGGTGAAGCGTTCACGGATGCCGCGCGCGTCGAGCCCCGCGGCCACGGGGATTTCGAGTTCGTAGTTTTGCCCGCGGTACCGCAGATCCATCGAGCGTTCCAACAGGGCGCGGCCGGCATCCACCCCGTCCGCGGCAAGCCGCTCGAGCAGTTCCGCCTCCATCTCCGCGAACGGCACGTCCCACACCGCCGGGGCTGCGGCGCCAAGATCGAAGCGATGCGTGCGCACCACGTCGTAACGCAGGTCGGCCACCAGGCAGCCGTACGCGGAGAACCCGCTGGAGTACGGCGGCACCAGCGCCCGCGGCATCCCGGCGAGCTCGATCAGCCGCCCCGCATGTACGGGACCCGCCCCGCCGTACGCGATCAGCACCAGCCCGCGTGGATCGGTGCCCCGTTCGACCGAGACCATGCGTAGTGCGCGCGTCATCGCCGCGTTGGCAATTTCGAGCACGCCGGCCGCCGCCTCGGGCACCGACATCCCGAACCGCTCCGCCAGCGGCTCGAGCGCCCGCCAGGCGAGCGCCGGGTCAAGGCGGAGCCCGCCCACGCCGGTGTCGGGATCGAGGCAGCCGAGCACGACATATGCGTCGGTGACCGTGGGTTCTTCGCCCCCGCGTCCGTAGGCGGCAGGCCCGGGTTCCGCGCCGGCGCTGCGAGGCCCGACGCGGAAGGCTCCGCCCTCATCCATCCACGCGATCGACCCTCCGCCGGCGCCGATGCTCTCGACGGCGAGCGAGCGGAGCCGGACGGGCTGGCCGTGCACGCGCCGCTCGGTCAAGGTCTCCACCTGTCCGCCGTGGATCAAGCATACGTCGGTGGACGTGCCGCCCATGTCGAGCGCGACGGCGTCCACAATACCCGACCCGCCGGCGACGGCGCGCGCCGCCGCGACCCCGCCGGCGGGTCCGGACAGGATCATCGCGAGCGGCGAGCGGCGCGCCTGAGCGGGCGGAGCCATGCCGCCGCTCGACTGCATAAGGCGCAGCACATCGCTCAACCCGTACTCCGCGAGCCCGGACTCGAGGTCGGCCAGGAACCGCTCGACGAGCGGAACCATCTGCGCGTTGACGCAGGTCGTTTGCGTACGCTCGTACTCGCGGAACTCCGGGTTCACGTCGGACGACAGGCAGACGTGCGGCACCGCCGGGCGCAGCAGCTCCGCGGCGCGACGTTCGTGCGCCGGGTTGGCGTACGCGTGGAGGAAGCTGACGGCGACCGCCTCGACACCCGCCTCGCGCAGCGTCCCGCCAAGACGCCGGACCGCCGCCTCGTCGAGCGGCAGCAGCGGCCGGCCCCGATGGTCCATGCGCTCCGGCAGTTCGAAACGCAGCGCGCGCGGCACCGCGGGCGGCGTCCGGCCGGGAACGTCGAGCCGGTAGAGATGGTCCCGCTGCTGCCGGCCGATCTCGAGGACGTCGCGAAACCCCGCGGTCGTCACGAGCGCCGTGCGCGCCCCGCGGCCTTCGAGCACGGCGTTCGTGACCGCGGTCGTACCGTAGGTCAGCCGCGCGACGCGCTCGCCGGCGCGCACCACGCGGCGCAGCCCCTCGCGCAGGGCCCGCGACGGGTCGCGCGAGGTCGGTACCTTACAGAACCGGAGCGGCCCGCCCGCGGCCGGCCGGGCCACGACGTCGGTGAACGTGCCGCCGACGTCGACCCCGACGCCTACGCTGTCCGTTATGCGCCCACCTCGAACGCCTCGTGGCCCGCCGTCGTGAAGTTGAGCCCGGCCGGCAGCGGCACGATCGCGGACTGCACATCCCCGCCGAGGATGTGGACCCGGGTCCCGAGCGTCGCCATCGCGGCCTCATGCCGCGGAATCAGAAGCGGCGGCAGCTGGTACCACGTATTGGCCGCGGCGTCGTACGCTTCGAATGCACGGTACGCGGCGAGGAACTGACTCGTCTGCAGCTCTCCACCCGCGACGTAAATGCGCCCGCTGAGCGCCGCAGAGTTGCAGCCGCTGCGGGCGGTCGGCATCGGCGCCCTGGACAGCCATACCTCGGTCGCCGGATCGTACTCGAGCGTGAGATCGACGTTGCCGGGCATCGCGATGATGAAGGCGCCGCCGAGACGTCCACCGATCGCATACACCTTGCCCCCGGTGCTCTCGACCGCGAGGTGGTTGCGCGCGATCGGCATCGGGGCGCGCGGCCGCCAGCGGTTCGCGATGGGATCGTACTCCTCGACGGCCGCCAGCGAGCGCTGCGGGCTGCCGGGCCGGATCGCCTGGTCGCGGGAGTTGGGCAGTGGGCCCGCGCCCCCAACGACGTAGATGCGGCCGTTGGTGAGCGCCGCGCCCGCTGCCCCGCGCGGCGTCGGCATCGGAGCGCGCTTACGCCACGCGTCCGCAGCCGGGTCGTACTCCCATACGTCGTTGACCGGCACCCACCCCGGCGGACCCGCCTGCGGCAGCACGAAGCCGCCGAAAACGTAGATTCGGTTGTCGAATGCGACCATCGCGCCGTGGTGGAGCGCGCGCGGCATCGGCTTCTTCTTGGTCCACGCATTGCCGGCGGGGTCGTACTCATAGACGAGACCGGCAGGCACGAACCCGGGCCGCTGCCCCTGGATCGCGTAGAGTTTGCCGCTCAGCGCGGCGCCTGCCAGTTCAGGCACCGGCTCGGGAAACGGCGCCAGACTCACCCACCGGCCCGGCGGCGACACCGCCGTTACGGTGACCGAGGTCTGCGCACGCACAACCCCCGCCGGCCGAAGCCCCGAGACCGTGCGATCCATCACGCCGGCGGCGATCGTCCCCGCCGCCGACGCGAACAACGTCCGTCTCCGCATCCCCCTCACCCCCCCCGAACGTCGCGGCCGACTGGCGCACCGCCCCTTCAGCGCGGGATCACCGGCAGGAGCACAAACGCGCCGTGCGGACCTCCGGTGTGCAGCGTGTTCCGGCCGCCGAACACCGCGGCGGGTCGGTCATCCGGATCGGTGTGCACAAACGGCCCGGATCCGCGGAACGGCGTGACGAACGACCGGATCTCCTGTGCCGGGCCGGGGCGCTCGAAGTCGCGTCCGAGGATCGTCAGCGTAAGGCGGCCGCCCGCCGGCACGACGACCGACGTCGGCCAAATCTCGACGTCCAACTCGTAGACGCGGCCGGTCAGGAGCGACTCGGCGTGATCGTGCCTGTGGTATGGCCGCCACGGCATGGAGAGCACCGGGTCAAGCCGGCGGTGCGAGGCCCGCAGCCAACCGTTCGCGATCGGCGAGTGCGGGTCGAGCGCGCCCTGGAAGTCGATTTCGCGGCCCGAAGCATCGAAGGCCTGCAGGACGGCGAACAGGTCCGTGTCCGCGGTCGACGACGACAGGAAGATTTTCGCCGCGGCCGGCCCGGTGATTTCGGTCGCATTCCGGAGCGGCGGGGATGAGAAGATCACTCCCGCTCCCGCGGCGTCGTAGACGGCGGTCGCGGCGGCGCCGGGCGCCTGCTCGCCGAGCGTCCCCGCGCCGGCGTCAAGGTACCACTTCGTCCACCGCGTGCGAGCCAGCGGCCACTCGTCTTCCGCCCGCTCTTCGAAGCGGTCCGGGTGGCGGATCTGTACTACGACGCGCGGCTGATCTTCCCAGCCGTTCGCCGCACCCTTGAGGAAGTGGTCGAAGAAACGTCGCTGCAGCGTGCGTCCGTAGTCCGTGTAGAAATGCGTCCAATGCTCGAGCCCGTGGACTTCGAGCCATTTTTGCGTGGACGCGGCGCGCATGAAGCCCTCGAAGTTGCCGCGCGCGTGGAGCCCGTGCCCACCCCAGTTGGCCGCGGAAAGGATTGGCACGCGCACCTTTGACCAATCGGGCGAGCGCTCGCGGTAGAACGGGCCGTCGAGGGGCCGCGCCAGCACCGCGCCGCGCAGGTCGGCGCGGTTGGCGGCGAGCGCTTCCTCGGAAAGGGTCTCGGGACCGGCCACGGGCTGGCCGGTGTGGGGATTGACCGGCCCCCGGTCGCCGAGGCCGTGCTGGACGGTGAGGACCTGCTTCTTCATCCAGTTGCCCCAGAAATCGCAGACGATGCCGCCGTGGCGCGTCATATCGCGGTACCAGTCGGCCGCGCCCTCCCAGGGGCAGATCGCGGCGAGGTGCGGCGGCGCGAGCGCCGCGACGTGCCATTGGTTGATCGCGTAGTACGAGATGCCGGCGAGCCCAACGCGGCCGTTGCTCCAGGGCCGTGTACCTGCCCATTCGATGCAGTCGTAGAGATCGCGCGTCTCGCGCGGGCAGAACGGATCAAGGAAGCCCGGGGACCGGCCGGCGCCGCGTGAATCGACACGCACGCACGCGTAACCGTCCGGGACCCACTTCTCCACATCGGGCAGCTCCCAGCTCTGGTAGCGCCCCGACGATCCGTGCATCACGTCGGGGTGCTGCTCGACGAGCCGGTTCCATTGGTCGGGGTATCCTCGCTGGAAGGGCAGGCCTTTCGCGTACGGGCCGTAGGTCAGCAGCACCGGGTGCGGGCCCGGCGTATCGGGCCGGAAGATATCCGCGCGGAGGACGACGCCGTCATCCACGCGGATGCCGGCGTCCCATTCGATCACCATGCCCCCGTCGCGGTCAACGCGCCAGGGATGTTCGGACGGCTCGCTCATCGCCCGCGCCGGCTGCTCCCCTTGGACTTCGCCCGGCGGCCCGGCGCCCGCCGTACGGGCGTCCTCCGCGCCGACT
>DATEGA010000172.1:0-6341 GCA_035280345.1 bacterium | reverse complement strand
GCCGCGCCGCAGCGGCGGAGAGCCGGCGCTCCACCAGATCGCGAGCATCGCGGGACGGCGGACGTTTCTTGTGTTGTCCGGCTCCGTGTTCCTCGCGCTGTTCAGCGCCTACGGCATCACGGCGTGGCTGCCGACGTACCTTGCCAACGTCTTCGGATTCAGCCGCACGGCCGCGGGCGGACTCGTCGCGGTCGTGAACGTCGCGCTGCTGGCCGTCTCGCCGCTCGCGGGCAACGTCTCGGACCGCCTCGGTGCGCGGAGCCCGATCATCCTGGCCGGCTTCGGGGTCCTCGTGGCCTCCTTTGCCTTGCTCGCCGGCGTGCGCACCGCGGCCGGAGTCGCCCTCAGCACGGTGTTGGCCGGCACCGGCCTTGCGCTGACGCTACCGGTCCTCACGACCTTGACGACAGAATTATTCGGCATCCACCGCGCCGGGGTGGCCGTATCGCTCAACCTCGCCGTCGGCCAGGTCGCTTCCACGATCTCCGGCGTCCTCTTCGGCTACGTACTGGACGCAACGCGCAGTTTCACGCTGGTCTGGCTGCTCGGCCTGGGGATCGCGGCGGCGGGGTTCGCGCCGGCGGTGGCGCTGCGGCGCGAAGAGCGCGCGCACAGGGCGGCCGCGGGCGCCTCGGCCGCGTCGTGAGGATCGGGAATTACTCGGCGATGTCGCCGACGGTGCCGGCGGTAAGGCGGACCAGCGCGGGAGGGTCGATCGGAAAGACCGCGTGCGGAGTGCCGGCCGCGGCGTAGACGACGTCATACGCGAGCAGCGCGGCGTCCACGTAGACCGAAAGGACGGTGCGGTGTCCGGCCGGCGGCACACCGCCAATGCTGAAGCCGGTCGCTTCACGGGTCGCGTCGGCGGTGGCCTTTTCGACGCGCGCGGCACCGGCCAGCCGCGCCAGCTTGGCGGTGTCGACGCGGTTCGCGCCCGACGCGAGCACCAGCACCGGCCGCCCGTCCGCAAGAAACGCGAGGGACTTCACGATCTGTCCGATTGACGTGCCGACGGCGCGCGCCGCGTCCTGCGCGGTGCGGGTACTCTCCGCAAACTCGATGATCCGGACCTCGACGCCGGCGGCCGCAAGCGCGGCCTGCACGCGCCTCACCGCGTCGGAGCGGGCTTGCTCACCGGGCGTGCCTGCCCGGTCGTGAGGCGTCACTTCGATGGCGCTGAGAATGTGTGCTCGTAAAGAATGATGAGCCAGCGCTGCTGCTCGGAGAGTGCGCCTTCCCAGGGCGGCATCGCGGAGCCGACATCCTTGAACGGCGACACCGTACCCCCGACCGAGAGCCGCCAGAACCAGTAGCCGTCCGGCAGTTTCTGGTGGATCGGCGTCATGAAGTCGGCCGGCTTCGGGTTCAGCGAGGCGGCGGCGGCTCCGTTGCCGGACCCGGTGGCACCGTGGCAGGGCGCGCAGTTGGCGTTGAACAGCTCCTTGCCCTTCGCCAGGTTGTCCGGGGACGGCGGCAGCGGGTTTTTCAGCGATGCAAACTGCGCCGGCGGTACTGGGCGCGCGGCGTTGATGTCTTTCGGATACGAGCTGTTGGCGGCGACGGCGGGGCCTTCCCACGGCTTGACCGCAACGGCTGTGGGACCAGACGGCGCCTCGGCCGGCCGTTCGCGCATCGACTGGATCTGCCGCCCCGTGCACCCGGTCAAGCCGGCGCACAAGAGAAGCAGCGCCCCCGCCAACGAGCGCGAAGACATCCCTCACCCCCCGATCGTCATGCGAGGATTGGCACACGAAGTCCGTGCGCGGAGTTCCGGCACACGCTGTTAGACGGCGGCGCGGAACTTCCCTGTCGTCGCGATCTCCGCCGCCTTCGCCGCTCCTGCCCTGCGACTGCACGCGCGGTGCGCGGCCTAGCGCCGGCCCGCGGCGATCAGCGCGTCAAGTTGCTTGGTAAGCGTCTTCTCGCCGTCCTCACCGACGAATCCGCCGAGCTGCCGAGCGCGAATCGTTCCCGTTGCGTCGACGAAGACGGTCGTGGGAAGGCCGATCACCCCGTAGGCTCGGGGCAGGTGCTCATCCGGCACCGTCACGATCGGATAGTCGACGTTGTACTCTCGCAAGAAACGGCGCGCCTCGGCCGGCGTGTCGTCGACGTCGAATCCCACAACGACCACGCCCCGGCCCGCGTATGCGTGCCATGCCTTGACGAGGAGCGGCATCTCGGCCCGGCACGGACCGCACCACGACCCCCAGAAGTTCACGACGACGGGATGGCCTCGCAGCGCGGACAGCGTGAGGCGCGCGCCGGCGGCGGGAATGACGGCCGGCGGCACGCCCGCGGCCGGCGAGGACGGCGGCGAGCCAGACGAGAGCACCGTCAACGCAAAGGCGGGCGCGGGCTTCATCTCGCCGGACGAACCCGCGCCGGGGAGAATCAGGCCCGGCGGGACCGGCCCGCCGGGCTCGCCGATAACCAGCCCGGGGGCGTTCCTCGAGACGGTGTGCGGCGGCCGCACCCACACCGCGGCGCCGACCGCCGCGGCACACGCGATCACAAGCAGCACCACATACCGGCGAACGTGACGTCGTGGCCGGCCGGCCGATGGCCGGCGGGACGCGCCGCCGGACGCGTCAGTAGGCGCGGGCGAAGTAGACGACATCTTTGCCCGCGAGGCCGCACGCGAGGCAGGGACCGCCCGCGCGCTCTTCCGTGATGACGCGCGGCGACGCCCCGCTGGCCTTGCGAATCGCCTGCTCACAGGCGTCGGTGCCGCACCACTCCGCGCGCACGAATCCGCGCCGCGACGCGACCGCGTCGACCAATTCGGGTAGCGACGAAGCCGTGACGATGTGGGCGTCGAGGAAGGTTTTCGCCTGGTCGAAGAGCGCGCGCCGGACCGCGTCCAGCGCGGCCGGCAGCGCCTGCTCGAGCCCGCTCAGCGGCGCGGCCTGCTTCGGACCGCCGGCGCGCGGGGCGAGGACCACCTGCTGCTGCGCGAGGTCGCGCGGCCCGATCTCGATGCGCAGCGGGACGCCGCGCATCTCCCAGTCGTTGTACTTCCAGCCGGGCGTGACTTCGGTGCGGTCGTCGAGGCGCACCCGGACCGTGGCGCTGAGGCGCCGCGTCAGGTCCCGCGCCGCGGCCAGCACGTCGTCGCGCTTCGACCCCGTCAGGATCGGCACCACGACGATCTGGAACGGCGCGAGCGCCGGCGGCAGCACGAGACCGCGGTCGTCTCCGTGCACCATGATCATCCCGCCGAATATCCGCCAGCTCACTCCCCACGAGGTGGTGTAGGCGTGTTTTTCGACGTTGTCACTGTCGAGGAACTTGATGTCGAAGGCACGGGCGAAGTTCTGGCCCAGGTAGTGCGAGGTGCCCGACTGCAGCGCCTGCCCGTCCGGCATCAGGGCCTCGATCGTGTACGAGCGCTCCGCGCCGGGAAACTTCTCGCTTTCCGGCTTGCGCCCCGACAGCACGGGAATCGCCGCGTCGGTCTCCGCGAAGTCGCGGTACACGTCCAGCATCTGCCGGGCCTCGGCCTCCGCCTCGTCCGCGGTCCGGTGCGCGGTGTGACCCTCCTGCCACAGGAACTCCATCGTGCGCAGGAACGGCCGCGTCGCCTTCTCCCAGCGCACCACGTTGCACCATTGGTTGATCAGCACCGGCAGGTCGCGGTACGACCGGATCCACCGCGCGTACATGTGGCCGATCACGGTCTCGGACGTCGGCCGGACCGCGAGCGGCTCGTTCAGTTCCTCGCCGCCGCCGCGCGTGACCCACGCAACCTCGGGCGCGAACCCTTCGACGTGCTTCGCTTCGCGCTCCAGGAAGCTGCGGGGGATGAACAGCGGAAAGTACGCGTTGACGTGGCCCGTCGCCTTGAACCGGCGGTCAAGACCCTGCTGGATCTGCTCCCAGATCGCGTAGCCGTACGGACGGACCACGATGCAGCCGCGGACCGGAGAGTAGTCCGCGAGCTCGGCCTTGAGCACGACGGCGGTGTACCAATCGGAAAAGTGCTCGGCTTTGGAGGGGATCTCTTTGACAAACTCGCGCTCGTCCTCGGGACGAGCCGCCGGCCGCGACATCACGGCGCCTCCGCCTCTGCAATAGCGAAGCCTCCACGTCCCCCGGGGACGGGGAGGCTTCTCAGACAGGGTGATTCTAGCACGCGCCTCAGACGGGCTGCAACTCCGAGGTACAGTAGGCGCACCGCCGGGCCTTCACGGGGATCTGCGACAGGCAGTACGGGCACTCGCGCGTCACCGGCGCGGCGGCGGGTGGCGCCGGCCGCATCCGGTTGAGCGACCGGACCACAAGGAAAATCACCGCCGCGACGATCACGAAATCGATGATGGTGTTAATGAAGACCCCGTAGTTGATGGTGGGGGCGCCGGCGGCCTTCGCGGCGGCGAGCGACGGATACGGCCCGCCGCGCAGCGCGATGAACAGGTTCGCGAAGTCGATGCCCTTGAGCGCCAACCCCACGGGGGGCATGATGATGTCGTTGACCAGCGATGTGACGATCCGGCCGAACGCGACCCCGATGACGAAGCCGACGGCCATGTCAACCACGTTGCCCCGCATCAGGAACTCGCGAAACTCCTTGAGCATCGGCAGCCCTCCTATCGTGTCGCACAGCGCGGCGGGGGCGGCCTTCGCCGCCCCCGCCGTATATCCCTCGATCGTCCCGGCAGCTATCGCTTCGCCGTCGCCAGGGCCGGCCTCTCGATCGGCACGCCGACGAGGCTGCCCCCATTCGGTTCACGACCCGTCGTAGTTCTTAACGTTGCGGTACCCGAGCAGGTGGCAACGTCTCGACCTGCTCCTGATTGATCCAGCCGCGGCGGACCGGATCTTGCAATTGCGTCTGCCAGTTGAAGTGCAGCGCTCCCGGGATGTGGCCTTGCGCGTAGAGCGTCGTGTTCTCAGAGATCTCAGCGTTCCTAACGGCGGGATTGTTGAGGTACTCCGCGAGGCAGCCGGTCTCCACCAGCACGTCTTTCACGTAGCCCTGTGGCATCGATTCACTCCTCCTTGGAAAATAGCAGGCTACCGAACGGGCGCCGGCCGGCATGACGTCGATGCCGGACGAACCCACCTCCCCAGCGACGCAGGCGCGGAGACCGGACCGTCAGGGTGACCTTCGAAAACCGCCGAGCGAGGGACAGACGGGATCGTCGGTCCCGGCGGAGGCTAGTCCGGCCTGCGCTCAGGACAGATACATCGACGAGGAGCGTACGCTGATCGCAGGCGTGTCATGATCACCTTAGTAACTAACAACCGACCGAGCGGCCCCGCAGCGGTCAGGCGATCGCCGGCGTTGTTCGCCGCCGGCTGCAGCCGCGGCCATCCGCGACGGGACCTGCGCCGCCTCTGCCCTACCGGTTCCGGGGCGCCCTCCCCATGCGCTCGGGCTCGATCTTCCACAGCCGGCACGCGTTCTCGCCCATGATCTTTCGCAGGTCGGCCTCCGGGATCGGCGGGAGCCCGTACCGCTCCGCGATCCCGTTGAGCGACCGGATCACCTGGGGATAGGTCCGGAAGAATGCGTTGCTGGACCCGTAGAGCATCTTGTCGAACGAGCAGAGCGACCCGAAATCCACCATCATCCGAAGAATCTTCGACGGGTGCAGCGGCGCCCAAAACGAGATGTCGCAGTAGAAGTTTTCGTGGCGCGCGATCACGCACGTGCACTCGTCCGCGTACGGATAGCCGAGGTGACTGATCACCAGCTTCAGCTCGGGAAAGGTCCGTCCGATCTCGTCCAGCAGCCACGGCCGCTGATATTCCAGGTGGGCGGTCACGACGGGGGTCCACCCCATGTGCATCTGGACCACCATTTCCAGCTGGATGCACCGCCGATAGATGGGATAGATCCGCTCGTCGCGAGGATCCCACTGCTGGACGGTGGGGTACAAGCGCACGGCGCGAAACCCCAGGGCGGCGCACCGCTCGATCTCCCGCGCCGCGGCCGCGGAGTCCGCGATGGGATCCACGCTGCAGGTGCCGACGATCCGGTCGGGATGGCGCGCGACGAGCGCCGCCACGTAATCGTTCGTGGCCCCGTAGGAATCGATCGCCCCGGGCAGCGCGCGGTTGTAGTCCCCGGCGATGAGACAGATGACGTCGATGCCGGCCTCGTCGAGCGCCGCGACGGGGTCGGCCCCGAGGCCGGTCTCGTCCGGACGGGAACCGTCGAAATTGAAGGCGCGCGTCTCGAGGACCTTGCGGAGCCGGGAGTGGGCGAATGGATCGAGCCGCTCCCCCGGCACGCCGGCCTGGATGTGAACGTCGACGGTCAGCGCCATGGTGGGCGTCGCCTCCTCATGACTCGCCGCGGAGCGCACGCGCCCCGGACGGCCGCAGGGCCGTCC
>DATEGA010000171.1:0-6346 GCA_035280345.1 bacterium | reverse complement strand
CGCATCGCGCGGGGCCTCGGCCGGGAGCCGATCGGCGCCGCCGCGGGCGTGATCGTCCTCGTCTACGTCCTCGGCGCCGCGCTCGCGCCGGTCATCGCCCCGTACAGCCCGGGCGCCACCGACCTCTCGGCGCGACTCGCGCCGCCGTCCGCGGCCCATTGGTTCGGGACCGACGCGCTCGGCCGGGACGTCTTCTCGCGAACGATCTACGGCGCCAGGGTCAGCCTGCTCATCGGCGTGCTGACGGTCGGACTGTCGGCCGTGATCGGCACGTCGCTCGGCATGGCGGGCGCCTACTTCCGCGGCAGCGTCGACATGATCGGCGCGCGAGTGGTCGAGCTGCTCCAGGCGTTCCCGTACCTCATCTTCGCGATCGCGATGATGGCGTTTCTCGGGCCGGGGTTCTGGAACCTGATCTGGGCGCTCGCGCTCAAGGGCTGGATCGAGTTCTACCGGCTCGCCCGCGGCGAGACGCTCGCGCAGTCTAACCGGGAGTATGTGGAAGCGGCGCGCGCGATGGGCTACCCGACGTCATGGATCCTCGCGAGCGAGATCCTCCCGAACATCGTCAACACGGTGACCGTCGTCGCGCTGCTGCGGCTGGGCTACTTCATGGTGCTGGAGGCTTCGCTCTCGTTCCTCGGCGTGGGCATCCCGCCGAGCATTCCGGCGTGGGGCTCGATGATCAGTGACGGCCGCACCGTCCTGTTCATCGCCGGGTGGGTGAGTACGATCCCGGGCCTCGCGCTGCTCGTCCTGGTGCTCGCGGTCAACCTCGTAGGCGAGCGGATGCGCGAAATCCTGGATCCGCACACGGTCGCGCGTTAGACGCGCCCGCGGACCTACCGGTTACTCGGCGTGGTGATGATGGTGATGCGCCACCGGAGCCCCCGGCCGCTCGCGGTAGACGCGCCCGGCGCGCACGACCACCTTCGGCACGAGCTTCCGCCGGCCGGTCCGCACCTCGCCGTGCGAATCCTCGAACCGGAACTCACCGGCCTGTAACTCGAACGCGACCGCATCGCCCCAGGCGCCCACCCGCAGCGTGCCGATCCGGTCGGCCATGCCCAGCGTCTGTGCCGGCGTCGCGGTGACTTTGTGCAAGGAATCCTCAAGCGACAGCCCGAGATGCAAGAACTTGCTGACCGTGGTGGCAAGGTCGAACGCGGGACCGTTCACGTTGTAGGCGTGGAGGTCGCTCGAGATCGTCTGCGGCTGCACTCCCTGGCGCAGCGCCGTCTCCGCCACCTGCCAGGAGAAACTGCCGCGGCCGTGGCCGACGTCGAAGATCACCCCGCGCTCCATCGCCTCCTGCACCGACCGCCGGACCCTTCCGTGCTCGTCGAGGATCCCGTGCGAGAGACCGTGGAAGCAGTGCGTCAGCATGTCGCCGCCGCGCATGACGGCGAGGATGTCGTCGAGTGACTCGCACCAAGCCTCCTGCGGGTGCACCATGATCGGCAGCCGCACCGCGTCGGCCGCCTCCCGCGCCAAAAAGAGCGGCTTCATGCCCGCGTCCCGGCTCACGATCTGATTCCGCGTGAGCCGCACCTTGACACCGAGGATGACGTCGCGGTGCTGCGCGATCGTCGCGATCGCTTTCGGGACGCTGGCGTAGCGGAGGTCGTCGAGTTCGCCGACGGCCACGCTCAGCATGCCCATCGACGAGATGTTGAGCCGCGCGAAGAGCCGCGTCTCGGCCACGTCGATGACATACTTTCTGAAACCCGGGAAGGTATCGGCGCCGGCCGAGCCGGCGTCCACCGCCGTCGTCACGCCCTTCGCGACACAGTTGGGGTCGGGCTCGATGCCATAGTGGCTGACGCCGTAGAAGACATGCACATGCAGGTCGATCATCCCCGGCGCGACCAGCAGCCCCGAGCAGTCGACGGCTTCGGCCGCATCCGCGGGTCTGAGGCCTGGCTCTACGGCGGCGACACAGCCATTCGCAAACCCAACGTCCGCGCCGGCGCGCAGTCCCTGCGCGGGATCCAGGACCGTGCCGCCCCGGAGGAGCAGCTCATATCGCGGCGCCACGTCGTGCTGGTTCACCGGCGCAGTGAGATCGGACCTACCGCGCCGGAAAGACGCCTAACTGGCGGAGCACACCGAGCAGATCGGAGGCGTGCCAGTCTTCCGTGATCTGCCCGTCGACGAGACGATTCACATGGATCGACACCCAGCTCGCCTGCTTGTTGGTGGGAGGGATGCCCATCAGCGGTCCTTTGTGCGTGCCGCGGGCCGCCCAGCGGGTCACAACCTTGTCCCCCTCGGCGATGACGTCCTCAACAACCACGTGTAGGTCGGGGAACGCGGTGCGGAATCCGGCGACACGCTGCTTCGTCCCCTCGCGGCCGGGCGTCGAGCCGGCTGGAACATTGTGCTCGATGCAGTCGGCGGCCACCAGCTCGGCGGCGACGGCCAGGTTCCCCTTGTTGACCGCCTCGTCAATCCAACGAAGAACAATCGCTTTGTTCTCATCTGCTGTCATGCGCGCCTCCAGACGTAGTGCGCGATCCCGACTTAGCCGCCCGATGCCTTCCATTCCTTGTCTCGTCCTCGGCGGTTAGTGCGTCACGGGTGGACGTTCCCGACCCCCCCTCCGCCCAACGGGGGCGTCGGTGATGCGGCCATTGACAAATCGGGGCCGGCCCCCCTACAGTAGAGCGAAAGCGATGACGGAGCGGGAGTAGGTTCGCCCGCCGACCCGGAGCTCGCGGAAATGTCGCGGGCTGAGTGAGCCGGATCAGGTGCAAGCCGGCGGGAGCGGCGAACCGAACATGGCTCCGGAGCTGCCGGCCGAACGGCGCAAGCCAAGTAGGCGCGGACGCGGCGCTCGCGTGACAGGGCGGCGTTCTGAAGACGGGTCCCGGCATGCGGGACTCAGTCGAGGAACCGCTGAGGCCCGATCGTCGGGCAAACGTGGGTGGTACCACGGAGGCGTCCGCCTCTCGTCCCTGGAGACGAGGGGCGTTTGATTTTTTGAGGGTCGGCCCGGCGCGCGGGCCGCGGAGGGATTGGAATGACGACCTACTATATCACGACACCGATCTATTACGTCAACGACGTGCCGCACATCGGACACGCATACACAACCATTGCGGCCGACGTGGCGGCGCGGTTCAAGCGGCTCGCCGGGTACGATGTGTTCTTTCTCACCGGCACGGACGAGCACGGCGTCAACATCCAGCGGGTCGCCGAGCGCCACGACGTCTCGCCGCAGGAGTGGTGCGACCGGATCGCCGGCGAGTTCAAAACGCTATGGCGCCGCCTCAATATCTCCAACGACGACTTCATCCGCACAACCGAGCCGCGCCACGCCAAGGTCGTCCAGGAGATCTTCACGCGCCTGTTTCAAACGGGCGACATCTACAAAGGCACCTACGAGGGCTGGTACTGCGCGCCGTGCGAGAGCTACTACGCGGAGTCGGAACTCGGGCCCAACAAGACCTGTCCGATCCACAAGAACCGGCCGGTCGAGTGGACCTCCGAGGAGTCGTATCTGTTCCGGCTCTCCACGTACCGGGACTGGCTGCTCGAGTACATCGAGACGCACGCGCACGTTCTGCAGCCGGAGGGACCGCGCAGCGAGGTACTGTCGCTCCTGCGCTCCGGGCTCAAAGACATCGCGGTCAGCCGCACCACGTTCACATGGGGCATACCGGTGCCGTTCGATTCCAAACACGTGATCTACGTCTGGATCGACGCGCTCACCAACTACATCACCGCGGCCGGTTACCTCGACAACCCGGAGAAATTCACGCGTTACTGGCCGGCGGACGTACACCTCGTCGGCAAGGAGATCGTGCGCTTCCACGCGGTGATCTGGCCGATTATCCTCCACGCCGCCGGGATCGCCGTGCCGAAGCAAACGTTTGCCCACGGGTGGCTGACCTTCGGCGGGCAGAAGTTCAGCAAGTCGCTTGGGACCGTGCTCGACCCGTACGCCCTGGCCAAGGAGATCGCCGCCGAGTCCGGAGCGGAGGTCGACGTCGCGGTCGATGCGATCCGATACTTCCTACTCCGCGAGATTCCGTTTGGCTCGGACGGCGACTTCAGCAAACCGGCGTTGATCCACCGCTTCAACTCGGATCTCGCGAACGACTACGGCAACCTCCTCAACCGCACGTTGCCGCTGGTCGAGCGGCACTTCGGCAGCCGGGTACCCACCCGGGCCCCAGAGTCCGGCGGCGACGCGCGGCTCCGCGAGACGGCCGCGACGGCGGCGGGGCGGCTCGACGGCCTGATCGACCGGCTGGACTTCCGCGCGGCGCTCGAGGCGATCTGGGAGATCCTCGGCGCGGCCAACGCGTACCTCGACCGCGAGGCGCCCTGGCGCGAGTTCGCCGCCGGCAATACCGAGCGAGCCGGGACAATTCTCTACAATACGCTCGAGGCGGCGCGTATCGCGACCGTCGTCCTGTCGCCGTGGCTGCCGGTCGCGACCGAGCGCGCGTGGCAGCAGTTGGGCCTCGGCGGCTCACCGGCCGACGAACGGCTCGCAGAGGCCCTAAGGTGGGGCGGGCTCGAGACCGGTACGCACGTCCGGCCCGGCCGGCCGATCTTTCCGAGGATCGAAACCAAACCCGCGGCGAAGTCGCGGGCAGCGGTCCCGGCGGGCCGGCGGCGCGGAGCGGAGGGCCCGGTCGCCGCGTCAAAGTCTGCCGGCGACGGCGGCGCATCCCGCCGGCTAGTCCCTGAAAGGGGAGACGGAGATGTCACGACAAGGGGGAACGCGGTGGTCTCGATCGACGAATTCAAGAAGATCCAGCTGCGGATCGCGGAGGTGCTCGAGGCCAAACCGGTCGCGGGCGCGGACAAGCTGCTGGAGCTGCGGATCAAGATCGGCGACGAGACCCGCACGCTCGCGGCCGGCATCGCGCAGTACTACAAACCGGCGGACCTGGTCGGCCGCAAAATCGTGGTCGTGGCCAACCTCCAACCCAGGAAGGTCCGGGGCGTAGAGTCACAAGGCATGCTGCTCGCGGCGAGCCACGGAGATCAGGTCATTTTATTGACGCCGGAAAAAGACATCCCGAGCGGCGCGCCTGTCTCCTGAACTCCGACCGAAAAACACCGTATATGGGTATGATGGCGTTAGCCTGGTGATTGGGGGGAGACCGTTATGCTGGTTCGCCGCACGGCTGTCCTCGCAGCGGTTCTGATCGGTGCCGTAGTGATGGCGGGAATCGCCACCCCGGCATTCGCCGATCCCCGCGACATCTCAGTGGGCGGTGTGTGGATCACCCGGATCACGCACGATTGGCAGGGCGTGAGCGCGACCGATCGTGCGACCGAGGTTACCCGCCGGATCACGGAAGTGCTGAGCGACCCGAAGTTCCGTCAGGGCGCCGTAGTCGCCGTGAAAAAGGACGGCGCCGGTGCGATCATCACGGTCGGCGACCTCTTGGTATTCACCGTGACGCCGGCGGACGCTGAAGGCTCGGGCACCCCGATGGAGGTCGCGAAGCATTGGGCAACGTCGTTGGGACAGGGGCTCACGAAGGCGCTGCCGGGCTCGACGTTTTTCTTCTAACGGCTAAGAGGGTTCAGCGCAGGAGCAGCCGGACGATCGCCGGCGATAGGATGGCGACGGCCAGCAAGCCCAGCCTCCAACGAAACTGCTCACGCATTTCGGCGCGCCGAGCGCGGAAGTCGCCGTGGACTTCCAGCCTGAAAGCCTCGACCTTGCGATCGAGAGAATCGATGCGGCCCTCGATCGTTCCCAGCGCTTGTCCATCTGTTGAAACGCACCTTCCAGGTAACTCATACGAGATTCGAGCGCATCGGCCGCCATCGCATGCTCCCAGTCAAATGATATCAGCAGTCCGGGAATACGCGTCCCACGCGGTGGACTGACCGCGCCCGGTGTCATCGGATCAGACCCACCAGTCGCGCGACCTTCAACGCGACCGGTCCAAGCCCGATGATGAAGACGACAGGAAAGATAAACGCGATCAGCGGCAGCACCAGGTGGGTCGAGAGCTTCTGCGCCGCCTCGCGCGCTTGGTGGAGGGCAAGGGTACGGCAGTGGGCGGCCTGCGCCTCGAATACGTCCGCAAGAGGGGAGCCAATCCGCAGGCTCTGCGCGACGGCGGCCGCCACCGCGGCGACTTCATCGAGCGGATAGCGGCGGGCGAGATCCGCGAGCGCCTCGTCCGGCGGTCGACCCACGGCGATTTCCGCAAGATAGCCTCGGAACGCCTCACCTGCGAGACCCGACGCCGTCTTGGCGTATTCGGCCACCGCCGCATGCAATCCGAGACCGGCGCGCAGGCATACGGCGAGCGTGTCGAGCGCATCCGGCAGCGCACGGCGAAGCGCGGGGAGACCCGCACCGCGGCGG
>DATEGA010000170.1:0-9523 GCA_035280345.1 bacterium | reverse complement strand
TCCGCCGATCCACCCCGCGACTGCGTCCGCCCACCACCCGCCGGCCGTCACGCGCGGCTGATCGCGAGTGAGCAGCATCGTGGGACACCAAACCACGAGGACGATGCCGACCGCCAGCTTGAACTCACGCGGATCGATGCGGTGCAGCAGCAGCACGCCGACCGGTACGCCCAGCAGGCCGCCGGCGATAAACGGCGCGAGGCGTCTGGGATCGAGGCTGCGCCGCACCGTGCCGAGCGAGAGTAATTGTCCGAGGAGCGATCCGAAGACGACCAGCGGTCCGGCCTGCCCGGGAGGCACGAACCACGCCCAGATGCTGAGGGCGACCAGACCGAACGCAAAGCCGGCGAGGCCTTGGACAAAACCTGCCGACGCGGCACCGAGCAGGAGGATCAGAAGCGGCGCGGGCAAGCGGGGCCGGCGGCGCGACGGCCGGGCAGGCCGCCGGGACGTCAATTCTTCTTTTTCAGCATCTCGACGAAGTAGCGGTGCACGCGGTCGTCGTCGGTGAGCTCGGGATGAAACGCTGAGACCAGCATATTGCCCTGTCGCGCCAGCACCGGCTTGCCGTTGAGCGACGCCAGCACGTGGACGTCCGGCCCCACGTCCTCGATTTCGGGCGCGCGGATGAATACCGCGTGGACCGGGCGGCCGCCGATCGCCGGGATCTCCAGATCGGTTTCGAACGACTCCACTTGGCGGCCGTAGGCGTTGCGCCGGACAGTGATGTTCATGAGCCGCAGCAGCGGCGGCTCCCCGCCGCTCGCCTGCTTCGAGAGCGCGATCATCCCGGCGCAGGTGCCGTAGACGGGCATACCGTCCCTGACCCGCGCCGGGATCGCCTGATCCAAGCCGTACTCGACCGCGAGCTTGCCGATGGTGGTCGACTCGCCGCCCGGAATGATCAACGCGTCGACCTTCGCGAGGTCTTCGGGCGTGCGAACCTCGATCGCCTCGACGCCGAGCCTCCGCAGCATCTTGACATGCTCGATCACGTCGCCCTGCAGCGCGAGCACGCCGATCTTCGGCGCCGCGCCGTTCTGCGAAGGTCTCTGCGCCGGCACTACCAGCCGCGGGTCTGAAGGAGTTCGCCCTCGGGCAGCTTGCGGACGTCGAGCCCCTTCATCGCCTCGCCGATGCCCTCGGACACGCGCGCGATCACGTCGGCATCCTTGAAGTGGGTGGTCGCTTCCACGATCGCCTTCGCGCGCTTCGCCGGATTGTCCGACTTGAAGATGCCGGAGCCGACGAAGTTGCCGTCGCAGCCGAGCTGCATCATCATCGCCGCGTCGGCCGGTGTGGCGAGGCCGCCGGCGGAGAAGTTCACGACGGGCAGGCGGCCGAGCTGCCGTGTTTCGACGACCAGGTCGTACGGCGCGCCCAGTTCCTTGGCGATGGTCATCAGCTCTTCTTCCGGCGCGGCCTGCAGAGTGCGAATGCCGTCCGTCACCGCCCGCATGTGGCGCACGGCCTCGACCACGTTGCCGGTGCCCGCCTCGCCCTTCGTGCGGATCATCGCGGCGCCCTCGCCGATTCGCCGCAGCGCCTCGCCGAGATCACGGCAGCCGCAGACGAATGGCACCTTGAAGAGATGCTTGTTGATGTGGTACCGCTCATCGGCCGGCGTGAGCACTTCGCTTTCGTCGATGTAGTCGACGCCGAGCGCCTCCAGCAGCTGCGCCTCGACGAAGTGCCCGATCCGCGCCTTGGCCATGACCGGGATCGTGACGGCCTCCATGATCTCCTTGATCTTGAGCGGGTCGGCCATCCGCGCGACGCCGCCCTCTTTGCGGATGTCCGAGGGCACCCGCTCGAGCGCCATCACCGCGCACGCCCCGGCGTCCTCGGCGATCTTGGCCTGATCGGCGGTCGTCACGTCCATGATGACGCCGCCCTTCAACATCTGCGCCAGGCCCCGCTTCAGCTTGACCGTCCCTACCTCTGCCATCGCCCTACCTCCCTCCTGATTACCGGCGGACCGCCCCGCGGGGGCTCGCCGGCCATATCGAACTTAACCGCCGGCCGCCGTTCCCGCACGGGGGCCTTCCAAGCCGAGTTGTGGCGCGATGCCGTTCAGCGCCTCGATGACAACGCCGATGTGCTCCTCGAGCGAAACGCCCAACCCCTCCGCCCCGCCGGTGATGTCGTCGCGCCGCACCGCTCGCGCGAACGCTTTGTCCTTCATCTTCTTCAGCACCGACGGCACGTCGACGTCCCCGATCGCCCGCGACGGTCGAACGAGCGCCACCGCGATCACGAAACCGGACAGTTCGTCGGCCGCGAACAGCGTCTTCTCCATCAGGCTCTCGCGTGGCACGCCGCTGTAATCGGCGTGCGACAGGATCGCCCGGCACAACGGCTCCGCCAGACCTCGTTGCCTCAGTAACTCGACCCCGGCGAACGGGTGGCCCGCTTCCTGCGACGGGTGCTTCTCATAGTCGAGATCGTGCAGCAGCCCAACGAGGCCCCACGCCTCCTCGTCCTCTCCAAACCGGCGGGCGTACGCGCGCATGACCGCTTCGACCGCCATCATGTGCTTCTGGAGATTCACCGAGGGCGTCTCGATCACCAAAAGTGCCCAGGCTTCCTCACGCGTCAAATTGAACAAGCCTCCCGACAGTTACCAATCGTCCCACAACACGAACTAGAATATCAAAACCGAGCATCGATCCTACATGTTACTAGATACAATAGTTGACTATTCCCAATCTCATGGTAGTATACGTCATACTACGGCGATACAATTTGGTCAATATTATTAGTAACAATATCTCCAAGGATCGGCCATGACGTATGCACGGCAGCGGCGACGAGCGGAGGACGGCGGAGATGATCGTCAAGGAATCCATCCAGCTAAACCGTGAATCCGAAACACCATTGTACCGGCAGCTCCACGCCGGCATCGCCTCGATGATACGGACAGGACAAGTCAAACACGGGGACCGCCTGCCGTCTGTGCGCCAGTTGGCCCGCGATCTGGAAGTGAGCCTCATCACGGTCGTTCAGGCGTACCAAGTGCTCGCCGCGGATGGCCTGGTACAAGCCACGGTGGGCCGTGGAACGTACGCCGGAGGTCCGCAGACGGTTTCAACGAATACGGCTGTTTCACGTGAAACAGCTCACGCCCTGGACGGGACTGAATGGCAGTCCTCGATACCCATCCATCTCCGATCCCCTCGGGTCACGGCAATGGAAGCGCTGCTCCGACCGGCAGTACGGTCGAATGTGATCCCTCTCGCCGGTGGGATTCCGGATCCCACACTGTTTCCGGTACGGGCGCTCGGGCGGATGTGGCACCGGGCGTTGGCCGTTGAGGATCCAAAGTTCTTGCAATATGGATCCCCGCAGGGTGATCTCAACCTCCGCGCATGGATCGCCGAGTACTGTGCCGCCTCCGGCATTACCGCCAGACCGGACGATGTCTTGATCACATCTGGCTCCCAGCAGGCGATCGACCTGGTGGCACGAACGCTCGTTGCGCCCGGCGACCACGTCCTCGTTGAAAGCCCCACGTTCCCAACAGCGCTCGATGTCTTCGAAGGCCGGAGCGTGAACTTGATCGGCGTGCCGGTTGACGCCGACGGCATGCGGGTCGACATGGCCGCAGCGCTCGTTGAACGCTATCGGCCCCGCGTCATCTACACCATCCCGACCGCTCAAAACCCAACCGGGGTGGTGATGGTGGACGAGCGGCGGCGCCGTCTTGCGGCACTCGCCCGGCAGCATAACCTGATCGTTCTGGAAGACGACATCTGCAGCGAGTTCTCATACGACGGGGATGCCCCGTCAGCCGTCAAGGCCTACGACTCGGGCGGGCACGTGATGTTTGTGCGGAGCTTCTCGAAAACCGTAATCCCTGGGCTGCGCGTCGGCTGCATTGTGGCGCACGGACCGCTCATGGCGCGCTTAATCGAGGCGAAGCTGGTCATGGACCGGTTCACGTCGCCGTTGATTCAAAGGACCCTATGGCGCTACTTATCGTCGAAGCAATATGCGAGAGATCTCCGTCTGGCCAAGGACACCTACCGGCGGCGCCGTGACACGGTGCTACGAATGCTGCAGGCCTCTATGCCGACGGGCGTTACCTGGACTCAACCCGCGGCCGGATTCAACCTGTGGGTGACATTGCCGCAAGAGGTGCCGGCGCGCGAGGCGTTCACCGAAGCGCTGAAGGAAGGCGTGGCATGCGGGTTGGGCGACCTCTTCCTGCCGCATACACCGCCGCCGTCGGGCCTCCGCCTCTCATTTGCGGACAAGCCTGAGGAACTGCTCGCGGAGGGTGTGCGTCGTCTCTCGGCCGCGCTCCGCAGGCTTCTCGCGAGCCGCGTCGGACAAACCGCGGACCAGCGGGAATATGTGACGAGTGTCTAGACTGCGGCCTCCAGGCCGGGCTCCGACTACCGAAGAAGCAAATCGATCAGCCGCTCCAGGTCTTGGGCCGAGAAGTAGCGGAGTTCGATCGTACCGCGGGAGGCCTTCCCGCGAATCGCCGCAGTGGTTGTGTACCGCTCGCGAAGCTGCAATTCGAGGTCAAGGAGCTGAGGGTCTCGACGGCGTCCGCGCCGGCCGGATGTTTCACGTGAAACGCGACGCGCGCGCTCCTGGACCAACGCCTCGGTCTCCCTGACTGAGAACGCCCTGGCCTCGACCTGTTTCCACACTTCAAGGATCGCTTTCTCGTCTGGGGCCATAAGGAGCGCCCGGCCATGTCCTTCGCTGATTCGCCCCTGTGTCAGCGACAGTTGGACTTCTGACGGCAAGTCGAGCAGCCGGAGGGTGTTCGCGACCGACGGACGGCTCGAACCAACAGCTTCAGCCACCTGATCCTGGGTGAGCTGGAAGTCGTCCGAAAGCCGCCGGTACGCCAGCGCACGCTCAATAGGGTTGAGATCAGCGCGCTTCAGATTCTCGATCAGCGCGAATTCAAGCATCTCGCGGTCGGCGATGCTCTTGACAACCGCGGGGATCGTGACGAGGCCGGCGTCCTTAGCGGCGCGCCAGCGTCGCTCGCCTGCCACCAGTTCATACCCGGTGTCTTTGGGGCGGACCATAACAGGCTGGAGTACGCCGTGCCTGCGCACGGACGCGACGAGCTCATCGAATTCCGGTCCGGAAAAGTCGCGGCGTGGTTGGAACGGGTTGGGCACAATCCGAAAAACGTCGATCTCGGTCGCGGCACCAGCCGGTTCGGCCGCTGCCCCAGGAATGAGCGCCTCAAGCCCCCGTCCGAGACCTCGTCTGATCATCAGTCGTCACTCCTCCCCATCGTGGTTGGGTTGAGCCCCGGCGGAACGGGTGCAGTATTCAGGTCGCCCCGCCCCGGATCGCGCTCCGGTTCGGCAGTTACCGGCGCCGCACGAGGCGGCTCCAACCCGAGTCGTTCCTCGACTTCTTCCGCGAGCGCGGCGTATGCGGCCGCGCCGCGCGACGTGGGTGCATAGGCCGACACGGGCTGGCCGTAACTCGGTGCCTCGGCCAACCGAACGCTGCGCGGGATCTCCGACTTGAAAACGAGATCAGCGAAGTGCCGGCGCACCTCGTCACGCACCTGGTCCGAGAGCTTGGTGCGGGGGTCCACCATTGTCAGCAGTACTCCGGCCACCCGGAGCCCGGGGTTGAGATGACGGCGCACGAGCCCGATCGTTTCGACGAGCTGGGTGAGCCCCTCGAGCGCGTAGTACTCGCACTGGACCGGAATCAGGCAGGCCTGCGCTGCTGTCAGCCCGTTGATGGTCAGAAGACCGAGCGACGGTGGACAGTCGATGAGGATCACGTCGTAGCGGTCCCGCACGCCGGCTAACGCGGTCTTCAACTTCGCCTCGCGCGCAATCTGGGGCACGAGCTCGACCTCCGCAGCCGCTAGGCGCGCGTCCGCAGGGGCGATATCGAGGCGTTCGGTCGGGGTGTGTACGATCACGCCGCCGAGCGGGGCGTTCATGACGACGGCGTCGTAGGTGCTCGCATCGAGCGCGGCCTTGCTCACGCCGGCGCCGCTCGTGCAGTTGCCCTGCGGATCCATGTCGACGAGGAGGATGCTGTGCCCGAGCGACGCGAGGGAGGCCCCGAGGTTGACGGCCGTGGTCGACTTGCCCACGCCGCCCTTCTGATTGACGACCGCGAACGCGTGCGCCGTACGAATGGCTCCTCTGTGCTGCATCGAAAGTGCGATCTTTGGCCCGACCGGTTGTGCGGCGATCGTGAACCTGTTTTCCGCAATCTTCGAACAAATCCTTCGGTTTGCTCAGGCGCGGCCAGCCCGGTGGCCGAGTGTGTAAGTTTAAGATGTTTAGATATCTAGATGTCTACAACGGATGCCGCTGCGGCGTGCCGGCGCGCCGCGGGTAGGCCGGGGGCGTCGACGAGGTTTTGCGGAGCACGACGACGGGCGAGCAGAACGGTGTGCAGGGGTCATGTACGGCGGCCTCGCCGCCGAGGAGATCGAGCGCTCGGGCCGCGGCGCGGACTTCGTCGCGCGCGCCGCGGCCCTTCGGCAGTACCGCTTCACCACCGATCCTCAAGAGGGGAAACGCGTACTCCGCGAGCACGCGCACGGGCGCCAGCGCCCGCGCCGTGACCACGGCGTACTGCTCGCGGTGCGAGGCGTCACGGCCGAGGTCCTCGGCGCGCGCCTGCGCGACGTCGACGTTCGCGAGACCAAGCTCGCGAACAACAATCCCAAGGAACGCAACTTTCCTCCGCGCCGAGTCGGCGAGCACCACACGCAGACCCGGACGCATCACCGCGATCGGGATCCCCGGCACGCCCGCGCCGCTGCCGAGATCGAGAAGCGCACCCGCCGCCGGGACGAATGGGATCACGCACAGCGCGCCGACGGCAAGCACGGCGGGCGTCGCGGCGGCATCTGCGCCGGTCAGCTGTACGCGGCCGCGCCACTCATCGACGAGCGCGAGGTAGCGGTCGAGGCGGGACTGCTGGTGGGCGGAGAGGGAAAGCCCAAGGTCGGCGGCCGCCGCCGGAACGGTGATCTCCGATCCGCGCGGATGTCGCCGGCTCGGCACGCGCGCGCTTACGTGTCTTTGTCTTCCGGCGCCTCGTCGTCGGCGGCCGGCCCGTGCTGCGGGAACGCGCCCGCCGGCACCGCGCTGTCGCGCGGTGCGATTACGATGTGCCGGTCGGCGCCTTCGCCTTCGCTGTAAGTCATGACGTTGGGATCATCAGCGAGCGTCGTGTGAATGAACCGGCGCTCTGAAGCGGGCATGGGGTCGAGCGGTGCGGGCTGGCCGCTGCGCCGGACACGGCTCACTACACGGCGGGTAAGGGCCGCCAGTGTCTCGCGCCGCCGCTCACGATACCGCTCCGCATCCACGGCGACCTGCACGCGGCGGCCGACCCGGCGTGTGGTCATCAGATTGACGAGCAGATCGAGCGCCTCGAGCGTCTGGCCGTGCCGGCCGATCAGCGGCGCGAGCTGCGGGCCGGCCACCGTCACCGCGACGCCGCCGTCTTCCGCGCGCGCCGTGACGGACGCGGCGATACCCATCGCGTCGAGCAGCGACACGGTCACGCGACGCGCCACCGCCACCGGGTCGTCGCCCGTCTCTGCGGGGGGGGCGGCGGCCGCTTCCTCCACTTCGCCGGCCTCGATCGCCGACAGCAACGTCACGCGGACTCGGGCCTCACGCGACCCGAGGCCAAGCACGCCGCGGCTGCCCTCGTCGAGCACCATAAGGTCCACGTCTTCGCGCTTCGCGCCGAGGGTGCGCAGCGCGGCGCGGATCGCCTCTTCGACGGTGCGCCCGGCGCCTTCCGCGGAGTTCACGCCTGCTTCGCCCCCTTCTGCCGCCGCTCGCGGCGGCTCGCCGGCTTCCCGCCGGACGGCTGTGTCGCTGCTGCCGGACTCGCCGGTGCCGCCACGGCGGGTCGCGATTGCGCCGTCGTCTGTGATTTCGGCGGTGCGCTCACCATCGGGTGCGGCTTACCGACGACCAGGAAGTACTCGCCGATGTATGCCGCGGTCGAGACGGTCCAGTAGATCGACAGTCCCACCGCGTAGTTCAGCGCGAAGTAGCCGAACATGATCGGCATGAAGACGAAGAGTCTCGCCTGCGTCGGATCGGTCACGCTCATCCTCTGCTGGTACCACGTCGTGCCTCCGACGAGCAGGGGGAAGAGGAGCGCCTCGAGGTAGGTGGGATGCGCCGGTAGCGCATGGAGGATGAACTGCATCGGCCGGTCGGCCATGCCCAACCACGGCATGCCGAGCACCGTCGCATTGCCGAAGAGGGCACGATTCGACAGGAGCGCAAACAGGCCCCACAGCACCGGCAGCTGGACGATCATCGGCAGACAACCCATCATCGGGTTGACGTTGTGGGCCCGATAGAGCGCCATCATTTCTTGGTTGAGGCTCTTGGGGTCGTCCTTGTGCTTCCGCCGCAGCTGCTCCATGTGCGGCGTGAGGACCTGCATCGCCTTCATCGATCGGAGCTGGACGCGCGTCAGCGGATGAATGACCGCTTTCACGATCAGCGTCAGGAGGATCACCGACAGCGTATAGTCGTGGGTGAGCCCGTGCAGGACCGCGAGCGCGCTCCCGAGCCAGGGCACGAACGGATTATGCAACCTTAGGCCTCCCTGACTCGGGGCGGCGATCCGGGACCGGATCGTAGCCGCCCGGATGGAACGGATGACAGCGCAGGATGCGCAGCAGCGCGAGCCACGAGCCGCGCGCGATCCCGTGGCGCTCGATCGCCGCGAGGGCGTATTCGGAGCACGAAGGGGTGAACCGGCAGGACGGCGGGAGGAATCGCGAGATCCAGCGCTGATACCCGCGGATCACACCGACCCCCACCATCCGCCCTAGGTCTCGCCGCACAGCAGGCGCCCCGCGGCGCACAACGCTTCCATTTCACGCATGATCTCGCCAAACCCGGCGTCGATCGCGCCCGACCTTGCTACCAGCACGATGTCCCCGGTAGCCCGGAGACGTGTCTCAATCCGGCGGTACGCCTCCCGCAGCCGACGCTTCGCGCGGTTGCGAGCCACCGCCCGCCCGAGACCCCGGCCGGCCGTCACGCCGACCCGCCGCCCGCCGTCGGTTGGGCGGACATAAACCGCCAACGCCTCCCCCGCGAAGCGGCGTCCCTCGCGATACACCCGGGAAAAGTCCGCCCGCGACACCAAGCGTCCGCCGGACCTCGCCGTGCCGGCGGACCCGCTACGCGGGCGAGAGCCGGCGCCGCCCGCGCTGGCGGCGGCGGCGCAGGACATTGCGGCCCCCCGGCGTTCGCATCCGCACCCGGAACCCGTGCGTCTTGGCGCGGCGTCTACGGTTTGGCTGAAAAGTGCGTTTCACAGCGGCACTCCTTGACGAAGAGACCAAATGACTATATCACACGGGTCTTGGAGCGTCCACGAAACGCGGGTTGCAGACCGCAAAATGTGCCGGATTTCACCGAATTCCTGATAACCTGGGGACAGTGTGCGCAGTTGTCCACACTTTCACGTTACCATGACACGATCTGTAGTGACTTTCGCCCGTTTCTTAACAGGTTAGGGCCGT
>DATEGA010000169.1:0-13094 GCA_035280345.1 bacterium | reverse complement strand
GAGTGCGCCCGTCTCGGCGTCGCTCGCAGTTACCTCGGCGTCTACCACGCGCCGGCCGGGGACCCGGTGGACTTAGAGCGCGGCGGCGGGCGGGTCTTTCCCGACTACACCTTTGGGGCGCACGCGGTCGAGGTCGAGGTGGATACCGAGACGGGGGCCGTCACGGTCCTGCGCCACGCGGCGTGCCACGACGTCGGACGCGCGATCAACCCGCAGAGCGTGGAGGGCCAGATCCAGGGCGGCGCGGTGATGGGCCTCGGCTACGGGCTCATGGAGGAGATCGTGGTGGACCGGGGCGTGAACCTGTCCACCAACTTTGCTTCGTACTTGATCCCGACCTCGCTCGACGTGCCCGACGTGGAGCCGCTCGTGCTCGAGTCCCACGAGGGCAAGGGCCCCTTCGGCGCGCGCGGCATCGGCGAACCGCCGATCGGTCCGCCGGCGGCGGCGATCGCGAACGCCGTCGAGGACGCGGTCGGCGTCCGGATCACGGAGCTGCCGATCACCCCGGAGCGGGTCGCGCGGGCGCTCGGCCTTCTCTAGAATCAGCGCTTGACCCAGGGTTGGATGCCCACCCCTTTGCCGGCGGCTTCCGGATCGTAGACGACGACCTGCAGCGGCGTCGGCTTGAAGGCGTTGCAGGGGTTGCGCTCCTGCGGGCAGTTCGAGATCGCGATCAAGAGATCGATGTTCGCGCGCAGGTCGAGGTAGTCGCCCGGCTTCGATTTGGGCTCCTGGATCCCGGTGCGCCCGTCCGCCGCGACCGGCGTGTTCATGAACACGTTGAACGAGTAAGGGATTTCCGTGAGCGGGATGCCGTAAGGCCGGAGGGCATTCTCGAAATTGTTGCGGCAGTTGGGCGTGCCGCGCACGCCGTAGCGGAACGCGTTCGTGTACTCGCTGCAGGAGCCGCTGATTAAGTCGTGCGTCCCGCAGGTGTCGGCGGTGATCGTCATGAGCTGCGTCGCCTTGGTGGAGTAGAGGTGGTGCCCTTTAGTGAGCAACAGCGTCCCGTTGAGTGCCTGCGTGTTTTCCGGTGAGATCTTGTCTACGTAGTCGTTCAGGTTGAAGCAAATGAAATCGGCGACCTGCTGGCCCTCGAGATCGACGATCCGGCAGACCTGGTCCGCGCGTATCTGGAACGCCATCCCCGCCCGGGCCGGAAGGGTTTCCTCCCACGCCAGCAGCGACCGGGTGATGCCCGGATGTTCCATCGGCGCCGTTTTCGCCATGCGATGCCACCTCCGTCATGCTGGGGTAAACCGGCTCCCGCGCCGTCCCCCCGGGAAACCCCGGCGGTTCGTCCTGCGTACTTGGGGTAGCGCCGGACCCGGTCCCAACGCACTTCTGGCGGGGAGGATTTGCAACCTCCCTCCGGAGAAACCGGGGGGCGCGCGGCGCACTTCTTTTTTGCGCCGAACACGTGGGGAGGGGTGGAGCAGCATGCGGAACGTGTTCGCAGTTGCCACGTTGCTGGTGTTCTTGATCACCGGCATGGTGCCCGGCGTAGGCGCGCAGGGGGCGACGATTAAGATCGGCGTCCCGGTGCCGCTCTCCGGCGGGAACGCCAAGATGGGCACCGACATTGTCCAGGCCGCGACGATGGCCGCCGACGAGCAGAACGCCAAGGGCGGCGTCCTCGGGCGCAAGCTCGAAATCGTCTCGTTCGATGACGCGTGCGATGCGCAGCAGGCGGTGACGGCCGCCCACAAGCTCGTCGACGCGGGCGTGGCCGCGGTGGCCGGCGGCTACTGCTCGTCGGCCGCGATTCCGGCGAGCGCCGTCTACCATGACGCGGGGGTCGCGTTCGTGGCGGACGCGTCCAGCAACCCGAAGCTCACCGACCAGGGCTTCGAGAACGTGTTTCGCGTGATCGGCCGGGATGATCAGCAGGGCCCCTACGCGGCCGGCTTCATGACCAAGGACCTCCACGCCAAGAAGGTCGCGATCATCCACGACAACACGCTGTACGCGAAGGGTCTTGCGACGGCGACGCAGGACGCGTTGAAGAAGATGATGGGCGTGCAGGTGGTCTTCTTCGACGCGATCACCCCGGGGGAGAAAGACTTCTCGGCGACGCTGACCAAGGTCAAGAGCCTCAATCCCGACGTCACGTACTTCACGGGCTACTATCCCGAGGGCGGCCTGGTCTGCAAACAGTTCAAGGACCTAGGTGTGTCGGGCAAGTTGATGGCCGGCGACGCGAACAACGATCCGACGTTTATCAAGGAGTGCGGTGCGGCGTCCACGGGCGTGTACATCACGTCCACCCCATTGCCGCAGGACCAGGGCACGGCCAAGGCGTTCATCAGCCGCTACACGGGCCGCTGGAAGCAGGATCCGGGTCCGTACTCCGCGCTCGAGTATGATTCGGTGGGCGTCGTGATCAACGCGATGCAGCGCGCGAAGAGCGCGGACCGCGCGGCGATCATCAAAGCGCTCCAGGCGACGTCGGCGTATTCCGGCGCGACCGGCAAGATCACCTTCGACAAGAAGGGCGACCGCGTCCAGGTGCTCTACATCACGTACATCATCAAGGGCGACAAGTTCGTGCCCACCGGAATGTGAGGTTGCTGCAAGGCCGCGGGGCCGCCCCGGAACCGGGGCGGCCCCGTTTGTGCTCCGCGAGAGCGGGGCTACCCGCCTAATCGATGGAGATCGCCCTCCAGCAGATCGTCAACGGGCTGACGATCGGGGCATTTTACGCCCTGATCGCGCTCGGCTATACCATGGTCTACGGCATCATCCGCCTCATCAACTTTGCCCACGGTGACATCTACGCGGTTGGCGCGTTCGTCGGGTTCTCGACGTACGGCCTGCTGGCGCTGCTCCACGTCGAGAGCCCGATCCTGACGACGCTGCTGGCCCTCGTCGTGTCCATGGGTCTCACCGGACTGCTCGGGACGCTGGTCTACCGCGTGGCGTACCGGCCGCTGCTGCACGCACGCCTGTCGATCCTCATCTCCGCGATCGGGGCGTCGCTGACGCTCGAGTACAGCCTGCTGCTGATCTACAGCCCGTCGTTTCTGGTCTACCCGCACCTGTTCGGCCGCGCGGGCCCGTCTTTCGCCGGGGTCAGCGTCTCTTGGCTGCAGATCCTGATCTTTGTGTCGAGCATCGTGCTCATGGCGGCGATCTACTTCATCGTCAACCGCACAAAGACCGGGATGGCGATGCGGGCGCTCGCGATCAACCAGGACGCCGCGCGGCTCATGGGCGTCAACGTCAGCCGGGTCATCAGTTTTACGTTCTTCCTGGGATCGACGCTGGCGTCGTTCGCGGGCGTGCTGACCGGCTTGTATTATTCACAGATCTCGTTCCTGATGGGCTTTCTGATCGGCCTCAAGGCCTTCACAGCCGCCGTGCTCGGCGGCATCGGCAACATTCCGGGGGCGGTGGTCGGCGGCTTTATGCTCGGCATCCTCGAGAGCCTGGCGGCCGGCTACTACTCCAGCCGCTGGAAAGATGTCGTGGCCTTCGCCGTGTTGATCCTCGTGCTGGTGGTGCGGCCGCGCGGCCTCCTCGGCGAGCGCGTGGTCGAGCGGATGTGAAGACCCGCTCCGGCCAATCCCGTCCGCTGCTCCCGACCGCGCTGGCCGCCGTAGCCGTCGCGGCCGCGATCACGCTGCCGATCTTCGGCACGTCATACCTGATCGACGTCGGGACGCTCGTCCTCGTGTACGTCATGCTCGGGCTCGGCCTCAACATCGTCGTCGGGTTCGCCGGGCTCCTCGACCTCGGGTACGCGGCGTTCTTCGCCATCGGCGCCTATACGACAGCGTACTTCATGGTCAACAACCACATGTCGTTCTGGTTGACGCTGCCGATCGCGGCCTGTTTCACCGCCGTTTCCGGTATCATCATCGGAGGACCGACGCTGCGGATGCGTAGCGACTACCTCGCGATCGTGACGCTCGGGTTCGGCGAAATCGTACGCATCGCCGCGACCAACTTCAACTTCACGGGCGGGCCGGAAGGCATCTACGACATGCCGCACGCGCAGATCGGGGCCTTCGTGCTGCGGACGCCGGCCCACCTCTATGTCCTCGGCATCGCGTTCTCGCTCGTGGTGCTGTTCGGCTCCTACAATCTTTCACGATCGCGGCTCGGGCGCGCCTGGCTCGCCATTCGCGAGGACGAGGCCGCGGCGCAGGCCGCCGGCATCCATCCCGTGTATTACAAGCTGCTGGCGTACGTGCTCGGCGCGATCTTCGCCGGCGCAGCCGGCTCGTTCTTCGCGGTGAAGCTGACCGCGATCAACCCGTCGAGCTTCACGTTCATTCAATCGGTGACCATTTTGATGGTGATTATTCTGGGCGGCCGCGGCAGTCTGCCCGGCGTGATCCTCGGCGCCGCGGTGATCGTCATCCTGCCCGAGGTGCTGCGCGGCATCGACCAGTACAGGATGCTCGCCTTCGGCGTCGGCCTGATCGTGTTGATGCTGCTGCGGCCCCAGGGCCTGTGGCCGAGCCGGTACGGGCGGATCGAAGCGCGCGAAGTCGCGCTCTCGGAGGCGGAGGCCCATGCCGGCGTGGCCGCCGGCGCGTCCGCCGCCGATTCTGCGGCCACGGGCGCCTCATCGTGACGGCGGTGTCCCGCCCGCCGGAAGTCGGAACGGGCGCGATTCTGGGCGTTGAGCATCTCACGATGCGCTTCGGCGGCCTTGTCGCCGTCTCGGATGTATCGTTCCGCGTCGCACTGGGTGAGATCCTCAGCATCATCGGGCCGAACGGCGCGGGCAAGACGACGGTGTTCAACTGCATCACAGGTTTCCTCCGGCCGACCGACGGACGGATCGCGTTCGAGGGTAGGGAGGTCACCGGCCTGCGTCCGGACGTCGTTGTGCGGCACGGAATCGCGCGGACCTTTCAGATGATCCGCCTCTTTCCCGACCTGGGCGTGGACGAAAACGTGATGATCGGCCTCCACGGCCGGATCCACGCGGGCACGCTCGACTCGCTGCTTCACACGCCGCTGCACCGGCGGGAAGAGGTCTGGGTGCGGGAGGAGACCCGCCGCTGGCTCGGGTTCGTCGGGCTGGAAGGCCGCGCGAACCGGCTCGCGCGCGAGCTGGCATACGGCGACCAGCGGCGTCTCGAGATCGCGCGGGCGCTCGCGACGGCGCCGCGTCTGTTGATCCTCGACGAGCCGGCGAGCGGCATGAACCCCGCGGAGAAGGCCGGGCTCGTGCAGCTCGTCGGCCGGATTCGCGATTCCGGCGTGACGGTGCTGCTGATCGAACACGACATGAGCGTCGTGATGGGCATCAGCGACCGCATCATCGTGCTGGACCACGGCGTGCAGATCGCGGAAGGCTCGCCGGACCAGATCCAGCGCGATCCCAAGGTCATCGAGGCCTACCTCGGGCGCGAGGACGGCGAATGAACCTGCTCGAGGTCCGCGACCTCGTCACCGCCTACGGCACCATCGAGGCCCTCCACGGGCCGTCGTTTGACGTCGAAGAGGGCGGGATCGTCGCGCTGCTCGGCGCGAACGGCGCCGGTAAGACGACGGCCCTGCGTACCATCTCGGGGCTCCTGCGCCCGCGCTCGGGCGAGGTCCGGTTCGCGGGGCGGCGGATCGACCACCTGCCGGCGCACGAGATCGTGCGCCTCGGGCTCACGCAGGTCCCGGAGGGCCGGTGGATCTTCTCGACCATGACCGTCGAGGAGAACCTGCGGCTCGGCGCCTACATCGAGGCCGGTGTGCCGCGCGAGGGGCTCGACCGCGTCTTCGCACTCTTTCCCCGGCTCGCGGAGCGGCGCACCCAACTTGCCGGGACGCTCTCCGGCGGAGAGCAGCAGATGCTGGCGATGGCGCGGGCGCTCATGACGAAACCGCGCCTTCTGCTGCTCGACGAACCGTCGATGGGGCTCGCCCCGGTGCTGGTCCGTCTGATCTTCGAGAAAATCGCCGACATCAACCGCGAGGGCACCACCGTGCTGCTGGTCGAGCAGAACGCGAACGCCGCGCTGCGGCTGGCCCGGCGGGCGTACGTTCTCGAAAACGGCCGCATCTCGCTCGAGGGCCCGGCCGCCGAACTGGCCCGTAACGAGGCGGTCCGCCGCGCCTACCTCGGCATCGGAGCGCGGACCGGCGGCTGACCCGGGTACCAACGGGAGGTCCTGACATGCCCGAACCACCGCCACTTTACGACCGCGGCCCCGGTACGCCCCTCGACGTCGACCGGGAGTTCTACGGCCGGCTGGCTCGCGACGTGGCTGCGCGCACCCCGGTCGAGCGGTTTGTGATTCCTATCCGGTCGGGGCGCGCCTGGACGGTGCCGGCCGGTCATTTGTGCCGGATGATCTGCGCCGACGGCCCCCAGGTCGGGGACTTCAACGCTTGGAACTTGACGAACCCGCGCGAACGATTCTGGGCGTCTCGGACCCGCCAGCTGTACGGCACGCACGTGACGACGTTCGACCGGCTCTGGTCGTCCCTGCCGTACCTGCGGCCGATGCTCACCATCACCGCGGACACGATCAACTACGGCCGGGACGAAGACGGCGCCGGCTGCCACGACCTGCTCGGCACCCGCTGCGACCCGTACGTCACAAAAATGTTGAACGGCGAAGACTTCGACTTGACCTGCCACTCCAACCTGACGCGCGCCGTGGCGCCGTACCACCTGACGGAGCTCGACGTCCACGACGTGCTGAATGTATTCATGGTCACCGGATTGCGGAAGGACGGGCGGTACTTTGCGAAGGCGTGTCCGGCAAAGAAGGGCGACTACTTCGAATTTTTCGCGGAGATGGACCTGTTGTGCGCGCTTTCCACCTGTCCGGGCGGCGATATCTCCAGGCCGATTTTCGGGCCGCACCGCGCCGACCCGCTGTCGGTGTGCCGGCCGCTTACCGTCGAGGTGTCCCGGCCGGCACCGCAGCGGCTTGAGGGGTGGGCGCCGCGTCCGCCGGCCGACTACGGGGGAGGCCACGGGCTGCGAGGTCCCGAATCGGCACGCGGTTGACACCCGTCAATGTATGACTGACGACGCGCGCACGCGCGCATCGCGGGAGCCTTCTCCCGGAGCCACCGTGTCCGATCTCACCCCGGCGGACCTCGAACGTCTCTACTACTACATGCTGCTGCAGCGGCTCGCCGAAGAGCGGGTCGTAAAGCTGTATCAGACGGGCCAGATCGTCGGCGCCTGCTTCACCGGCTGGGGCCACGAGGCCGTGGCGGTCGGCGCCGCCGCGGCGCTTGGCCCCGACGACGTGGCGGCCACGCTGCATCGGGACCTCGGCGCGCGCCTCGTACTGGGGATGCCACTCGGCTACTACTTCGCGAATTTTCTGGGGCGGTCGGGTTCGCCGACCCGCGGCCGCGAGGGCAACCTCCACATCGGCGGGCTCGGCCCGCGCATCCTGCTGCACACCGATTTCGTCGGCGGCAACATCCCGGTCGCGGCCGGCGCGGCGCTCGGATTCCACGTCCGCAAGGACCGGCGCGTTGCGCTCGCCAACTTCGGCGAAGGCACGCTTGCGACGGGCGAGTTCCATGAGGCGGTCAACATGGCGGCCGTGCTGCGGCTGCCGCTCGTCCTCGTCTGCTGGAACAACCAGTTCGCGCTGTCCACGCCGCTCGCGCGCGAACTCGCCGGGCCGCTCGACGCGCGAATGGCCGCATACGGGATGCCCGCGTGCTCTGTGGACGGCAATGACGTGCTGGCCGTCTACCGGGCCGTCCGGGAGGCGGTGGACCGCGCCCGGAACGGCGGCGGTCCGTCGTTCGTCGAGGGTCGCACGATGCGGGTGCGGGGGCATTCCGAAGCCGACGATGCCTCGTACGTCCCGAAGGCGATGATCGAAGACGGCCGGCGGCGCGATCCGATCGAGCGCTTTGCCCGGCACCTGATGGATGCCGGTGCGGTCACCGCCGCGCGGCTCGAGGAGCTGCGCGCGCAGGTCGCGGCCGACGTCGATGCGGCGCACGCGTGGGCGGAAGCGACTCCGCCGCCGGATCCCGCCGAGCTGGAGCAGGGCGTGTACTGTGAGGCGACGGCGTGGCCGTAATGACCTACCTCGAGGCGATCGCGAACGGCCTGCGCGAGGCGATGCGCGCGGACCGGTCGGTGATTCTTTTTGGCGAGGACGTGGGCGCTTACGGCGGCGCCTTCAAGCTGAGCAAAGGATTCCTCGAGGAGTTTGGGGAGCGCCGGGTCATCGATACCCCGATCTCTGAGGCCGCGATCGTCGGCACCGCGGTCGGCGCGGCCCTCGTTGGCCTGCGGCCCGTCGCGGAGATGCAGTTCGCCGATTTCATCTCGAACGCGTTTACCCAAATGGTGAACCTCGCCGCCACGTCGTCCTATCGCGCCGGCGGCTGCGTGCCGATCGTCGTCCGCGCTCCGTGTGGCGCCGGGACGCACGGCGGGCCCTTCCACTCGCAGTCCATCGAGGGCTATTTCTTCCACACGCCGGGCCTGAAGATCGTGATGCCGTCGACCCCCGCGGACGCGAAGGGCCTCATCCTGGGCGCGATCGCTGATCCCAACCCGGTCCTGTACCTCGAACACAAGGCGCTGTACCGTTCGCAGCGCGGCGAGGTTGCCGAGGGGCTCACGATCCTCCCGCTTGGCCGCGCGGCGGTGCGGCGGCCGGGGCGGCGCCTCACGGTGTTGACGTACGGCATGATGGCGCACCGCAGCCTCGAGGCCGCCGAGCGTGCCGCCGCGGACGGCGTCGAGGCGGAGGTCATCGACCTCCGCACGCTGCTGCCGCTCGATCTCGAGACGATCTCGGCGTCGGTTGCACGGACGAGCCGCGTCCTGATCGTGCACGAAGATCGCCTGCGCGGCGGCATCGGCGCGGAGATCGCGGCCTACCTCGGCGAGCACCTCTTTACATCGCTCGATGCCCCGATCTCTCGGATCGGCGCGCCGGACACGCCGGTGCCGTACGCGCCGCCGCTCGAGACGGCCTACCTGCCGAGCGTCGACCGCATCTACGAGGGGATGATCCGCCTGGCGCGCTGGTAACTAGCGCAACGTGGGAATGACGTCGGTCGCGACCCGCTCGAGGATCGCAAACTGCTCGGGGCGCGGCTGATCGATGACGAACTCATTGATCCCGGCCTCATGGTACCGGCCAACGACGTCCTGGAACGCCGACACGCTCGACCACGGGTCGGGCAATCCCTGACTCGCCATCTGGCTCGCCCATCCGTAGAACGACCGCCAGATCGTTTTGGGATCCCGGCCGATCGCCGCGCAGTGCTCGTCCAGAATCCGGTTGCGTTCGCGGATCTCGTCCACAGTGCCGAACGAGTTCCACGCGTCCGCGTACTCGGCACAGATCCGAAGCATTCGCGGCCCGTGGGCTCCGAGCGTGAGCGGCGGGCGCGGCTGCTGCACGGGCCGCGGCCGCACATACGCTCCCTGTAACTGGTAGTACGTGCCGCCGAAGGTCGTCGTCTCGTTGCGCAAGAGGCTGTCGAGCACCTGAACCGCCTCGCGGAAACGAACAACCATCGCGGCCGCGGGTGGAAACGGGATGCCGAACCGCTCATGCTCGGGAACGAACCAGCCGGCCCCGAAGCCCAACTCGAGCCGGCCGTTCGAAATGTGGTCCACCGTGACCGCTTCTTGGGCGAGGAGGCCGGGGTGGCGGAACGTGTTGCAGCTCACGAGGACGCCGACGCGGATGCGCTCCGTCCGCGCCGCCAGGGCGGCGACCAGCGTCCATCCCTCGAAGTACGGTCCCTTCGGATTGCTCGGCTGGTTTAGGTGGTCGCAGTCCCAGACGCTGTCGAAGCCGAGACGTTCGTACAACTGCCAGCGTTCGACGAGCGTGGGCCATGGCAGATTCTGGTCCGTGCAGATGCCGAAGCGCATCCGGCGAGGAGCCATGCCAACCTCCGAGCGATGAAGACGATGCCGAGCCTGCAAACCGGCCTACTTATAGAAGTAGGGATCGAGAACGCTCACCTGAATGATGCGATCGACCGGAAGACCGTTCGCCTGTGCCGCGCGCCGGATGGCGTCCGGGTTGGGGCCGTCGTAGACGCAGTAGGTCTTCGATTTGTCCTCGCTGACGTAGGAGTGCACCCAGGTCACTCCCTCGCCTGCGTTGTTGCCCACCACGTTCAAGCACGACGCCGCGCCCTGCTCGTTTATGGGAATGTGCAGGCCGCTCTGAAATGTCCGCTCAACCATATAGCGGGGCATGGTCAATCCCTCCTTGCAGGAATGCGCGGAAATTCTCGTCCGCGCATCTAGGCGCCTTCTTACCGTGAGCCCTAGAGAAAGACTCGGGAGGGGTCGAGGCCGCGGAGGGTCCTCAACTCCCCTTCGGTCGGCGGCTCGAGCCGCCGGGCGTCGGATGCGATCTCGAGATCGAAACCGGTCTGCTCCTTCACCTGGCTCGGTTCCGCGCCCGGCTGCAGGGCCGCGACACGCATCCGGCCCGAGGCGCCGCCGAAATCCATGAGCGCGAGGTCGGTCAGCACAGCGGTCACCCGGCCGAACAACAGGCCCGCGCCGCGCCGTCCCCGTCCTCCATCGATTTGCCCCGGACTCGTCACAAAGTCGAGACGTTCGACGAACCGCCGCCGCTCGTGTCTGGTGACGATCAGGATCTCCCGGCAGAGGCATGCGATGTCGCAGGCGCCGCCGCTGCCCGGCAGGCGGACCCTGGGCCGCTCGACCGCGCCGATGATGCTCGTGTTGATGTTTCCGTACGGGTCGATCTGCGCGCCGCCGAGGAAGCCGTAGTCGAAGAACCCGCGCTGCGCGTACAGGAAGATCTGCGTGATCGACGGCAACGCGACGGCCCGGCGCGCGCCGCGCATTTCGTTGGTGGAGATCGGCAGGTTGCCGGGCGCGACCTCGAGGCCGATCGAGCCCCCCTCGATGACGACGGTGAGGCCCGGCGCATGCGTGGCGCGGGCCAGTGCCGACGCGAGCAGCGGCGTGCCCACGCCGGCGAACACCACCGTGCCGTCGGCCAGGAGCCGGCTGGCCGAGACGGTCAGCAGTTCGGAGGCGGTGTAGTCCGCGTTCGGACCCGTCACGTCCGCCGGCCGATTAGGTCGCGTGCCGCCCGGCGCTGCCGTTCCAGCCGGTCCACACCGAACTTCCCGAAGTAGGCATCGGTCGTCTCGGGTCCGTACACCCACTCGTCGAGATAGGCACGCGCTCCGGCGACGCCCTCCGCGGCGACGCGCTTCGCGTACGCGTCGATGTGATCGAGGTCCACGTCGTAGAGTCCGTACATCTCGTGCGGGTACGCGCCGAACGGCGCGTGGACCACGGCGTCGACCGCGAAGAACGGGATCACCGTGCGGTCCGCGGTGCGCCGGATCTCGTCGGGGTCCACGATCTCCTCCGCGCTCAGCACGACCGTCTGCGCCGCGGCCGCGATGTCCGCGTCCATGTGCGGGTAGCCCTCGATCTGTGCGTTGCCGAAGGGATCGGCGCGGTGGACGTGGATCAGTGCGACGTGTGGATGGAGCGCGGGGACGAGGCACACCTGCTCCCCCGTAAACGGACAGGTCATCGTCTTCGCCCCGGTCGTCCGCCTGAGATCGGAGCCCAGCATCGACAGGGTGGGGAGGAACGGGACGCCCATCGCGGCCGCGTGATAGCGCATCCCGATGGCGAGGTGGCTCCATTCTTCGAATCGGGCGTTGCCGCCCTCGACGAACTCGCGGACGATGCGCGACAGCCCCCAGGGGAGCCCGATGCCGACCCAACTCGTCACGATCTCACTGCACGCGCCCGCGGCAAGAAACAGTTCGCCCTCGTAGCACAGCAGGCTGCGGGACAGCACGACGTCGCGGCGGCGCTGACGCAGCACCTCGCGCAGCAGCAGGGTCGGCGTCCGCGAGTAGAGGCAGCCCCCGATGGCGATGTGGTCGCCGTCGCGCACCAGGGCGGCCGCCTCGGCGAGCGGCATCCGCTTGTCGCGCGGCGCCTTGTTCTTGGCTTCGAGCCGGCGGCGCGCCTCGACGAAGGTGATGGCGGAACGCTCAGGCATGCGCACGTCCCGCGCTACGCAGGCGGGGCAGCACGTCGCGCGCGATCGCCTCGAGTTGATCCGTCCGATACTCGGACGGGATGAGCACGATGTGTTCCTCGCCGGCGTCGAGGTGGGCGGCGAGTTGCTCCGCGCACTGCGCCGCCGTGCCGCGAATCGCGCTCTCCGGCGTCGACTCGCTCCACGGGGCGACGTCGAAGTACCGTCCGATGAACTCCTTGACGTGGCGGTCCGCCTCTTCGTACGTGGCCGCGACGCAGATCGGGAGCTGGCTGACGTTCCGCAGCTCCGCGGGATTGCGGCCCTGTTCCTCGGCGAAGCCGCGGATCTTCGCCCACGTCGCGCGGAACGTCTCCGGCGTGTAGAAATAGGTCAGCCACCCGTCCCCGTGCTTGGCGACGCGCCGCAGCACCCGGTCGACGTAGCCGCCGATGAACAGCGGCGGGTGCGGGCGCTGGAAGGGCTTGGGAAGCATGACCGCCTGGTTGAAGATGTAGCCGTCCACCGCGCCGCTGACGCTGTCCTCGGTCCAGAGCCGGCGCATGATCTCGAGGTTCTTCACGAAGATCCGCCCGCGTTCCGCGAAGGGAATGCCGCAGGCCTGGAACTCGCGCTCGTACCAACCGGCCGCGAACCCGAGCACCAGACGGCCCTTTGACAACTGGTCGATCGTAGCGAGTTCCTTCGCCAGGATCACCGGGTTGCGAAGGGGCAGCACGAGCACGCCGATGCCGAGCTCGAGGCGCTGCGTGCGCGCCGCAATCGCACTGAGCGTCGCGAGCGACTCGAGAAACGGAAACGCCCGGCGGGTGCCGAGCAGGATGTGGTCCCAGGCCCACGCCGACGAGAAGCCCAGGGCCTCGGCCCGCGCGGCGTACGCAAGCACCCGGTCGATGCCCGGCTCGACCGAGGCGGGCGTGAAGTTCTCGAGCGCGACTCCGAACCGCGGCTCCGGCATTACCGTCTCCCTTCTGCGCCGCCGGCTGCACGGCCACCCGCATCGAGCGCGCGCACCACACGCTCCGGGGTGATCGGCAGGTCCGTCAGGCGCACGCCCGCGGCGTTCGCGATCGCGCTCGCGAGCGCGGCCGGCGGCGGCCCGGTCGGCGGCTC
>DATEGA010000168.1:0-25444 GCA_035280345.1 bacterium | reverse complement strand
CTCGGCCGTCTGCACCTCCTGTCGTCGAGGCCGGTGCTCTACGTCGCAAACCTCGACGAAATCGCTGTGTCGGGCAGCGACGCCGCCGGCGGGCCGTGTCTTGACGAGGTGGCCGAACGCGCCCGCGAGGAGGGGGCCGGGGCGCTCGGCATCTGCGCCCGGCTCGAACTCGAGCTCGCCGATCTCGAGCCGGCGCAGGCAGAGGAGTTCTTGAACGCGCTCGGCCTCACGAAGCGCGGCCTGCCCCGCCTGGCACGTGCGTGCCTCGATCTGTTGCGCCTCCGCACCTTCTTCTCGATCGCGTCGCGTGAGGTACGCGCGTGGACAGTTCCGGCCGGTACGCAGGCGGCCCAGGCCGCGGGGCGGATCCACACCGACATGGAGCGTGGGTTCATCCGGGCGGAGGTCGTCGGCGCGCGGGACCTGGTCGAGAGTGGATCCGTCGCCGCGGCGCGCGAGCACGGGCGCGCCCGCCTGGAAGGCCGCGCCTACGAGGTGCAGGATGGCGACGTGATCACGTTCCGGTTCGCCGCCTGACCGACCCTGTGCTATAATTCGTGGACTAAGGCACCCTGTGCCTTCCTGCCCTGTCCCGCGCTGCCAGCGCGTTGGCCAGGGCCGCCGGCGATGGCAGCGAGATTCCGCTCCGGGCCGGCAGTCCATCAGGAAGGATGTGAGACGGATTGGCTAACTACGAGATTGTCGCCGTGCTGCGTCCGGATCTCGAGGACGACGCGATCGAGACGGCGATCGGGCGCATCCACCAGCGGATCACCGAGCACGGCGGCTCTGTCACGGCCACCGATCGCTGGGGGAAGCGCCGCCTTGCCTATGCCATCCAGAAGTACCGCGACGGCTACTATGTCTTTTCGGTGTTCGCGCTGCAATCGCCGCAGGTCTCCCGCCTTCGCCAGACGCTCGGCCTAAACGAGGATCTGCTGCGCTTCGTCGTCGCCGATCATCACCCGGCGCCTCCGCGCCCGGCAGCGCCCGCTGCCGCGGGCCAGGCGGCCGCGAGCACACCAACGGCAGCACCTTCGGCACCGGCGGCGGTCCCCGCCGCTCCGGCCGCGGCCGGCAGCGAATCGCCGGCGCCGGGAACGGGAGAGAACGATGTATAACCGCATCATCCTCATCGGCCGTCTTACGAGAGATCCCGAGCTCCGGTACGTGCCGAGCGGCGCGCCCGTTGCGAGCTTCACGCTCGCGGTCGACCGGCCGTTCCAGAACCAGCAGGGCAACCGCGAGACCGACTTCATCGATGTCGTCGCCTGGCGCAAGACCGCCGAGCAGGTGAGCCAGTACCTGACGAAGGGCCGGATGGTCGCCGTCGAGGGACGGCTGCAGATCCGGTCGTACGAAACCCAGGACGGGCAGAAGCGCAAGGTCGCCGAGGTCGTCGCCGACGGCGTTCGGTTCCTCGATCGCGCGAAGCCGGGCGCCGGGGCCGGTGAGCCCGCCGCGGCGGCCGCCGCCGGCGTGGGGGACGATACCGCGCAGGGCGGCCCCGACGAGGACGTCCCGTTCTAAACCGCGCGAGAAACAGGGAGGATCCGAATGCCTGAGCCCAAGGACCGTGAAGCGAGGCCCCGCCGTGATTACCGGCGGAGGCCGAAGCGCAAGGTCTGTTCGTTCTGCGCTGAAAAGGCGACGTACATCGACTACAAAGAGATCAACCGGCTGCGCCGGTTCGTCACCGAGCGCGGCAAGATTCTTCCCCGCCGGGTCTCGGGCAACTGCGCGCGGCACCAGCGGGCGCTCGCGGTCGCGGTGAAGCGCGCGCGCGAGCTCGCGATGCTTCCGTACACGGGGGAGTAGCGTTCTGGGTTCTCGCTCCACCCGCCAGCCGACCCGCGGCCTAACCGAAGGCGCGATCCTCGCCGCCCTCACGGCGATTATCGCGGCGGTTGGTCTGCTCGCGCCCCCGGTCGCGGTGCTGCTGGCCCCGCTTCCCATCATGTTGCTCGTGATTCGGTGGGGAATCCGTATCGCGGTACTGGCGTCCGTCATCGCCGCGGCGGCGCTGTTCCAGTTCACCGGTCCCCTCAACGCGGCATCCGCCGTCGCGATGTTCGCCCCGCTCGGCCTGACCCTCGGCTGGGGCGTACGCCGCGGGTTCGCCGCGCAGTGGACGATCCTTGCGGGCTCCGTCTCCTTCTTCCTGGCGACGCTCGCGATGCTGGCTGCGGCCCAGGGGATCCTGCATCAAGACGTGATGGGCGAGTTCATCACGGGCCAGGTCAAAGCGATGCAGGCGGCGATGGACGTGCAGCACCGCATTGGCGCGCCTCAGGCCCAGATCGACGAGATGCGGAAACTGGTCGAGATGCTCCCGCAGTTCCTGCGGACCGCGATGCCGGTTGCCCTCGCCCTCGGCGCGATTCTCTGGGCGTACCTATGCTACGCCGTCGCGCGCTCGGTGCTACGGCGCGTCGGCCATCCGTTGCCGCCGGTACCGCCGATGCTGACTTGGCGGCTCTCCGCGTGGGTCTCCACGGTCATGCTGTGGGGCGGCGCGATCGCCTCGCTGGCCGCGATCCGGGCGCCCCAACTCGGCGGCATCGCGCTCGACGCGATGCTGGTGAACCTCTTCGTCTTCGGGTTCCAGGGCACGCTCGTCGGGGTCACGTGGGCGAACCGCCGCGGTTACCCGACGTTCATCCAGATTCTTTTCGGCTTCATGCTGCTCGGTGCCGGCATTCTGCCGCTGCTCGGCCTCGCGATCCTCGGGATGCTTGACACGTGGTGGGACTTCCGCCGGCTACTGCCGCGGGCGGGCGGCACCGCCCCGGGCGAGGATGCGCCGGCAGCCGCCTCCGGGGCCCAGGACGAGCCGACGGGCGCCCTGCCCGCTCCGGCGTCCAAGGTGGTGCATCAGCGATGAGGGTGATTCTCCTAAAAGACGTCGCCGCGCTCGGTCATGCGGGCGACGTGCGTGAAGTCAAGGACGGCCACGCGCGAAACTATTTGCTGCCCCGCGGTCTCGCAGCGCCGGCCACGGAGTCCAGCCTCCGCGCGCTTGAGCGGACGAAGGCCGCGGCCGGCCGGCGCGAGGCGCGCGTCAGCGAGGAACTGAACGCGCTCAAGGGCCGCCTTGAGTCGCTCGTCGTCGAGGTCCGGGCGCGGGCCGGCGAGGACGGGAAACTGTTCGGCTCGGTCACCGCGCAGGACGTCGCGGACGCAATCCAGCGGCAAGGCGTGGACGTGTCGAAGAAGCAGATCGAACTTGAGGAACCGATCAAGAATACGGGTTTCTATAAGGTGCCGGTGCGCCTCCATCCCAAGCACACCGCCAAGGTCGAAGTGAACGTCGTCGCCACGGGCTAACGGGGATCCGCCCACCGTCGCGCACCGCTCGAAGGTGACGGACGGGCTGCGGCGTGGGCGGAGACCGATGACGAGCCTCTACCTGCTCCTGCTCGCGCTCGTGGTGGCCGCGCCGCCGGCCGGCGCCGCTCCAAAGACCCAATTCCTCGTCGTCCCGGGCCGCAGCATGGGTCCCGTCGTGATCGGGATGCGCCTCCAGGCAGTCGAGGGCATCCTCGGGCGTCCCACAAAGGTCGACGCTTCGGGCCCCACCCAATGGTACGAATGGAAGGACCCGGAGAACCGGTTCCGCTCGATCGCCGTTGAGACGCTGCAAAACGGCGTGGTCCTGATCAGCCTCGCGCACGATCCGCGATTCCGGACGATCGACGGGCTTGGGGACGGAACGCCGCTGGCGGACGTCGAGCGCGTGCTGGGCCGTCCTTCGTCCGTGCTCAACCTCGGCGGATTCTCGATCGCGCAGTACCGGCGGACCGGCATCGGATTCGTGACGGATGGCTCGGGTCGAGTCACCGGCATCGTCGTCGCGCCGGGGGTGTGAGACGCGGGCCCGGCGGGAGCCGATCCGGCCGGTATCGCGAGTTCTAAACCCCCGTCGGGGTGGGCATAGTCTATGTTCGACCGGACATCCGAAGGGGGACGCCGGGCGGACGGGATTATGTCCAGTGCTCATCCAGGAAGTCGAGCGAACTATCGTGTCGAGACCATCGGAGGCGCGGCCGTCGTGCACGTCTCCGGTGATATCGACGTCGCCAACGCCGGCAGGCTTGGGGACGGGCTGCGCGATTTGCTTGGAGGCGGCCGGCCGATCGTCATCGACATCAGCGCGGTTACCTACATCGACAGCGTCGGCCTGCACGTCATTTTGCGCGTCTTTCAACGCGCCCAGGTCGTCCGCGTCGATGCCGTCCTGGTCGCGGCGGGGTTAAGCCGCCATCTGGTAGAGAAAGTCGGCTTCGATCGGATCGTTCGAGTGGTCCCGGATGTGGCGGCGGCTCTTGACGCATTTGAAGCCAAATCGCACTCCGCGAGCGCCCGCGGCTAACAGAAAGTCCCCGCAGGTCCCCAACTTATCCGGAGTCTGTGCACGAAATATGAAGCGATAGTCACAGAATTTTCGTCCGCTTCCCCCAGGCACCTCACAAGGACCGCTCCTGCTTCATATGGCATCTACTATCTCACCCGCAAGGCAGTATTCGCATGCTCGCGCGAGGTAGACGGGAGCGAACATATGTTCTATAATCGGCGCAGGCCCGTCACCGGAGAGATTTCGTGAGCGTTGCACAACAGCTGGAACGGGTTCCGCCGCAGAATCTCGAGGCCGAGCAGGGGGTCCTCGGCTCGATGCTCCTCGACCGGGACGCCATCGCCCGCGCTATCGAAGGCCTCCGCGCCGAAGATTTCTACCGGGACGCGCACCGCGTCATCTTCCAGGCGATGGTAGAGCTGTTTGAGCGCGGGGAGCCGGTCGACCTGATTACCGTCACCAACCGGCTCGCCGCCAACGGCAAACTGGACGACGTCGGCGGCGCGACCTACGTCGCCGCCCTCCCGAACGTCGTGCCGACAGCGGCCAACGTCGACTTCTACGCCAACATCGTCCTCGAGAAGTCGATGCTACGGGCACTGATCAGCGCCGGCACGCACATCGCGGCGATGGGCTACGACGGCGCCGACGACGTCGCCGCGATGATCGACCACGCCGAAAAGCTGGTCTTCGGCATCGCGTCCCGCCGCAACGTCCAGGATTTCGAGGCCATCAAGGAGATCCTCAAGCAGAGCTTCGAGAAGATCGACCGCCGCTACCAGGAGAAAGGCACGATCACCGGCGTCGCCACCGGCTTCTCCGACCTCGACATGCTGACGTCGGGACTGCAGCCCGCCGACATGGTGATCGTGGCGGCGCGTCCGTCGGTCGGGAAGTGCCTCAGCGCGGCTGCGGAGATCGTGCTCGAGGACGGCAGCATCACGACGATCGAGGAGATCTATCGTCGTAAGCAAGCGCGTCTGCTCACGCTCGGTGCAGACTGCCGCCTCCGCTTCACCGAGCCCTGCGCGTTCGTCGACGATGGGAAGAAACCGGTCTTTCGCGTGACGACGCGGCTGGGGCGCCAGGTCGAGACAACGGCCAGCCACCCGTTCTTGACGCTCAACGGCTGGCTTCCGCTCGCGGCGCTTCGCGCCGGAGATCATGTCGCCGTCCCCCGGCGCATCGAGATCTTCGGCGATAAACCCGTGGGCGGCGGCGAACTGCACCACATGGCGATGCGTACCAGTGAGACGGTCTCTCCCGCCGCGTTCACTCTGCCGCGGCCACAGCTCGTCCAATTCTTGAATCATCTGTTCACGCAGATCGGGTCGGCGAGCGCCGGCCCCGACGGAACGCTGGTGTATGTTGCGTATTCAACGGCCGGCGCCCGGACGGCACGGCAGATCCAGCATTTGCTGCTCCGGTTCGGAATCGTCGGATCCGTATGCAGATCGCGGGGCTACCATCGCGACGGACACCGCCATCGCTGGCAGCTCGAAGTCACGGACGCCGCCTCAATCCGGCTCTTCGCGTCCGAGATCGTGACCTTCGCGACGGACGCGCCCAGGGAACCGGCGCTCGCCGGCAGGGCGCACTTCGCCACAGCCGGCAGCGGGTCGTACCTCTCCCGCCCGGCCGGCTCTGACCGCTCCGGCGGTCTCGCGGGGCGCATCGCCGGAAGCTTTGACCGGCACAGCCAAGAGCTCGAGCCGGGCGACTTGTATTGGGATGAGATCGTCACGATCGAGCCGCGCGGCCGCTGTCAGGTGTACGACCTGACCATTCCCCTGACACATAATTTCGTCGCCAACGACGTGTGCGTGCACAATACCACTTTCGCCCTTAATGTGGCGCAGCACGCGGCGCTCGAGAGCAAGATTCCCGTGGCCATCTTCAGCCTCGAAACCAGCAAGGAACAGCTCGTCCAGCGGGTCTTGTGCTCAGAGGCGCAGGTAGATAACAGCAAACTGCGCACCGGCTTCCTCGCCGACGAGGACTGGCGGAAACTCGCCCGCGCGATGGGCGGTCTCAGCGAAGCGCCGATCTTCATCGACGATTCCGCGACGATGTCGATCATCGAGATGCGCGCCAAGGCGCGCAAACTGAAGGCGGAACACGGTCTCGGCCTGATCGTGATCGACTACATTCAGATGATCCAATCGTACAGGCGGGCGGAAAACCGCACCCAGGAACTGAGCGAGATCGCGCGCGGCATCAAATCCCTCGCCAAGGAACTCGACGTGCCGATCATCGCGATTTCGCAGCTAAGCCGCGCGGTCGAAGCGCTGGGCCAGAAGCGGCCGATGCTGAGCCACCTCAGAGAATGTGTGGCCGGCGACACGACAGTGTGGGACGCCGACACCGGCCGTCGTCACTCTGTAGAGGCGCTCAGCAAGGCCGCCGAATGGCCGAAACTGCTGTCGCTGGACAGTAGGGGCCGGCTTGTTGGAGTACGGCCCACCGATGTCTTTGCAAACGGCGAGAATGAAGTCTTTGAAGTCCGCACCAGTACGGGCGGGCGGTTGAGGGCTACGGGTAACCATCCGATTCTCACCCCTGACGGATGGAAACTCATTCGAGAGCTTGCGGTCGGCTCGCTCGTTGCGGCAGCGCGGTCGCTCCCAGTTTTTTCGCAGAGGCCCGCCACGCTCGCGCCCGATCGCTTGAGACCGTTGCAGACACCGAAGACCCTTGATCGCTCCACGGCCGTTGCGCTGGCAGAACGCCTCGATGCCTCTGATGTGAAAGACGCGGCCACCAGCGACGTGTCGTGGGACAGAATTGTCACGATAACGCCAAAGGGTACGGCAACAGTCTACGACCTTGTCATGCCAGGGACTCACAATTTCGTCGCCGATGGCCTGGTCGCCCACAATTCCGGGGAGATCGAACAAGTCTCGGATCTCGTCGTGTTTCTCTACCGTGAAGATTATTACGATCAGGAGAAAGCACAGAAAGAAAACAAAGAAAATATTTGCGAACTAATAATCGCCAAGCACCGCAACGGACCGATCGGAACCGTCGAACTCTACTTCCACAAAGAGTACAGCCGGTTCGCCAACCTCGAGAAGCGGCGGCAGTAACGTAGTCCCCACAGCGGCCTCGCGACCCGGTCGCACGGCCCGCGGCGGGCGAGACGGCTTCGCCGCGGGCCTGGCAGCGGCGCCGTCGCGCCGCTGCCAGCATCGTTAGTCCGGGATCTCCGGTTCGACAAGTTGCGCAAGTAGAGTGAGTGATTCTTGCCAGCCCAGATAACAAAGCTCCGCCGGAATCGCCTCGGGTATCCCTTCCTGCACGATGTCAACCTCAGCACCGCACGACACCCTTTTCAACGAGATCGTCGTCTGCATTTCTCCGGGTAGGTTCGGGTTGTCGAAAGTGTCCGTATGGCGAATTCGTTGCTGCGGCACCAGTTCGACGTATCTTCCTCCGAAGGCATGATTATGACCCGTACCAAAGTTCGTGAAGGACATCTTATAGGTACCACCGACTCTTGCATCCAGATGGTGAACTTTGCCCGTGAAGCCGTTCGGCGGAAGCCACTTGACCATTGCATCGGCATCAAGGAACGCTCGATAGATCTTATCGGGCGTCGCGCGCAGCACGCGATGAAGTCTGACGGTTGACATGAATGTCCCTCCCCTTTTTCTTGTCCGTACGCGTTCCATGTTGGTCGAACGCGGACCGCTGAAATCGACATGAACGGTACCCCATTTCACTACTCGGGCATCCACGAAAAGCAACGAGTAGGCGATGGGCGTGGCCCGTTGCGTGCCCGTTTCGATGAGCTCCCGTCGGAGCTACTGGATTGGCAGCCTAACGTGCAGGTTAGGCGCTGGCAGTGCGGTCCGGCGTTTCGGGGGACGAGTGCTCGGCTGCCCGAACTCGATGGGAGAGCGTCTGCATGATCTTGCGGGCGATCGACGGCGCTCCATCAAGGACGCGCCAAAAATCCCTTTGCCCCAGCACCAGGAGCCGAATCGGCGCGCTCGCATCGACCGTAGCCGAACGCGGGGCGCCGTCGATGAGACTCATCTCCCCAAAATAATCTCCGGCCTTCAACACGGTCGTTCGTCCTTTGTTGTTTGTAACCGTCGCCTCGCCGTCGATAATGACAAACAATTCGCCGCCGGGCTCCCCGGCCGTGAGCAGCCGCTCTCCGGCCGGAACCTCAATTTCGTGCACCGTGTGGGCGAGCTGGCCGTATTCTTTCTGCGACAGTCCGGCAAGCAACGGTACTTTCTCGACTAACGCGACCCTAAAACGCAGGCCGATCGCGCGGCTCGCCTTCGCAGCCCGCCAAGTGGCAAACCGAGACGGCATTGGCGTTCCTTCCCTCCCCCGCTCGATGATCGAGTTGCGGCCGTTAGGGAGGGTATCATGCGAATGTTATGCAGACATTAAGGCAAGTTCATCTCCGCGTGGTGTCCCGGTTTAGGACCGGGAGCCCTTGCTCTTCGGGACCGCGTGTGTCTCGTTATAGGCTATTGCCGCCCGCAGCAGAGCCTTGAGCGCCGGCTTGTTGATCCGGTCTCCTTTGCCGACATCAATCGCACGCCACTTGTTGCCGTCCAACATTGAGTTGAAGAGCTTCTTAGGGTCTCGGAGCCTCGCACCGTGGAAGAAGGTGACCTTCACCTTGTCCTTGTGGGCGTTCGCCAACACATACATCCCTTCGTGGGACCAGACCGGGGTGCCCATCCACTTCCAATCCTCGACCACCGCGGGGTCGACCTCGTGGATGAGCCCGCGAATTTCCGCGAGCCGATCGCCCCTCCAGTCGCTGAGGCTTTCGATCGCCTTGTCGATTCTCGCAGAGGCGTCCGTCCCGCGTTCGGGCCTCCTTCGGGTCTTCACTCGCGTTCCTCCCTATCATGATTCATAAAGCGGACAGTTCGATGCGCGGGCAGAAGTTCCATACCAGGCCTCAGACGCCGAGGGTTGGCGTGAATATTGGACTGATGGTTTTTCTGGCAAACGACCGCGACACCTACGGGAAGCGTTCCTACGATTCCATCCGCGCGGTCGCGCAACAGGCGGAGGAAGATGGCTTCGATGCCATCTGGCTCGCCGACCACCTCCTCTACCGCAACCCTGGTGAACCAACGCGCGGAATTTGGGAATGCTGGACGATGGTCGCGGCACTGGCGGAGGCGACCCGCCGGGTCCAGATCGGTACGCTGGTGCTGTGCAACTCGTTCCGCAACCCGGCGATTCTGGCGAAGATGGCGACGGCCGCGGACGAGGTCAGCCGTGGGCGTTTGATCCTCGGCATCGGCGCGGGGTGGAACGAACCGGAGTACGAGGCGTTCGGATTGCCGTTCGATCATCGCGTGGACCGCTTCGAAGAAGCATTGCAGATCCTTCGACCGCTGCTGCGCGACGGCTATGTGGATTTCGCAGGAGAGTACTATCAGGCGCGCAATTGCGAGGATCTCCCGCGCGGCCCTCGCCCGGAGGGCCCGCCGCTAATGGTCGGGACCACAGGCCCGCGCATGCTGAGATTGACCGCGCGTTACGCCGACCTCTGGAACGTCGGCTATATGGGCACGCCCGAAACCATGGCCGAGCCGGTCGCAAAATTTGAACGCGCGTGCCGCGAGGTCGGGCGCGATCCGGGGACCATCGGCATCACGGCGTTCATCGGCTTGTGGTTCCCCGATCTCCAACCCAAACAGCCCAGTTTCTTCCCGACGCCCCTTACGGGGACACCGCAGGAAGTCGCCGCGGCGATGCGCGGCTATGCCGGCCTCGGCGTCCGGCACATCATGTTTCAATGTGAGCCGTACAACCCCGAAGCGCTCCGGCGCCTGACGGAAGCGCTGCAACTCTATCGCGGCATGGAGCGCCACAACTAAAGCCATCGCTGGACTCGCAACGGGGTCGTACGCCCTGAACGCTGAGGAGGCAAGCTGCGGCTTGCGCGCGAATCGATCAGCGATCTTGGTCGTCCTTCGGATTTCATTCGGACGGGCACAGAGGAGGAAGGGCATGCCTCGAGCTCTCACGGCCGGCCTCGTCGTTGTCGTGATCGCCATCGCGGTCGCCGCCGCGGACCGCACCGCGTTCTCCGCTCCCCCGGCACTCACATCGCCGGTGACGGTCAACGATTACGTGGGCGGCATCACCAGCAGCGCGCCGCAGGACTTTGCGGCGGACGCGGAGGGAATCTTCGCGAGGCACAAGATCAAGGTGAACTTCGTGATCCTGGAAGGCACCTCGCAGTCCGTCCAGGCCGTCGCGGCCGACAGAACGGGCCGCGCCTTTGTCCAGGGCGACCTCCTGGACGAGATGCTGCTGGCGGATAAGAACCCCAGCGCACCCGCGCTCATCGGCATCGCCGGGAACGAGCCGAGAAATCCCGTCGCCTTAATCTTCCTGCAGTCGAGCGGAATCAAATCCCCCGCCGACCTCGCCGGCAAGACCATCGGGGTTCCCACCGGCAGTCTGTCTGAACAGTACCTTGATATCTTTCTCCAGAAACAGGGGATTCCGAAGGACAAGGTGACGATTCAGAACATCGGGTTCGGCGCCCTCCATCCCGCGCTGATGCAGAAGCGGGTCGACGCTATCTGCGAGTTCGCGAGGGGCCTGGCCAGCCTGGACATCATCGCGCAGCAGCAGGGCCAGAAGATCGCGTCCTTCCTCTTCGGCGACTATCACCTGCCCTCGCCGTTGGGCGCCGTGGTGGTCCAGAAGAGTCTCCTGGACAAAGAGCCGGCGGTGGCGGCCGCCATCGCCGCCTCGCTCAATGAGGGCCTCCGTCTCTGCGTCATCAACCAGGAGCAATGCATCAAGGACTTCATCGCCAAGAATCCGGGACGCGACTACGACCAAACGCTGGCGGAGTGGAAGGTCGCGCTCAAGGCGCAGTATGGTCTGGACGCTGCGACCGTGCAAAAACTGAAACCCGCGCAGCTCGGCTGGTTCGATCCGGAGCTGGTCTCGGCCACGCTTCCGCAACTCAGGACGATGTTCCAGATCAGCAAGATTTTCACCCCGACGGCGCTGTACACGAACCGGTTCGCCGAGCACCCGTAGCGGACGCGAGAGGCGTGGCGTCGATCGGCAGAGCGAGACGGCTCGGCCTGCCGGGGCTGGCGGACTACGGCCTTCCCGTCATCTCCTTTGTCGCCGGGGTCGCCGTGTGGGAGCTCGCGGCCGAGCTGTTTCATGTCCCGGCGTACCTGTTCCCGTCGCCATCCGCGATCGCCCGGGTCTTCTTCACCGGTCACGTCAACTGGATGCATCAGACCCTGATCACCCTGAACGAGGCCGTCACGGGCTGTGTGATCGGCATCGCCGTCGGGTTTGCGATCGCGCTCGTGATCACGCTCTCGCCGATCCTGAACAAGATCCTCATGCCGTACATCGTAGGGCTGCAGGTGCTCCCGAAGGTGGCGATCGCGCCGATCATTTACATCCTCCTGGGCTTTTCCAACACGTCGCGGATCTTGCTCATCGTGATCCTCACGTTCTTTCCGATCGTCATCAACGTCAGCACCGGCCTGACCGACGTTGATCGGAACCTGATCTTCCTTCTCCAGTCGCTGCGCGCCAGCAAGGCCACGATCTTCTACAAGGTGCGGCTCCCCAACTCGCTGCCGTACTTCTTCGACGGCTTAAAGATCGGAGTATCGGGAGCCTTGGTCGGGGCGATCGTCGCGGAGTTCGTGAGCTCCAACAGCGGCCTCGGCTTCCTCATTCTGAATTCCCAGTACACGTTCAACACGGTGGCCGCGTTCGGCGCGTTCACGATCCTGACCGTGCTGGGTCTACTGTTGTATGGTGCGGTGGTGCTGCTTGCGCGGCAGTTGATGCCGTGGTACCGGTCCGGTTGAGCATGCCCTCCGTCGTCGTCCTCGAGCACGTCGGCAAGTGCTACACGACCGTCAAGGGGAACGAGGTCCAGGCGCTCAAGGACGTCTCATTGTCGGTGCAACAGGGAGAGACCGTCGCGATCGTCGGACCGAGCGGGTGCGGCAAGAGCACGCTCCTTCGGCTGATCGCCGGAGTCGAGGAGGCAGGCAGCGGGAACATCCGACGAGAGACGGCCGGCGGGCAGTTCGTCGTCGGCTACGTGTTCCAGGACTCCAGCCTGATGCGGTGGAGGACCGTCTACGACAACATCAGGCTGCCATTGGAGGTCGTCAAAAAACCTGACCTCGGGAACGTCGACCGGCTGATCGAGATGATCGGCATGAAGGGGTTCGAGCGGAGCTATCCGATCGAGCTCTCCGGCGGCATGCAGCGGCGGGTCTCGATCGCGCGCGCGTTCGTGCACGAGCCCGCGATCATCTTGATGGACGAGCCGTTCACCGGGGTGGACGAATTGACCAAGGAAGCCCTGCAGACTGAGCTGGGGCACCTCATCCGAACGCTCAATGTCACCGCGCTGCTCGTCACCCACGATATCGAGGAAGCGGTGTTCCTCTCGGATCGGATCTTCGTCATGTCACACAGGCCGGGCGTGATCGTGGAGGAGGTACCGGTGCACCTCCCGCCCGCCAGAGACCCGTCGACGCGGTCGACTCCGGAATTCGTCGCCGCGGCCAACCAGGTCCGGGCAAGACTCCTCGCGATGCAGGCCATGCGGGTCGACGCGGCTACCTGAAACGCGGCATCACCTGCTCGGCGAAGGGCACGATCACCTTTTCGTGTTCCACTTCCGACCGCGGGGCGGAAAAGCACCTCAGCCAGATCTCGTCGATGCCAAAGGAGACGATCTCCTCGATCTTCCGGATGCAGTCTTCGGCCGTGCCCGCGACCGAGAAGCGCTTGATAACCGCGTCCGTGAGATGTCTTCGGTCCTGATACGCCGCCTCTAGACCCGCCCGGCCTGTCTCCCGGCACTGTGTGAGGAAGGACGGCAGCGCGTCGCCGAAGCCCTCGAGGATGGCGGGGTAGGCCTCCGGAGAGGTATTCACGAGCGCCTGCGTCACGAACGGCCTGACGTTCTCCACGGCCTGCCGTCCGTCATCTGAGATCGACGTGTAGACCCACGAAATCAATCGCACGTCCTCCACGCGCCGGCCGGCCTTCGCAACCCCGGCCTTCACGCGCTCCACCGCGAATGCGAGCTGCGCTTTCGAGACGTAGGTCGCGATAATCGCGCCGTCCGCGATCTCGCCGGCGAGTTCGAGATTGAGCGGGCTTCGGCTGGCGATCAGGATGGGGATATCGCGGCGTACGGCAAACCGCAGCCGGGCGTTGGTGAGCTTGAACATTCTGCCGTCGAAGTTCACCGTGTCCCCGCCGAACAGCCCCCGAATCATCGTGACGGTCTCACGAAGGGCTTCGTTGACGTGCTTCCGCTCGATATGCATCTCGGCGAAGCCGGAGCCTCCGGCGCCGAGCGCGAGGAGCGCCCGTCCCCCCGACAGTTCGTCGAGGCTCGCAATCGCGGAGGCGAGCATCGCGGGAATCCGGCAGAACGGATCGGACACGCAGGGCCCGAGTCTGATCGTGGTGGTGTTCAGGGCATCGGCGGCGAGCGTGACGAAGACGTCCTTCTCGCCTGAAAACCGCTGGTCCGCGTGCACGAAAGATTCAAAACCGAGGTCCTCGGCGAGCTGCACCACCGAGACGACTTTCTTCAACGGCTCCACCGGCGCCATTCCGACGCCAAACCTGACCATCAGGCTGTGAGGTGCCCGCTCATCTATGCCAGACGGATCGTCATCTTCCCGAAGCCTTCCCTCCGCATCCGCGGGGCCTCGTGCGCCAGCGCATCGATCCCTTCAGTGATCCTCCCAACAAGATTCGTCGCCAGCGCGCCGTCAACGCCCCGCACCGCGCTGTCGCGCTCGTAGATGAAGCCAATGACGAGCACATCACGAACATGCCTCGGCCACTCGGGCTCGACGAAGATCGCGGGTTTGTAGTACACGAACAGGTCCCCGACAGTCTGATAGATCGTTTGATTCTCCTCCGAGACGTGACCGGGGGCATCGAGTACGACAAAGACTTCTCGGCCGTTCTCCATGCTGTGCACGGCCTGGCGTTCGATCGGCAGCATCCCCTTCAGCCATTTCGTGGTCTCCGGGGCGTCCTTCTCGTCGAGTTCCGCGAACGCGTTGACGCGGCCCAGCGTGATCTTCACTCTCGTCATTGGTCGAGTCTCTTCACGACCAGCTTCTGCAGGCCGTGGTGGCGGATCTCCTCGCACTTCCGCGCGAAGTCCTTGGGGATGTCGATGAAGGTCGCGAACAGCGTCGATACCTGCAGATTCGAATCCCGGCCGCTGCGCGCCGGGTCGTCCGCGGCCCGACCGCCGGCGGCGGGGTCGCCGTAGAAGATGGCGAGTTCCGACAGCTCCCGCTGGAATTCGGAGCTGTAGGCGAGCTGCTTGCCCCGCGACATCTGTGGAGATCGCCAGAAGTAGACGATGTCGCCGGGCGCGGTGGTCCCGCGCCGAGCCGGCCCTTCGGGAGGCAGGCGCAGTATCTTCTCGCCTTGCAGATGCAGCATGATCTCGCGGCTCGACCAGTTGGCGTGGATCGCCATCCCTTCGACCGGAAGCATCTTCCATACCGCATCGCAGGTCTTCGGCACGACGTCGTCGTGCATCTCGGCCACCGCGCGTGTTCCGCCCAGTTCGAACACCAGTTTCCGCATCCGGGTCACTCGATTTTCTCGATGAGCAGATTCTTCTGGCCCTTATAGATCATCGCTTCGCACGCGCGCGCGAACCCCTCGAGACCCGAGGAGATGGCGGCAAAGAGGTTCACAGCCTCGGGCCCCCGCGGTCCCTGCGGCCTCGTATCTCTGTCGTAGACGATGCCGATCTCCGCGGACTCCGTTCGGCCATACGGCGCGCCCCGGACGTAGTGGGGCGGCCGATAGTAATAGAAGATGTCTCCCGGGATCGGAAGGTAGGTCAGGGCGTTCTCAGGCGGGAGCACGAACGTATTGTCGAGGTGAACTAATGCCTGATGCCCAGACCAAATATCATGGATGGCCTTCACGCGGAGGGGCAGCAGGCGCCATATCGCCTCGCACGTATTGGCACAGTCCTCCTCGAGAAGATCGGCGACCGCCGAGACGCCCTCATCTGGAAAGGAAATCCGAATCTTTCGAGACCGGACCTGCCGATCTTGCCCCTGATCGGATCCCAAATGCACCCTCCATTGTTCCGGCGTCAGCGAGGACTCTTCGCCTCTTCTCTCTCGCCCGCCGGGCTCCCCGCTTCCATTGGCCTCGACGTCGACTGGTCGTTCATGCCCGCCTTGATTTGTCGCCGACCGCAATGTCGAAGTGCAGCACGTGCTCGTGTGTTCCAACTTTTTCGTATAGTGCGATCGCCGCGTCATCACCGTAGTCGGCCTGAACGAAGATGACCTCCGCCCGCCGTGCGGCCGCGATGTGGCGCAACCGTTCTATCAGCGCCGCGGCGATGCCCCGGCGGCGATGCGCTTCGGCGACCGCGAGATCGTAAATGTAGATCTCGCGCCTGGCACGCTCGAACTTGTCGAGTTCGTAGGCGACGAGTCCGCCGACCACGTCTCCGGCGGCAAGCGCGACGAGTGCGATCACGTGCTCCTTTGCCAGGAGCGCCGTCAGATAGCCATCGGTGGGAAGCGCCGCGCCGTAAGTCTCGGAATCGCCGAAGGCCTCACCGAACACCGCGTTCAGCGCGCGCAAGGGCGCAACGTCGGCGGGTGTCAGCCGGTAAAGGCTAAACGAGGCAGACAGGGCACCGTCCATCATCGCGCTCCGGCATGGGATCTTTACCGAGGCCTTCGCGAGGCCGCAGCCCGCTGGACCGCCTCGACAAGAGCCGGAAGAATTTCGCCCGCTTGTCCCTGCAGTCGCACGTCCGCCAGATGGTCGCGGGCCGTGGGCTCGCGGTTCACCATCACGACCTTCGCGCCGTGTTCTTTGGCCAACTGCGGCAGCCCCGCCACGGGATAGACTTCGAGCGACGATCCCACGACGAGCAGCGTCTCGCACCGAAGGCAGGCGGCCGCCCCGCGATCGTACGCCTCCGCCGGCAGCAACTCCTCAAAGAGGACGACATTGGGCCGGAGCAGATCGCCGCATTCCGCACATCGCGGGCGGTCCCCGGCCTCGAGTTGCGTGGTCATCTCACCGATCGGCACGACCTTTCCGCAGCGCTGGCACCGTGCCTCGCGGAGGTTGCCGTGGACTTCGACAACGTGTCGCGAGCCGGCCTCTTGGTGAAGACGGTCCACGTTTTGGGTGATGACCAGTTGGACGAGCCCCAGCGCCTCGAGCCGCGCGATCGCCTGGTGTGCCGGGTTGGGCTCGGCCCCGGCGAGATGCGATAGGCGCTGTTGATAGAACCGGTAAAATGCGTCGGGGTCGCGCGCAAAGGCGCTTGCCGACGCCACCCGCATCGGATCGATCCCGGTCCACAATCCACCCGTACCCCCTGGGACCGGCGTGGATCGGAAATCGGGAAGCCCCGACTCTGTACCGACCCCGGCGCCGGTCAGGACCGCGGTCCAGCGGCTGCGGCGTAGCAGGTCGCCCGCGAGCTGGATCCTGTCCGAGATCGTCGTCATCGCGCCGGCATCGTCGCGTTCACCCTCCGTGCTGCCGCCGTCTCGTCACGAACACGTGCCATGTGACGGCATCCCACGCGTTATGAATGCCGACAAACAACAAGACCAGCACGGCCGCCCCGACGCCGAATGGGGCCCCGCGCATATGGACGCCGGCCGCGTATCCCGACACGGCCAGCAGGGCATAGGCTACGACGGGAAATGCGGCATGAAACAGCCAGTCCTCGAAGTCGGGCCGGTACGCGGTCTGCCCCCGCATCCGCCGGGACACGATACCGCAGTACACGACACCGGAAAGACCGAGCAGTCCCACAAGCGTCGCCGGGGCGCCGACATTGGGCCACGGAGCGCTCAAGATCGCCGACAGCAACAGGACGACGGCGAAGTGCATGACGGTCGGCGTGGCAAAGGCGCTGCCGGCCGCGGCCGAGGCCACCTGCGTATCGGCGATCAGGGTCATGACGACGAACTGCAGGCCGATCAGCGCGCCGGCAGACGACCCAACGATGACGTAGAAGTTCTCCCATCCCGCGAGCGGTCCCATTCCATCACCGATCAGGGACGTTCCGCGCGGGCGCGGGCGATCACCTCTTCCATCCGTTAGCCGAAGATCTGCGCCGCGCCGATGCCCGCTGCGGACAATCGGCTGTTCAGCTGGCTGCGGTGGTGCACCTCATGCTCCACCATCCCCATCAACAGACGCCACACCCGGACGTCGCGGCCCTCGAGGTCTCGTACCTGCTCCCGCAGCCGCGCGTCGGGGAGCGCCAGGAGCCGCGGCATCTGCTCTCGGTGCGTGGCGGCCAGGAGTTCCCGGGAGGCCTCGAGATCCAACTTCGGCCCAGGGTCGAGCGCGTCGGTCCACCGGTCTTCGACCACTTTGGTCACGAAGAAGCGCTCCGCGCCCGCGAGGTGCCGGATGATGGTGCCGCAGTCGAGCGCGCCGGACCAGGGCGCCCAGTCGAGGATCGCCGGCGTAACGCGGCCCACGCCCGCGAGCGTGCGCCGGCGGACCCCCTCGAAGTACCGCACGAATTCGGCGATCGACGTCACCATCGGCCTACCGCCTATTCTTCGATCGCGCCGCCGATTCGGCGCAAATGATCCCGAAACGTCACGGCCGGATTCGCCGCGCGCCGTTCCAGAAACTCTCGGAACCGCAGCTGCGCGCGCAGGGAAGTGCCGCGGCGCATCTTCTCCGACTGGACGCGCTCGGTGCTCCGGATTGACCGCGCAAGGGCAGCGATCTCCTCTGCTTTGGCCGCGGGCACGAAGATGACCCCGTTCGCGTCGCCGATCGCCACGTCGGCGGCACCCACGGGCCAGGGACCGACTCGGGCCGACGTCAGGGCGCCGGCTTCCCGCGGATCGAGCCGGAGCGGGCCGGTTGGGCAGCCGCCGAGGCTGAAGACCGGCAGCCCGATCTCGAGGAGTTCCGGGGTGTCACGGTGCAGCCCCCAGATCACAAGACCCGCCATCCCCGCCTGCTGCGCCTCCAAGACGATCAGGTCACCGACGCAGGCTTCGTCCCGGCGGCCGCCGTTGTCGATGACCATGATCTCGCCGGGCGACGACCCTTCCAACGATTCGAGGAAAATGTCAACGCTGCCGTAGTGCCGCACGGGCCGCACCCGCCCGGCCGCCCGATCGGTCGCGCCGAGCGCTCGGATCTCACAGGGCGCGCAGCGAACTTCCACGCCGCTTCGAAGGCACGCGTCGGCGATGTGCGGCGTGGTCAGGTCCTTGAAGAGCGTCGCAACGTCCGTTGCGCCCATCGTTTCCTCCGAGTCACCGTAGAATGAGCACGATCGACATCGCCAGCAGCGCGGCCATGGTAACGTTGAACACCCGCCGGTGGTGCGGAGCGCGGAGCAGGCTCTGCACCCCTGCGCCGAAGGCCAGCCACGGAAAACAGCTGGGCAGAGCGGCCAGGACAAACAGTGCGCTCAGCGACGCCGCCTGCACGACGGGCGGGCCGGTGTCCGCCCTCATGAAGGTCCCGGCCGCGCTCGCGCTGACCAGCCACGCCTTGGGGTTCACCCATTGGAACATGGCCGCGCCGAGATAGCCAAGCGGCCGGACTGCGGACGCAGTCTCGACAGCACCCGAGGCGCTCGCGATCTTCCACGCGAGCCAGAGAAGCACCGCTGCGCCGCCCCAATGCAGCGCCTGAAGCACCCCAGGGTGTCCGAGGACGAGGCTCCCGAGCCCCGATAGCACGACGAACATCATCAGGCCCATACCGGTGATTTGACCGAAAAAGCAGGGCAAACCGCGCCGCACGCCGACCTGGGCACCGGTCGCCGTCAAGATCACGTTGGCGGGCCCCGGCGTGCCCGCAGCGGCCACCGCGAAGAGCAGGAACGCTACCGCCTGCCCGGTAGTCATTGGAGGTCCACCGGGTCGTGCGGGCGGTTCCGGGGAGTCTCAGCCATGCCTCTCAAGCAAAACAGATCGGGCGGGGAAGGTCTTGAACAATCGTGCGGGCAGTCCGGCCGCGAGTGGGTGGCGAGTGCGGGGCCGGTCAACGGCGTCGAGCTCTTCTGCGCGTCGTTCTTCGCTGAACGGTACCGGACACATCGCCACGACACGTACGCAATCGGGCTGACCGACTTCGGGCTGCAGGTTTTCGAGTATCGCGGTGACGTCCACACCAGCGCACCGGGCCAGGTCACCGTACTCTACCCCGACGAACCGCACGACGGCCGGGCCGGCACCGCGGATGGTTTCGGCTACCGGATCGTTTACGTCGAACCGGCGCGCTTGGCGGACGCAGTCCGGGCGATCTGCGGGCGGCCGTCCCCGCTGCCGTTCCTGCGCGATCCCGTCTCGACGAATCCGCGCCTGGTGCGGGCCGTGAGCGAGATATTTGTGCACGGCCTTGCGCCGCTCGCGGTCGACAGTCTCGTGGTGGCGCTGGCTGAAGGTCTGCTCGCCGGGGATCGCGCCGGCGGCGCACCTGCGATCTCCCGGCGGATCGATGCACGCGCGATAGAATTCGCCCGCCAACTGCTCGACGCGGATTGGACGCGAACCATTCGGTCAACGGAGCTTGAAGCCGTCACCGGGCTCACCCGCTACGATCTCGCCCGCCAGTTTCGCCTCATGTTTGGCACGAGCCCGCACCGCTACCAGCTCATGCGCAGACTGGAACGCGCCCGGAAGGCGATCCACCGGGCGCGTTCGCTGGCCGATGTAGCGTTGGATATGGGTTTCGCCGATCAAGCCCACTTCACGCGGACCTTCGCCTCTGCCTTCGGACTCACGCCCGGCCGGTACCGGGCGCTGCGGCGGCCGCTGCGGTTACCGAAGGCCGGTTAGACTCGGATCGAGCCGTCCGCCTTCCACAGCACCCGTCCCGGCGCGGCCGTAGACCACGAACACCGCCAGCAGCCCTACGAACGCGGGGACGAGCGCCGACAGCCCGCCGCCGATCGCGAGCGTGAGGACCATCGCGCCGATCATGACCACGGAGAGTCCGGCCGCGGCGAGGGGCATCAGGCCCTCGGCGATGTGAAGCACGCCCGGGAGAATGAGCCCCAGCGCCCCGAGCACTTCGGCCGTTCCCGTGAACCGCAGAAACCAACCGGGAAGCGGCATTTGCTTGGTCATGACCTCCAGCGGCAGCACGAGCTTCATCGTGCCAGCGAACAGGAATAGGGCGGCGAGCAGGGCCTGCACGATCCACAGGACACGGTTCATGGCGGGTCTCCCTTCCGGCCGAATTTCGCGTTCACCCTATAGTCGGACGGCGCGGCCGGAAATCGACACCTGGCGAGAATGAGGGACCGCCCTAGCCGACCGGCGCGGCAAGCGACCGGCGAAGCAAGCGATCGTCGCCAAGCCGCTCCGCCCACGCGCCAAACGCGGCGGTCGGACCGCGCCAGCGCAGATCGTCGGCATCCTTGAAAAGTGGAGCATCGACGCGCAGCGTCGCCAGATTCTTGAACAGGAACGCGGGTTTGCGCGACGAGGCGGGCAGCGCGTCGGGCGGAAAGTTTTCAAGCGCGCCATACCGGCTCACGAGCCGCGCCGCTTTGACGGGCCCGATCCCGGCGATCCCCGGATAGCCGTCCGCCGCGTCGCCGGTGAGCGCCAGGAAGTCCGGGATCAGCGCCGGCGTGACGCCAAATTTGGCGCGCACGCCGTCCTCGTCAAGGATGCGTCCGCCCCTGCGATCCACCTGCACAACCCGCCCATCGCGGACGCACTGTGCGAGGTCCTTGTCGGGCGTCCAGATGCAGACTTTCGCCACGCGAGGATCGGCCGCGGCGATCCGGGCCGCCGAGGCGAGCCCGTCATCGGCTTCCAACTCGATCATCGGCCAGACCGCGATGCCCATCGCCGCGAGCGCTTCCTCGAGCGGATGGAACTGCGCGAGCAGCGCCGGCTCCATGCCTTCGCTGGTCTTATAGCCCGGCCACAGCCCGTTTCGGAACGATTCGACTACGTGATCGGTCGCCACGCCGACGTGCGTGGCCCCCGTCTCGATCATCTGCAGCACGGTCTGCAGCACGCCGGTCACGGCGCCAAGCGGCGGATCCTCGCCTTGCACGAAACGGCGCAGGCCGTAGAAATGGCGGAACAGCTCGTACGTCCCGTCGAGGAGATGAACGATCGCGCGGCCGCCCGAGGCGACAACCGCGGCCGGCAGCGAGCCGTCTTTAGCGGCGCGCGGACGCGGCGGCACCGAATCGCTCGGCGGCGCGGACCTTGGCCTTCGCTGCCGCTTCCTCGCGGTTCTTGGGCGGCGCGCTTGTCTCGAGCGACGCGAGGAGACGCGCCGCGACCGAGGCGACGCCGTCCACCGCGACGGCGAAGGCCGCGTCGTTGGCCTTCGACGGCTTGGTGAACCCGCTGATCTTTCGGACGAACTGGAGCGACGCGGCCCGAATCTCCTCGGGCGTCGCGACGGGCTCGAAGTTGAACAAGGTCTTGATGTTTCGGCACATCTCGACGTCCTCAATCGCGTGGCGTGTCCAAAACGGGCTGATGACTACATTATTTTAGTGGTTTGCGGGCAGAATCGGATAGCCCGCCGCGTTCTTTCAGGCTACGCTTCGCGCATGGGCACGACACGCCCGCCGCGCCGGTCGACCGGCACAGATCTCGTCGCACTGCTCGTGGTCTCGATCTGGGGGATGAGCTTCCCCTTCCAGAAGGTCGCCCTTCTACAGTTCGGGCCGTCGGGGTTCATGTGCCTGCGCTATCTCGGGATGCTTGCGTTGAGTTGGGGCGTCTTCTTCGCGCTGCGGAAGCGAGGGGACCCGATTGGCATGGCAAAGAGCGACCTGCCGGCCCTCGCGCTTGCGGGCGTCCTCGGCTACTCGTTGTACATTCCGCTCAGCACGTTCGGCTTGGCCTATACGACGCCGTTCGCGAACGCGCTGCTGATCGCACTCGCGCCGCTCTTCGCGAACGCGCTGCTGCGGAGACTGCGGCTTGAGACGATTGGGCGCGCCCAATACGCGGGGATGCTCGTGGCGCTGGCCGGCGCCTTTGTCTTCGTGCTCCCGGCGCTGCGCCTACGGGCCGATCAGAACTGGATCGGCGACCTGCTGAGTCTCGCGGGCGCGGCGTTCTTCGCGGGCTATACCGTGGCGAGCAAGCCGCTGCTGCCGCGCTACCGCCTGCCCGCGATGATGGCATACACGCTGACGATCGGCACCGTGCCGCTCGTCGCGGCGCTCCTGCCGTCTGTGTGGGGCCTGCGGTGGAACGCCATCACACCGGCGGGCTGGGCCGCCTTCGCGTGGACGGTGGTCGCCCCGGTGTACGCCGCCTGGACGCTGTGGAACTGGACAATCGCCCGCATGGGTGTCGCGCGGGCGTCCGTCTTCATGTACCTGGTGCCGGTCGTCGGAGGCGTGACCTCGTGGCTGTTATTCGGCGAGGGGTTCGGCGTGCTGAAAGTGGCCGGCGCCGCGCTGGTGCTGGCCGGCCTGGTGGTCGCGCGGCGGCGGCCGGCTCCGGGCGGCTCAGCGCAGACGGGCCATCTCGTCCCGCGGTTCGCGGAGCCCTAGGCGGGACGTTTCCGGGTCACGCGGCGGTGCGGCTCGCGGTCGCCGCCGCGGGATGCGACATACTGCGCCATGGCTTGCTTCATCCGTTCCGCGTCGACGGGCCGCAGCCGCCCGCTGAACGGCTTGCGATCCGCGGCCCGCGAGTACTTGAGACTCCAGCGGGCCATCTCAAACACGACGGGCAGCAGGTCGAGGCCTTTCTGCGTCGGTGCATACACGAACTGCCGCCGGTCGTCTGGGTCAGCGGATTTGGAGATCAGCCCCTGCCGCTCCAGGCGCGCGAGCCGGTCGGCCAGGATGTTCGTCGAGATACCTTCCTCAGAATTCAGGAACTCGTGATACCGTCGCTTCTCGCGCAAGGTAATATCCCGAAGAATCAGCAGACTCCACTTGTCGCCGATTGCGTCGAGGGCGAGCGACACCGGACAGCGAGACCGCGGCTGCCGTTCCACCGCTCCAGTATGCGCCGAACGCTTGTGAAATGCCAGTTGCATGACCATCGCACTCCCTCCCTAATGGTCGATGGACACGCTCACGCCCGGCGCCGGCCGCCCCCGGCGCGGGAGAAACGGCAGGAGGACGAGCGTGCCGAAGAACATTAGCGCGACAATCAGGAAGGAGTGCTCGAAGGAGAGGACCGCGGCTTGACCGGTGATGAGGTTGTCGAGCGCCACAAGCGCCTGCTGGCCGCCCGTCGTCGCGTCGCTGCCGCTCCTCATCATTAACGCCTGCACCTGGCGCGTCGCCTCGGCCCACGCAGGGTGATCCGGCCTGGCCTGCTCCGCGAGGCGGGCGTGGTAGAGATTCATCCGGCTTTCGAAAGTAGTGGTGATCATGGCGGTTCCGAAGGATCCGCCCAATTGCAGGATGAGGTTCAAGAGGCTGGCCGCCTTGATCGCCTTCGGTCGTTCGACCGCGTTCAGCGCCCCCGCAAACAGAGGGACGACCATCATCGGAAATCCGATTCCGAGCAGCACCATCGGCAGCATGGTCTGGGCCGAGCCGGCGTCGAGCGTCCACCGCGACATCATGAACATCGCGGCCCCGGCGAGGACCAGACCCGGCCCGACGACGAACTGCGGGCCCAGCCGGCCGGCGATGATGCCGCCGATCGGCGACACCAGCATCGACACGATCCCGCGCGGGAAGAACTGAACGCCGGTCTGGTACGCCGTGTAGCCGAGCCCGTTCTGTAGAAACAGCGAGATCATGACAAGGCCACCGAACAGGCCGAACCCCACGGCGCCGACGCTCAGCCAACTGGCGGCAAACGGCAGGCTCCCGAGGATGCGCAGATCGACGGCCGGCGTTTCGGTTCCGAATAGCTCCCAGTAAACAAACAGCGCCAGTGTCGAGCCGGAGATGAGCACAAGCGTCCACACGAGGGGCGAGTCAAACCACTCCCACCGATAGCCCTGCTCCAGCACGACTACCAGGCTGGAGAGGCCGGCGGCCATCAGCCCGACACCGATGAAATCGAACCGCATCGGTCCCGGCGCCCGGGGTGTCTCGCGGATGACGGCGGCCACCAAGGCGAAGCCAAGCAGACCAACCGGCAGGTTGATGAAGAAAATCCACCGCCACGTGTAACTGTCTGTGATAAAACCACCCAAAAGTGGTCCGATCGTCGGGCCGAAGAGCAGAACCAAACCGTAGAGGCCCGTCCCCAAACCCTGCTGCTCCGGGGGGAACGTCTCCCGGAGGATGGCCTGCTCCGTCGGGCCGAGAACCGCGGCGCCCATGCCCTGCAGCACGCGGGCCGCGATCAGAACCGGCAGCGATGGCGCCACACCGGCGAGGAACGACGCGCCGACAAAGACGAGCAGCCCGGTCTGATAGACGCGCTTGCGGCCGAACGTCGGGCCGAGCCACCCCGTGAGCGGCAGCATCACGACGATCGCCACAAGGTAAGCCGTGGTGATCCAGGTGGCCTCGGTTACGGCGACCCCAAACGTCGCCTGAACGTGCGGCAGCGCGACGTTGACGATCGACGTGTCGATCGTTCCCATGAGCGTGCCGAGGGAGATCGCCGCCGTCACCAGCCACTTGTTCGGCGCGGCCGGTGCGGCGGGGATGCCCTTGACTGTACCGGTAACTTGCGCGGACATTAGCGCGAGTCCGCCCCGGCGCCGCTCGCAAGGAGCGGCCGCGCGGTGGTGTCGACGGTGGCTTCGACCGAGAGACCGACTTGAAGACTGTCGGGAGCGTCGTCGAGGGCGATCCGGACCGGGACCCGCTGCACAACCTTGGTGAAATTGCCGGTCGCGTTCTGCGCCGGCAGGACGGAGAGTGCTGCTCCGGTCGCGGGCCCCAACCGCTCCACGTGGCCGCGGAAGGTCCGGCCGAGCAGGTCCACCCGAACGGTGGCCGGCTGGCCGATATGGACGCCGCCCAGTTGTGTCTCCTTGAAGTTCGCCTGCACCCACTTGTGGGACGAGAATACCAGCGTCAGCAGGGTCTGGCCGGCCTGGACGACTTGGCCGGGCTGGACCGGAACGTCGCTCCCCACGACGGCGTCGTCCGGCGCGTAAATGGCC
>DATEGA010000167.1:0-4898 GCA_035280345.1 bacterium | reverse complement strand
GAAGATCGACGATCCCGTCGCCGAGCGTGTACATCCCCTTGACGTTGTTACGCATTGCCGACAAGATCTCCGTGTTCTGCAGCCAGATCCACGGCGCATCGCTCCAGATGAGCCGGTCGGCCTCGGCGTACGCGGCCGTGCGCTTCCGCTGCTCGGCGGTCGACAGCGCGGCCGCAATCAGCTGATCCACGCGCGGGTTCTTATAAAAGGCGAGATTGAACAGCACCGGCGGCCACGACTCCCCGTAAAAGTTGGGCCGCAGCGCCCAGTCCGCGTCGCCGGTCGACGGCGACCAGCCGACCAGGTTCAGCTGGCTCTGGTTCTCCTTGAGCGGCTTGTAGACGAGCGCCGTCAGCGTACCCGCCTCCATCGGCACCAGCTGCACCTGCACACCGACCTGCGCCAGCTGCTGTTGGAGGAACTCGCCCGTCCGCACCGACTCGGTCCGGTTGGACGTCCACAACACCGTGCGGAAGCCGTTGGGGAACCCGCCTTCCGTCAGAAGCTGCTTGGCCTTGGCGACATCGTACGGCCATCCACCCTTCTGCACGGGGCCCGGATAGCTCGCGTCGCCCGGCGCCATCGGCGCCTCCATCGGCCGCGCCGTTCCCGCTAGCACCGCTTTAATGAACGCGTTCTTGTCCACCGCGTAGTTGAGGGCCTGGCGGACCTGCAGCACGTTGAATGGCGCGTGCTGCGTGTTCATCGCGACGCCCCCGGCGAAGATGCTCCAGCGCTTTGGGACGACAACGCCCGACGCGCGGGACACCGCCTCGAGCTGCACGCCGGGCACCGGGTAGATGAACTGCGCATCGCCACTGAGGAGCAGCGCGACGCGACTTGCGTCTTCGGTGACGAACCGGATCACCAGCCGGTCGACTTTAGGCTCGCCGCTCTGCCAGAAGCTCGCGTTTCGCTCGAGCATAATCTGCTGCCCCGGCGTCCAGCTCACAAATCGGAACGGTCCCGAGCCCAGCGGGCGGCGCGCGATTGCATCCTCGCCCTCTTTGAGCAGCGCCGGCGCGAGAATGCGGCCGCTCGGGTGGGCGAAGTTGAACAGCATGGCGCCGAATGGCTGCTTGAGTGTGAACCGGACCGTCGTCGGGTTGACAGCATCGATCGACTGGATCATCTCGTAGAGGCTGTACTTCTTGAGCTTGTGCGTCGCGTCGCGGGCGCGGTCGAAGTTCATCTTGACCGCTTCCGCGTCCAGCGGCGTGCCGTCTTGGAACTTGACGTTCGGCCGCAGGTGAAACGTGAACACTTTCGCGTCCGGCGACGCTTCCCAGGAGGTGGCGAGTTGTGGAATCGCCTTCATGTCCGAATCGAAGCCGAGCAGGCCGTCGTAGACTTCCCGCTCCACCCCGAGCGACAGGTTGTCGTTCGAGTCGTAGGGGTCGAGGCTGATCGCATCCGCGTACAACCCCACGGTGACCGTCCGCGGCGCCTGCGCGCTTGCCGGCAGCCGAGCCGGCGCGAGCGCCCATGCCGCGGTGCAGAGGACGACAAGCAGTATCAGGGTCCGTTTTGTCATGCCGCTGTTCCCCCTCCCGTCTAGGGAATGAATGGCCCCGTCCCAGTCGCCGGACGCGGCCGTCTCGAACCTACAATGATGTCGCGGCCAACACCTCCTGCAGCCGGCCGAGGTCCACGTTGCCGCCGCTCACCACCGCCGCTACCGTTGCGCCGGACGGCACGGCGACCCGGCCGGCGAGCAGAGCGGCGACCGTGGCGGCTCCCGCCGGCTCCGCCGCGAGTTTCGCGTGCCGCAGAAGCGCGCGCAGCCCTTCGGCAATCTCCGCATCGGAGAGCAGCACGACATCGTCGACCAGCGCCCGCACGTGGGCGAGCGTCTGTTGACCCGCGACCGGCGCGGTGAGACCGTCGGCGATCGTGGCGATGCGGTCGAGCCGCACCGGACGCCCGGCGCGAAGCGCTTCGGTCATCGTCGGCGCGCCTTCCGGCTCGACGCCAATGACGCGGGCCGACGGGCGGCTCTGCTTAACGGCGGCCGCAATACCTGAGATCAGTCCGCCGCCGCCCACCGGGACGACGATAACGTCTAGGTCCGGCAGTTCCTCGAGGATTTCAAGGCCGACCGTGCCCTGGCCGGCGATCACCAGCGGATCGTCATATGGATGCACCAGCGTGAGACCACGCGCGTCGCGAAGCTCGTGCATCTTGTCGAGGGCCTGCTGAGTCGTTCCGTGCAGCACCACCTCGGCGCCGTACCCGCGGGTGGCGGCAACCTTCGTCGGGCTCGCAGCTTCCGGCATCACAATGGTGGCGCGCAGCCCCTCTACGGCCGCGGCGTAGGCCAGCGCCTGCGCGTGGTTGCCTGCCGAGATCGTGATCAGCCCGCGGCGTTTCTCCTCTACCGTGAGATGCCGGAGCTTGTTGAGCACGCCGCGCGGCTTGAACGATCCCGTCTTCTGCAGATTCTCTGCCTTGAGCCACACCGGCGTGCTCGCGCGGCCGGACGCCGGGAGATCGACGCACAGCAACGGTGTGCGGACCAACCGGCCGGCGACGACATCCCGAGCGGCGCGAATCTCGTCGAGCGAGACCACGGACGGCGCGGACACGCGGCTTTGATACGGTCGCGTCACGGCGGAGCCCTTGTGACAGGAGTCTTCTGAGACGCCGGGGTAGGAGTCGTCGTGACCGCCCCCGAGCAAACCGAACGCACCCCTGCGACCGTCACGCGGATCGCCGACCGGTTCTTTCCGGTGGCCGCGGGTGGCCGCACGGTCGGGATGCCCCACTACGCTACCGGCGATCTCCTCGCGCGGCACCCCGCGGTGACGCGTTTCATCGTGATGATCAATGGCACGCTTCGCAACGCGGACGTCTACTTCGCGAGCACCGTCGCGGCCGCGGACGCCGCGGGAGCGCGCCCCGACCACGTCTTGGTGACGGCGCCGCAGTTTCTCGCAACGCCCGACGCGGACGCGCTCAAGCCCGATGCGGACATCCCTTACTGGACGCCCGAAGGCTGGAAGATCGGCGAGCGGAGCGTCCACCCCGAGAGCGGCCCGAGCTCGTTCGCCGTCCTCGACGCGATGCTCGCCGCGGTGCTGGATCGCGACCGCTTTCCGGCGCTGCAGAGCGTGGTGGTCGCGGGTCATTCGGCGGGCGGCCAGTTCGTCCACCGGTACATCGCCTTCAACCGCGCGCACACGACGCTGCGTGGGGCCGGCGTCGCGGTCCGTTACGTCGTCTCGAATCCGTCGTCGTATCTCTACTTCGACGGCCGCCGCCTCGACGGCGGCGGCACGCTCGCCCTGTATACCCGCGAACGGTGTGCGGACTACAACCGCTACCGCTACGGGCTGGAGCAGCCCAACGAGTACGGCGCCGCGGCCCTGGCGGAGTTCGGCGGCGCGGACGGCGCCGCCATAGCGCACGAGTACGGACGCCGTGAGGTCGCCTACCTCCTCGGCGAGGCGGACGCGGATCCCAACAGCGACTCGCTCGACAAATCCTGCGGCGCGATGGCGCAGGGAGCGACCCGCCTGGAGCGTGGCCAGCGGTATTTCCGGTACGTCCAGGCGCTGCTCGGGCCGGCCGTGCGGGCGACGCACTCGCTTCACATCGTGCCGGGGGTCGGCCACGATCACCGTGCGATGTTCACGTCGCCGGCCGGCCTCGCGCTGCTGTTCGGCGACGGCCGCCGCGCCGCGCAGTAGTCCTCGCATCGATCTGAGCCTGAGTGACCCGGCGGCCGCGGCTGCGACCGCCGCAACACATGGAGGTGCCGCCGATGATGTACGAACTGCGCGTCTACCGCTGCATGCCGGGCCGCAAGGCCGACGTGCTGGCCCGGTTTCGCAACGCGACGATGCGGCTGTTCAAGAAGCACGGCATCCACGTCGTCGGATTCTGGGAGACGATCGTCGGCGAGGTGGACGAGCTCGTCTACATGACGCGCTACGAGAACTGGGAAGATCGCGAGAAGCGCTGGGGAGCCTTCCAGAGCGATCCGGAATGGCAGGCGGCGCGCACGAAGAGCCATGAGCATGGCTTCATCGTCGAGAGCATCCGGACCGCTCTGCTGCAGGCGACGGACTTTTCGCCGGCGGTGTAGCGCGCCGGCGGACTACCCTTTGACCGCGCCGGCGGTCAGGCCCTTGATAAACTGCTGCGACATCACGACGTAGAGCAGCAGCACCGGCGCGGCCGAGAGCGTCAGCCCGGCGAACAGCGCCGCCCAGTTGGTGGCGTACTGCCCGAAGAACACCGTGAGGCCGAGCGGCAGCGTCTTCAGGCGATCCTCGTGGATAAACACCAGCGGGAAGAAGAAGTCGTTCCAGATCGGGATGATGTTGTACACCGTCACGATCGCGAGCGCCGGGCGCGCGAGCGGAAGCAGCACGCGGAACAAGATGGCGGCCTCGCCCGCCCCGTCAACGCGCGCCGCGTTGTCGAGGTCCGGCGGCAGCGCCCGGAAGAAGCCGGTCAGGATGAAGATCGCGCTCGGAAGGCCGGACGCGGCATAGACCAGCACGAGCGACGCCAGCGAGTCGAGCAGTCTCAAGTCTCGCATCATGACGAACAGCGGGATGATCGCGAGGCGAATCGGCACCATGATGCCGCTGAGAAAGAACAGATAGATCAGGTCGTTGCCGCGGAACCGGTACCGCCCGAGCGCGTAGGCGGCGAGGGTCCCCGCCGCCAGCACGAGGGCCATGGAGATCACCGTCACGACGACGCTGTTCCACATGTAGGCCGCAAAATGGGCGGCGGTCCACAGCTGCGCGTAGTTGTCCCACCGTGGCACGGCGGGGAGGCCGAAGGGCCTCTGGAAGATCTCCCGCGTCGTCTTGAGCGACGACAGCACCATGAAGACGAGCGGTAGGATGACGAGCAGCGCGTTGGCGCCCAGGAGCGCCTGCGTG
>DATEGA010000166.1:0-3140 GCA_035280345.1 bacterium | reverse complement strand
GCGTTACTTGTCGCGCTCGGCGCGCGTCCGGCGCTCCCGGAGCGCCGCCTGCGCGGCGGCCAGCCGGGCCGTCGGCACACGGTACGGCGAGCAGCTGACGTAGCTGAGTCCGACCTTGTGGCAGAACTCGATGCTCGCCGGATCCCCGCCGTGCTCGCCACAAATGCCGAGTTCGATGTCGGGCCGCGTCTTGCGCCCGTCGCGGACCGCCACGTCGATCAACACGCCGACGCCCTCGGCGTCGAGCACCTGGAACGGGTTTTCCGGCAGGATCTTCTCTTTCACATACTGCAGCAGGAACTTGCCCTCCGCGTCGTCCCGGCTGAAGCCGAAGATCATCTGGGTCAGATCGTTGCTGCCGAACGAGAAGAACTCCGCCCGCTTGGCGATCTCGCCGGCGACGACGCAGGCGCGCGGAACCTCGATCATCGTCCCGAACTTGTAGGCCACCTTGATTCCCTGCTCCTTCATCACCCGCTCGGCGAGCGGCCGCACGCGCTCCTCCACCACCGCCAGCTCGTTTACGTGGCCGACGAGCGGGATCATGATCTCCGGATGGGTCCGGACATTCTGTTTTCCCAGGATGCACGTCGCCTCGAGGATCGCGCGGACCTGCATGTCGATGATACCCGGGAACAAGATGCCGAGCCGGATGCCCCGCAGGCCGAGCATCGGATTTTGCTCGCGCATCCCCTGCACCGCGCGCAGGAGATGCTCTTTGTCGGCGAGCTCCGCCGGATCGCCGCCGCGGTCGCGGAGCTGCGTCACCTCGACCAGCAGCTCGTCGTAGCGCGGAAGGAACTCGTGCAGCGGCGGATCGATCAGGCGGATCACGACGGTGTGGCCGGCCATCGCGCGTAGAATGCCGACGAAGTCCTGCCGCTGCACCGGCAGCAGCTCATCAAGCGCGCGCTGCCGCTCCGCCTCGGTCTCCGCGAGGATCATCCGCCGGACGATGGGCAGACGGTCTTCCTCGAAGAACATGTGCTCCGTCCGGCAGAGCCCGACGCCCTCGGCGCCGAACGCCCGGGCGCGGTCGGCGTCCCTCGGATAGTCGGCGTTGGCCCAGATGCCCAGCCGACGCGCCTTATCAGCCCACGCCAACAGGTTCTGCAAGTCTTGCTGCTTTTCAAATTCGGGTTCAATTGTGCTGATTGAACGGCCAAACACCTCGCCGGTGGTACCGTCGATCGAGATAAAATCGCCTTGGTGAATCACCTGTCCGTCGACACTGAACTGCCGCGCCTCCGGATCGACACGGATCGCCTCGACACCGGCGACGCACGGCTTGCCGATTCCTCGCGCGACAACCGCGGCGTGGCTCGTCGCTCCGCCGCGTGCGGTCAAAATACCTCGCGCGGCAAGCATCCCGTGCACGTCGTCCGGGTTGGTCTCCGGACGCACGAGGATGACGGCCTCTCCATGGCCACCGAGTTCCGCGGCCGTGTCGGGGTCGAACACCGCTTTGCCGGTCGCGGCACCGGGCGAGGCATTGAGGCCTCGGGCGAGCAGCTTGCCCTCATGGGCCGCAGCTTCCTTGTCTTCGGGGACAAACACGGGCAACAACAGCTGATAAATTTGATCAGCGTCGACACGCAGCAACGCCTCGTCTTTCGTGATCAGGCGCTCTCGCACCATATCGACCGCGGTTTTCACGGCTGCCTGCGCGGTGCGCTTCCCGCTTCGGGTTTGGAGCATCCATAGCGTGCCGCGTTCAACCGTAAATTCCAGGTCCTGAACGTCCTTGTAGTGGCGCTCGAGCATCTGCGCCACTTTAAGAAACTGCTTGTAGACGGCCGGCATCTCACTATGGAGCTGACCGATCGGATGCGGGGTACGGATGCCGGCAACAACGTCCTCGCCCTGCGCGTTCGGCAGATACTCACCGTACAGCGCCTTCTCGCCGGTGGCTGGGTTGCGGGTGAAGGCGACGCCGGTTGCGCTGTCTTTGCCCATGTTCCCGAAGACCATCGTCTGAACGTTCACAGCGGTACCGAGATCATGTGGGATCTTCTGGGAATTCCGGTAGTCGATCGCGCGGCGTCCGTTCCAGGAGTCGAAGACGGCGCGGATCGCCATCTCGAGCTGCTCCCACGGGTCGATCGGAAACGTGACCTTGGTCTCCCGCTGGATCAGGTCCTTGAACTGCGTGGACAGCGTCCGCAGGTCCGCCGCGGAGAGATCCGTGTCGAGCCGTGCGCCGACCCGCTGTTTTTGCTGCTCGATGAGATGCTCGAATTTCTCGCCGGGCACGTCGAGGACGATCTTCCCGAACATCTGCACGAACCGGCGGTAGGCGTCCTCGGCGAAGCGCTCGTCGCCGGTGAGGGCGGCGAGGCCGCGCACCGTCTCGGGGTTGAGGCCGAGGTTAAGCACGGTGTCCATCATCCCCGGCATCGAAAACTTCGCGCCCGACCGGACCGAAACGAGCAACGGGTTCTTCGGATCGCCGAACCGTTTGCCCATCTTGCGTTCGACCGTGGCGAGCGCCCGGCGCACCCCATCCATGAGCCCCGGCGGGAACGTCCTGTCGTGCGCCAGGTACCAGTTGCACACTTCCGTCGTGATCGTGAAGCCGGGCGGGACCGGCAGCCCGACTCGGCTCATTTCGGCGAGCCCGGCGCCTTTGCCGCCGAGCAGTTCGCGCATCGAGGCGTTGCCCTCTTCGAACGCATAGACGTACTTCGGCAGAGGGGTACCCCTTTCGACGTAGGATAGTACGTTATATAACCATTTTCAGAAGTCACTCACGGGAGGCGGCGGAGGTCGTCGACGAGGGTCGCGCACCGAATGACGGCGACGAGTCCATAGAGCTGATGGAGCAGGCTGAGCTTCGCCCCGAGCGGCACGCCACGCTCGTCGACCTTCTCGAACAACGTTCCGATTGCCGCGCGCACCTCGCGGATCGAGTCGAGCGTTTCCGGATCGCGGAAGTCGGCGGCGAGGGACCACAGGGAGTCTTGGACGGCGAGTGCATGGCTTCGATAGATCGACTGGAGGACCGCCTCGGTGCCCGCGACGTATTGGCGGCTTCCGACGAACATCAGGCCTTCGGAAAGGCCGCTCATGAGGAAGCGAATCAGGCTCGGTTTCTCCGCGGTTAGGACATTCTCGATCGCGAGCACCCCGACCGACGCAAG
>DATEGA010000165.1:0-10771 GCA_035280345.1 bacterium | reverse complement strand
GAGGAAACCAGCGGCGCCCCGGCCGCCGCCGGCGCGCCATGCGCCGCCGCGGCCATGTCCTCCGGCGAGACGGAGCTCCGCCGGTTGATCGCGACCGCCCACGCCATCAGCGCGAACGTGACCACGACGACCGCGCCGCGCACCCCCCAACCGATCGGCAGGATCGCGACCGGCGCGATGAGGATACTGACGAGGTTCATGACCTTGATGAGAGGGTTGAGCGCCGGCCCGGCGGTGTCTTTCAGCGGATCGCCGACCGTGTCGCCGATCACGCCGGCCTTGTGATACTCGGTCCCCTTGCCGCCGAGGAACCCGTCTTCGATCTTCTTCTTCGCGTTGTCCCATGCGCCGCCGGTGTTGGCCATGAAAACGGCCATCAGCTGGCCGGTGAGGATCGCCCCGGCGAGGAACGCGCCGAGCGGCGCCGCGCCGAGCCCGATCCCGACCATGATCGGGGCAGAGATCGCGACGACCGCGGGCGCCAGCAGTTCCCGCTGCGCGGCCTGCGTCACGATGTCGACGCAGCGCTGGTAGTCCGGCCGGCCCGTGCCCTCCATGATGCCGGGGATGGTGCGGAACTGCCGCCGGACTTCTTCCACGACATCGAACGCGGACCGGCCGACCGCGCGGATCAGGAACGCGGAGACGAGGATCGGGACGGCGCCCCCGATCAGCATGCCGATGAACACCAGCGGCAGGTTGACCTGGATCCCGACCCGCTCGAGCGCGGTCGTCGCCGCCTCGCCGCCCTGCGAGAGCATCGCGCCCAACGAGGCGGCCGCCGGGAGCAGGTGCGCCTGGTCGACGAACGAGCGGAACAGCGCGGTCGCGGCGATCACGGCCGTCGCGATCGCGAAGCCTTTCGTGAGGGCCTTCGTGGTGTTGCCTGCCTGGTCGAGGTGGGCAATGATGCGGCCCGGCTCCTCGCCGCCGACACGGGACATCTCGAAGATGCCGTTCGCGTTGTCGACGATCGGGCCGAAGGTGTCCATCGCCAGGATGTAGCCCGTGACCGTCAGGAGCCCGAGCCCGGACAGCGCGATGCCGTAGCCGGCGAGCGCGATGTCGCCCTGGAAGATCGTGAACGACGCGAGGATTGTCGCGCCGATCGCGAGGATCGACCACACCGACGATTCGAGCCCGAAGCCGAGGCCGGACAAGATGAGCGTGGCCGGCCCGGTCTTTGTGGCGTACGCCATCTCGCTGACCGGACGACGGTTCGTGCTCGTGTACTGGTCGGTGAGCCACCGGATCACGCCGGCGAGGACGAGCCCGGTGAGCGTCGCGAACGTGAAGCGCCAGTCAGGGGCGCCGGTCCGGGGGTCGGTGAGGTAGAACGCGTTGACCGCGGCGAAGCCGACGACCGCCGCCCCGCTCGCCACCCAGAAACCGCTCGTGATCGGGCGCATCGGGTCGGCTTCCGTGTCGTGCGCCCGCACCGCCCACGTCCCGATGATTGACGCGAAGACGCCGATCGCCTGGACGAGCAGGGGGAAGAGGATCAGCTTGAGCGCAAAACCGCCCGCGGCGCCGCCGTACGTCGTGAGGAAGTGCGGATCGAGCAGGGTGCCCGCGCCTAGAATGATCGCGGCGACGAGCGTCACCTCGTACGATTCGAAGACGTCGGCCGCCATGCCGGCGCAGTCGCCCACGTTGTCCCCGACGTTGTCGGCGATCGTCGCCGGGTTGCGGGGGTCATCCTCGGGGATGCCGGCTTCGACTTTGCCGACGAGGTCGGCGCCGACGTCGGCCGCCTTGGTGTAAATGCCGCCGCCGATCCGCATGAACGAGGCAACCAGCGAGCCGCCGAACCCGAAGCCGACCAGCACGCGCGTCGCGTCGCCGCGGAAGATCACAAAGATGATCGTCGCCCCGAGCAGGCCCAGTCCGACGGTGAACATCCCCGAGACGGTGCCGGCCTGGAACGCCGTCTCCAGCGCCTCGCGGAATCCCCGCGTCGCGGCGTGAGCGGTCCGGACGTTCCCCCGGACCGCCAGCTGCATGCCGACGGAACCCGCGCCGTAGCTCGCGAGACAGCCCATCAGAAAAGCGAGAGCGATGCCCGCGACCAGCGCGGGATTGGTGTAGATCGGACGGTACAGCACGTAGAGCGCGATGGTGATCAGCACGATGAACAGCGCCATCGTCCGGAACTGCCGCGTCAGATACGCCCGTGCGCCCTCCTGGATCGCGGCGGCGACGCTCTGCATCGACGCCGGTCCCGGGCTGCGACGAAGGACCCTTGCCACGAGCCACCATCCGTAAAGCAGGGCGGCGGCCGCGGCGGCGAGGACGAACCACAGCAGCAGCGACTCCAGGCCGCCGAAGGATGGCAGCGTAATGGCAGATTCGCTCATTCAGGCCTCCCGGACGGTACGTGCGCGGCGTAACTCTCATAACAATAACAATGGAGCCGGGCCGCTTCAAGCAATTTTGAGCCAAAACGCTCGAAAATCGGCGATTTTACGCGGTCCCGCGCGTGTCCTGGGGGCTTCCGGACGGAACGGGCCGCGGTTACGGCTTTGGCGGTTCCCCGGATGTAAAACGGACCTGGGCCTTATTGTCGAGGTCGTGCGTCTTGAAGAACCCCTGATTCACCTCGAGCGCGTAGCGGTAGGCTTTGGCCGGCGCCCACAGGTCACTGGGGGGCGGGTCCGCAGGATTCGCAGCGACGCGCATGTCGTCGAGGCCGACCACGTGCCAGCGGTTGTCGAGGAAGGCGATGGAGAGCGGGATCAGCGTGTTCTTCATCCAGAACGGGGCGCGCGTCAGATCTTCGAAGACGAACAGCATGCCCGCGTCCGGGTCCAAGGCATGCCGGCACATTAAGCCGATCTCCCGAGTCTGTTCGGTGTCGGCGATTTCGACGCGTACGTTGGTGGTCGCGCCGCGCTCCGTAAACGAGACGATCCCGTGGCGGTACCGGAACGCCGGCACCGTGCACGCTTGGGCGCCGGCGGGCGACGCGGGCCAGAGCGCCCATACCGCGGCGGCCGCGGCGGCGATCGCGAGGAGCGTCTGGCGCGGGCTCATGCCGCGAACAACGGCGCGGCGGCGGCGAAAGTTCCGCGTCACTGGGGCGTCCGGTGCGGCACGCCCGGTATCCAGTCGAGGATCTCGCCGACGGCCAGGTTGTCGACCGCGTCTTCGATGTCGAGATGCGAGTACGGCGGGAAGATTTTGATGCGCACGCGGCCGCGCGGTGTCGCGATGTGGTCCAGGTAAAACTTCGCGAGCTGCGGCGTCCGGACGAGGCCGCGCCCCGCGCCGAGGAGCAGAATCGGCACGTCCACGTACTGCATCTGGGTCAGGCTGATGTACCGGCGCGCGAACTCGCCGCTCGTATCGAGGTTCAACGAGAGGCCGAGGTCGAGCACGAGCCGCCACGGCATGTACCATTCCGTGAAGTCGCCGTCAGGGCGAAGGATTGCCGCCTCGAGCGCCCGCAGGTCGACCAGACCGCGTGGGGTGCTGCGATCGTAGGGGATCCACTGGATCAGGCTCTGGCCCGCGACCGGACGTCCGGTCGAGAGTTTGAGAAGGCCGGTCGGCGAGATGTTGGCCGGGTCGGGCATCCGGTCGAACACACCGAGGGGGCTGCCGATCGACGCCCGGATGAACATGTCCGGCTCCATCTGATCGGACAGGATCGCCGCGAGCAATGCCTCGTTCGTGATGGAGAGGCCGTTGCGTGGATACCCCGGGATGGTGCTCGGCGCATCCGGGCGCAGATACGCGTATACCGCCACTGTATCGAACAAGATGCTGTCCTGCGTCCGCGCGATGCTCGAGGTGTCGGTAAAGGGGCTCACACGCTTGTTGGGATCCGCGGCGAGCAGCGCGTCGATGCCGGGGACCCGCCCCACGAGCGGGAACGTGAGGCCCTCGAGATACTGCGACGGCTGCAGGGAGACCGGCAGGTGAAGCGGGATGCCGTCGATCAGCACGAGCCCGTCGACGTCCTTGTAGCCGGCCTGTGGCGACGGGGCGATTTTGTCCGCCATCATCGGCACCGGCTCGTGGCCCGGGACGCGCCCGAAGTCGTAGCCGACGTACAGCGCGGCGTACATCGCCCCGAGCGAGTGCCCGCCGAGCAGCACGCGCGCGTACGGAAACCGCTTGCGGACCTCCGTCACAACGACCCGTACGTCGCGCAGGTGGAGGTCGAGCCCCCAATAGGCCGCGGAGGGGACCGTTTTCGGATCCAGCGCCTTGTACTTCTGTCCGTCGATCGCGAGATCGCCGTAATAATAGCCGAGCGCGAAATCCGGATCGCGGGCGGCGAGCGCCGCAGTGATTCCCCGGCGGTCTTGCAGGATGCCGGCCCGCGGCTCGGCGATCCACACCTCGAGCGTCGGGTTGCGGCTGATGAGCGCCCGAGCCAGCAGGTCGAGCGTGTTGGGTCCGGAGTTGAGGCCCGGAATCAGGACGAGCACTGTGTCCGGCCGGCCGTTGAGGTTGGCCGTCAGGTCCGCCGCGTAACGGTAGGCGTCCACGCGGTTGAGGTCGGCCGGCGTGTGCGGCTCCACCGCGCCTGGGAAGGACAGTCGCTCCCGCTGGACGCTCTCCGGCGTGACCGGGGCGGCGTGCGCGGGCCGTGCCAGGCCGGCCGCGACGGCCAGGGTGAGCGCCAAAAGCAGGCAGGCGGCCGGCGCGGTGACGCGCGTGAACACCCCTGCCCGGCCTGAGTGCGCCATGCTGCTCATTTTAACGTAAGCACGAGGGCAGGAAATGCCCTCCTGCGCCATCGAACCCGGTTGCCCCGTGGCGCGCTATGACGTTGTTGTCGTGGGCGCCGGGCCTGGGGGCGCCGAAGCGGCGCGGGCCGCGGCGGGACGGGGGCTTCGAACCCTGCTGCTCGAGGAGCACCACTCCGTCGGCCTTCCCACGCACTGCACCGGCAAGCTCTCGCTGCACGCCTTTCGCGAGTTCGATCTGCCTCGGACGCTTGCCATCAACGCGCTGAGCGCCGCCGTGTTCCACTCGCCGGGCGGTGTCGCCGTACATGTGCGGCGTCCGTCCGCCGACTCGTATGTCGTCGACCGCGTCCTTTTCGACCGGTGGCTCGTCGCACGCGCGGCGCGGGTGGGCGCGGAGGTCCTCACCGGCGTGCGGGTCACGGACGCGCAGCACCGCGGCGGCTGGCTGCGCGTGGACGGTTCGTACGCCGGACAGCCGGGGACGTTTCAGGCCGAGGCGCGAACCGTGATCGACGCCGAGGGCGCTTCCCCGCGACTGCCGGCCGCGCTCGGGCTGCGCCTCGTACGAACGTGGGCGAACGGCCTCCAGTACGAGATGCAGGGCGTCGGCGGCCTCGAGCCGGACACGCCCGAGATGTTCTTTGGGCGTGCGATCGCCCCCGGGTTCTTCGCCTGGCTGCTGCCGGTCGGCCGGGACCGCGCGCGCGTCGGTCTTGCGGTGGATCCGCGGGAGACGGTGCACGCTCCCATATACTTTCTGGAACGGCTGCTGGCCGCGCATCCGGCGCTGCGCCGCCGCATGGCCGGCGCGGCCGTCGTGCGCAAGGTGGCCGGCCGGATCCCGATGTTGGCCGGTCGCGCACCCACGTCGCGCGGCGGCATGTTGGTTGTCGGCGATGCGGCCGGTCAGGTCAAGGCGACCTCCGGCGGCGGCATCTACTTCGCCATGATCGCGGGCCGCCTTGCCGGGACCGCGGCGGCGCGGTACGCGGCTGGAGACCGCAGGGCGGCGGAGGCGTACGAGCGCGGGTGGCGGCGGGCGTTCGGGCGCGAGGTGGCGTTCACGGCGCTCGGCCGGCGCGTGATCAACCGGCTCGCCGACCGCGAGCTCGATCTCGTCATGCGCTTCATCCACGCGAACCCCGGCGTGCGCGCCAGCGTGGAGGCCGACGGCGACACTCAGTATCAGTCGCGAATCTACATACCGCTCCTGCGGACGCTCGCGGCCGCCGCGCTGCGGCGCCCGGTGCTTCTTCCCGTCGTCGGGCAGGCCCTCGTGCACGGCATGCTCGTGCAGATGTAGCAGACGGAGGAGAAGGTCTCCGGCGCGTGAAACCATCTGACATGCAGGCCCCACGGATGGTGATCGCCGACCTGCACCTCCACTCGAAATTCAGCCGCGCCACCAGCCGGGACATGGACGTCGAGAATCTCGCCCGGTGGTGCGGATTCAAGGGCATCACCGTCGTGGGCACAGGCGACTTCACGCACCCGGTGTGGCTTCGCGAGCTCAAGGCCAAGCTCAAGCCGAACGGCCGCGGCCTCTTCACGTACGGGGCGCAACACTTCATGCTGACCGTCGAGGTCAGCAACATCTACCCGCAGACCGGCCGCCTTCGCAAGATCCACAACGTCATCCTCGCGCCGACCTTCGAGGTCGTCGACCGGATCAACGCGGTGCTGGCGCGTTTCGGGAGCCTCATGGCGGACGGCCGCCCGACGCTCTCTCTGCCCAGCAACAAGCTGGTCGAGTACGTAATGGAGATCTCGCCGGACTGCATGGTAATCCCGGCGCATGTCTGGACGCCGTGGTTCTCCCTCTACGGCAGCAACTCGGGGTTCGACGCGCTCTCGGAGTGCTTCGGGGACCAGGCGCGCCACATTCGCGCGGTCGAGACGGGACTCAGCAGCGATCCGCCGATGAACTGGCGGTTGTCGCAGTTGGACGGCGTCATGCTGGTCAGCAACTCGGATGCGCACTCTCCGGCCAAGCTCGGGCGCGAGGCCAACGCGCTCGATTGTGAGCTGGACTATGCGGATATGCTGCGCGTGCTGCGGGGCGAGGACCGCGCGCGGTTCTTGTTTACGATCGAGTTCTTTCCGGAGGAAGGCAAGTATCACTTCGACGGCCACCGGGCCTGCGGACAGCGGATGTCGCCGGCCGAGACCCGCGCGGCGGGCGGCCGGTGTCCCGGGTGCGGCCGGCCGGTCACGGTCGGCGTAATGTCGCGCGTCGAGGCGCTCGCGGACCGGCCGGAACACGCAGGGGCGGACGGCCGCGTGCCGTTTCGGAACCTCATCCCCCTCGAGGAGATCATCGCCGCGGCGTTCGGGTCGCAGCCCGGCACCGGCGCTGTGCGCGAGGAGTACTTCAAAGTCGTGCGCGCGCTCGGTGGAGAGTTCAACGTGCTGCTGGACGTGCCGCTCGACGAGCTGGCGAGGCACACGCGGCCGCGCGTCGTGGACGGCGTGGGGCGCGTGCGCGATGGCCGGGTGGAGATCCGGCCCGGCTACGACGGCCTCTTCGGCGAGATCAATGTGTTCGGAGGAGCGGCGGACGAGGAACGCCGGGCGGCGGCGGCGCAGCCGGCCCAGACCAGCCTCTTCTAAGGACCCCAGGCCGGCCGGAGGTCCTGCGCCAGACAGGATCTCGGCACGTTTCCCGACGCGCCCTGCGGTGGTGCTCCATCCGGGGCGCGATGCGCGGCTGCGCGCCGGCCATCTCTGGGTCTACCGCGGCGAGATCGCGCGCGTGCTCGGCGATCCCCAGGACGGCGACGCCGTCGCCGTCCACGATGTCGGCGGCGGCCATCTCGGCACCGGTTTCATCAACACGCGCTCGCTCATCACCGTCCGGTTACTGACGCGCGACGACCGCGAGCTCGACGAAGCGTTTTTCCGGGAGCGGCTCGAACGCGCGGCCGCGTTTCGGCGGGGCGTCGTCGCGCACACCACCGCGTACCGCCTCGTCTTCGGCGAGGGCGATCTGCTGCCCGGGCTCGTCGTCGACCGTTACGCCGCCACGCTTGTTGTGCAGACGCTGACCGCGGGCATGGACCGCCGGAAGGAAATGCTGGCGCGTCTGCTGCTGGAACTGACCGGTGCCGCGTCGGTCTACGCCCGCAACGATCCCGCGGTCCGCCGGCTCGAGGGGCTGACTCAAGAGCGCGGCTGGGTGGCAGGCGGGCCGGACGCGGCCGCGGGCGACGGCGGGGCCGGCGGCGGACCGCTTGAGGTGACGATCGACGAGGCGGGGGCGCAATTCGTCGCGGACGTCGCCGACGGGCAGAAAACCGGCTTCTTCCTCGACCAGCGCGAGAACCGCGTCTATGCGGCGGAGCTCGTCCGCGGCGACGTCCTGGACGTTTTCGCCTATACCGGCGCGTGGGCCGTCCACGCCGCCCGCCGCGGTGCGGACGTGACCGCAGTCGAGATCTCCGCGCCGGCCTCCGCCGCGATCGCGCGGCACGCGGCGCTGAACGGCGTGACCGGCCGGTGCCGGGTGGTGACGGCGAACGCCTTCGACGAGCTGCGGCGCCTGGATCGTGGGCGCGTGCGATTCGACGCGGTCATCCTCGACCCCCCGGCCTTTGTGAAGACGCGCGCGGCGCTCGAACGCGGTCTTGCCGGGTACAAAGAGATCAACCTTCGGGCCCTCAAAATACTGCGCCGCGGAGGCTGGCTTGTTACCTGTTCCTGCTCGTACCACGTGGGCGAGGCCGTGCTGGAGGCGGTGGTTCAGGACGCGGCACGGGACGCCGGGCGGTGGGTCCGGGTCGTCGAGCGCCGCGGCCAGGCCCGGGACCACCCGGTGGCATTGGGGGTGCCGGAGACTCGGTACCTGAAGTGCCTGATCTTAGAGGTGGAGTAGCCGGTGATTTGGAAGATCGTTGCAGGGCAGGGCGGGGAAACCTATAATAATGGTAGCGATGCTTCGCCGATATCGGTGGACACGACGGGAGGGGAACCCGCGCGGTTCTCCTCCTTGTCTTTTCCGGGGCCCCGCCGGCCCATTTTCAGGCCGGTAATCGCAGCATCGACGCCGCCGGGGCATCGAGAACGAACTGGTGAGGTGACAGATGGTGGTCGCAGGCCACCAGATTCGGATTACCGACAACTTGGATTTGCTGCTCGAAATCCTGCCGCCGGGGATCCGCCGGGAGATCGAAATGCAGGGCGATCTCGACACACTGCTCGAGATCGTGCTTGACCTCGGCCGGGAGCCCGAGGGCCGCTTCCCCGCGCGAGTGGTTCGGATCTCGGACGGGTTCGTCTCCCGCGAAGATCTCCACCACGTCGCCAGCCGCATCGGCGCCTTCGGGAAGGACAACCGGGCCGGCATCGAGCGCACGCTCCACCGCATCTCCGCGATCCGCAACCGCGCGGGCGACGTGATCGGTCTCACGCTCCGTGTCGGCCGTGCGGTGTTCGGCACCGTCGACATCGTGCGCGACGTCATCGAGGCCGGGCAGAGTGTGCTGTTGGTCGGGCGCCCCGGCGTCGGCAAGACGACGCTGCTGCGCGAGGCCGCGCGCGTGCTCTCCGACGAGGCGGCCAAGCGCGTCGTCGTCGTCGACACCAGCAACGAGATCGCCGGCGACGGCGATATTCCGCACCCGGGCATCGGCCGGGCACGGCGTATGCAGGTGCCGTACCCTGAATTGCAGCACGCGGTGATGATCGAGGCCGTCGAGAACCACATGCCCGAGGTCATCGTCATCGACGAGATCGGCACCGAGGCGGAAGCCCAGGCCGCGCGCACGATCGCCGAGCGCGGGGTGCAGTTGATCGCGACGGCCCACGGCAACACGCTCGACAACCTGCTGCAGAACCCGACGCTGTGCGATCTGGTCGGCGGCATCCAGGCCGTAACTCTCGGCGACGACGAAGCGCGGCGCCGCGGCACCCAGAAGACGGTGCTTGAGCGCAAGGCGCCGCCGACGTTCGACGTGGTGATCGAAATCCAGGACAAGGACCGGCTCGCCGTGCACCACGACGTCGCCCACGTGGTCGACCGGTTTCTTCGCGGCGCGCTGCCGCGGCCGGAGATCCGCACGCGGACTCCGGAGGGCGAAGTGCGGATCACCAGCGGCGAGATGGCGGGGCACGCCGTGGCCGCGGCGGCGAACGGCAATGGCCATCGCGCGCCGGCGGCGCCGCCCCAGAAGGTCGTGCGCATCTATCCCTACGCGGTCAGCCGCAACCGCCTCGAGCGCGCCATCCGCGAGTTGCGGGTACCGGCGATGATCGCCGAGGCGCTGCACGACGCCGATGTTCTGCTGACCCTCAAGTCGCAGGAGCGGCGGCAGCCGAAGCGCCTGCGCGAGGCCGGCACGCGCGGCCTGCCGACGCATATCATCAAGAGCAACACGCTCTCGCAGATCGAAACCGTGCTGCGTGAGATCTTTGGCGTGCAGGACCGGATGAGTCCGGAAGAGCAGGCGATGCGCGAGGCGGAAGAGGCGATCTCGGAAGTGATGGCGGCGGCCCAGCCGGTGGAACTGGGGCCGCAGAACTCCTACCTCCGCCGGCTGCAGCATCAGCTGATCCAGCGGTACGGCCTCGCGTCGGAGAGCAAGGGGACCGACCCGTTCCGCCGCGTGGTGATCTATCCCCAGTAGGGGGGAGGCGAACAGGCAGCGCGGCCTGTTCATCACGCTCGAGGGGCCGGACGGCGCCGGCAAGACCACGCAGGCGGGGCTCCTGATCGAGCACCTTCGGGCGGACGGCCGGGACGTCGTGCCGCTGCGCGAGCCCGGCGGCACCGCGATCGGGGAACAGATCCGTGCGCTGCTGATCGATCCCCGCCACGCCGAGCTCACGCCCAGGACAGAAATGCTGTTGTTCGCCGCCTCGCGGGCGCAGCTGGTCGCCGAGGTCATCGCCCCCGCGCTCGCGCGGGGGCGGGTCGTCGTCTGCGAGCGGTACGTGGACGCGTCGCTGGCCTATCAAGGTGTGGCCCGCGACCTCGGCGTCGATCTTGTTCGCGCCGTCAACGACGCCGCGACCGGGGGGCTGCGGCCCGATCTGACCCTCCTCCTCGACCTCGATCCCGAGACCGGCCTGCGGCG
>DATEGA010000164.1:0-12845 GCA_035280345.1 bacterium | reverse complement strand
GGCCGAGGCCCCGCGCGATGCGGCCGAGCGACGACAGCGCGCGGGCGCCGTGTCGCCGCACCGGATAGAAGATCGGCAGTACCCCGGTGCCGGCCGGCTCGGCGTCCATTACGTGACGTCCATCTGCGGGTCGAGCGCGGTGTACGCCACGTCGACCGCGAGGTTGGCGGCAACGTAGGTGAGGGCGTACAGCATCACGGCCGCCTGCACGACGAGGTAGTCGCGGGCGAAGATCGAGTTGACGACGAGGCGCCCGAGCCCCGGCCACGCGAACACCGTCTCGACGATCATGTTGCCGCCGAGCAGCTCGCCGATCTGGAGGCCGGCGACGGTGATCGCGGGAATGAGCGCGTTGCGCAGCGCGTGCCTGATCACCACGGCTGTTTCCGGGAGGCCCTTCGCGCGGGCGGTCGTGACGTACTGGCGGTGCAGGGCGTCGATCATCGACGACCGTACGGTCCGTGCCAACACCGCGGCAAACACCACCCCGAGGGTGAACGCCGGCAGCAGCAGGTGGCGCAGCGCGCTCGCCACCGCGGCGCCGCTGCGCGCCAGCGCGGCGTCGACCAGGACGAAGCCGGTCACCGGCGCCACGCCGATCGTCGGATCGATCTGTCCCGCTGTCGGCAACAGGCGCGCGTTCACGGCGAAGAACAGGATCAGCAGCAGGCCGAACCAGAACGCGGGCATGCTCGCGCCGAGCAGCGACGTCGACAACACCGCCCGGTCGATCAGGGAGCGCGGCCGCAGCGCGCTCACAAGGCCCATCGGTACCGCGATCAGCACGGCGATGACGATCGTTGCGACCGTGAGCTCGATCGTCGCCGGCAGCGCGTCGGCGATCAGCGCTGCCACCGGGCGGTTCTGCACGATCGAGGTGCCGAGATTGCCGTGCGCCAGACCGGCGAAAAACAGCCCCAGCTGGACGCCCAGCGGCTGGTCAAGGTGCAGTTCGTGGCGGACCGTCTGGATCGTCGCGGCGCTCGAGGCGGTGTCGCCCAGCATGATCTGCACCGGGTCGCCGGGCAGCAGGTGTAGGGACAAGAACGCCAGCACCGCGACGCCGAGCGCGACCGGCACCGCCAGCAGCAACCGATGGGCGATCCTCAGCAGCCGCATCGCAAACTCCGCCGCCCGCCGGCGCGCGGCGGGCCTACATAGAAGTCAGGTCTCGGCGCCGTACCGCCGTTAGTACCCCGCCTCTTTCAGCAGTTCCCGCGCCTTCGCGGGGTCGTACGGATACGGCTTGAGCGAGGCGTCATACCCGAAGCCGCTCGGGAGGAATGCCGTCGAGAGGCGCGTCCCGTAGCCGTGGTAGATATCTCGGAGGATGGGGGTCCAGTTGACCGCGTAGTTCATCGCCCGCCGGACTCGCACGTCGCTGAACGGCTCGGCCTTGGTGTTGAACTCGATCTCGTAGGATCGGGTGCCTTCCGCGGTCTTCACCTGGACGTTCGAGCTCGATTTCAGGCGATCCACCAGGTCCGGCGGCACCTCCTGGATGATCTGCACTTCGCCGGACAGGAGCGCTGCGATCCGGCTGGACGGCTCCGGCATCATGCGGAAGATGACCTGCCGCAGCTTCGCCGGGCCACCCCAGTAGCCGTCGTAGCGCTCAAGAACGATCTCGGAGTTCAGCGCCCCGCGCACGAACCGGAACGGCCCCGCGCCGACCGGCTTCGCCATGAAACCGGGTTCACCGACCTGCTGCACGTACTTCTGCGGGACGATCTGGAAATGGACGAGCGACTGCAGCACGAGCGGCTCCGGGAACGAGGCGCTGTAGACGAAGCGCACGTGCGACTCGTCGAGCTTCTGCACACGGAGGATCGGACCGAGCAGATCCTTGCGTGTGCTCGTGACGCCGGCGATCGCGCCGGGCGTCAGCACCCGCTGGAAGGTGAACACGACGTCGTCCGCGGTGACCGGGTCGCCGTTTTGGAATTTCACGCCCGGCCGGAGCGTAAAGTCGTACACGGCCGGCCCGACCTTGCGCCAGGCGGTGGCGAGTTGCGGTATCACCTTCCCGTCCGGCGTGTGTCCGACCAGGCCGTCGTAGATGTTGCGCAGCACCGCCTCCCGGTCGGTCGGGGAGATTCCGGGATCGAGCGGTGCGATCGAGTCATTCCGCATCCCGACGATGACCGTGTCGCCGCCGCGCACGCTCGCGGGATACATCGACTCGCTGTTGTCGGCGGCCGGGACCCAGCCGGTGACCGCGGACGACTGCGCCTCGATGTTCTGCAGCACGTAGCCGAACACCCACGGCGCGTCGGCGTAGATCTTGCGCTGTGCGTCGTAGTAGGCTGCCTGCCGCTGCGCCTCGTTGGGGGTGCCGGAGGCCACCGCCATGTCATGGTCGACGGCGGGGTTGGAGTAGAAGGAGAAGTTGCCGCGCGCTTTGGTCACGAACTTCGGCACCGCGAGGTCGTACGGGTCGAAGTAAGCGCTGCCCCAGTCCGTCGTGTAGGCGGCCCGCTGCCCCGCCTGAACTTGGGGAACCAGGACGGACTGCTGCCAGACCCGCACCTGCGCGTTGATGCCCGTGCGGCTCAGCTGCGCGACGATCGCCTGCGCCTCGGTCGCGCGGTTCGCCGTCGTGTCGAGGACGAACGACAGCGCTTTCGCCGCGTCGCCGCGCATGCCGCTCAGCAGCGGGACGCAGAACGCCGCCGCGACGAGCATGACGTACACCCGCTTCCCCATCAGGCACCTCCGCCGTGCTGCTTCGCAAGACCCCCGGCCGCCTTCGCGGCCTCCTGCCGGCACTCGTATACTTCCCAGGCGCCGGAGCAGGGATAGCTCTCAGCAAAATAGAGCCGCCGACCGCGGCACGCGAAGACGCTGCCGGAGATTGTCGTCGAGCCGCGGTCGCCTCCATGGCGACACAGCGCCGGCGTTTCGGCGTCGTCGTGCGATGCCATCACGCCGGTCGCGTCTGCGACCCCGGGGGCCGCGCCGAGACCGTCGAGCCACCCGCGCAACCGCCGCAGACGTCCTTCGGAGTTGGCGCGCCGGTCGCCGCCGCCGTCCACATCGCGGTGCCGCAGCTCGGGCGAGACAAAATGGTTGGTCCGGGCGACCCGCCCGGTCGCGCTCCGCTCGATCCCCGGTCCGCGATAACCAAGCTCGACCGCGGCCGTGCGGCCCCGCGCATCCGCCAGCACGAGACCCCCGCCGCCCGCGTGCCGCATGCCCCGCAGCTCGTCGAGCGCCTCTTCGACCGTCGCGCAGCGCTCGAGCACGCGCGTCATCGCGAAGTACCGAAGAAGACCGACGCCTTGACCCGCCGCGCGAATCTGAGTGTCGGCGAGGGCGAGCCCGTCTGAATTGACGCCGCTCGAGTACACGCCCGGGGCCCCGAGACTACCGACGCAGAGGATTGCGCGTCCGTTCCACGCCGGGTCACGGTGCCGGAACACCCGCTGCGTGGTGTGGAAGGCGCCCGCGAGATCGCGGTTCTTGCCCAGCAGCGCGCCGAACTCCGGATGCGGCAGCGCCCAGGCCGAACAACCCTCTGTTGCGCCGGATTCGTCAAACCCGAGCAGCATTGCAGTGTGCAGTGATGCGAACAGATCCCGGGCGGGAATCCCGTAGCCCGAGGCGATGCCTTCTACTTCGGCCAGCGCGGCGGGACCGTGCTCCGCGGTGAATTCCCACTGCCGGGCGATGAACTCGGCCGCCCACGGACGGGCGAGGATCGCCCGCACCGGCGCCAGCCGCCGCTCGACCGTGTCGCGCACGAGACGCTCGGTGCCGGGGCACCGCTCCGCCTGCGCCCGCCCGCGATCGAATGCCGAGCCGTTGAGTTCGACCGGCGCCGCGCCGTGGCGAAACGTGACAGCAGCCGCCGTTCGCATCATGCCGGCGCCCGCACCGTGGTGGACGTCAGTCGAGCGGGACTTCGAGATCGAGCAGCGGCGCGTACTGCTGCGCGCCGAAGATGTCGGGGTCGCCGGGACTGCCGCTCGGCCGGCTGCGGTACACGGTGAACTTGATCGCGCAGCCAGGGTCAAAGGCGACGAAGTCGGAGATCCGCGCCTCTGGAATGTCGTAGAGACGCGCCACCGACGACTTGGTGACCGCGCCGCTCTTGAGCACCCGCTCGTACGTGGCGCGGTCGGGGAAGATGATGTCGAACGTGATCTTGTCCACGCTGGCGTTCTTGCTGCGGACGACCTTGGCAAGGCTCGAGAGCTTCGCGCGGTTCGCGGTTGTCATCGGACTCACCGCGCCCCCTGTCCCGCGCCCGCGGGCTTTAATTTCATGGTGGCCGGCGAGTCCGCCGTGAGGCGGTCCGCCGGCATCGCGGCGCCGACGTCGATCAGGTGCAGCGGGAACAGCTCCAGCGGATCGTTGACCCGCAGCGTATGGTTGACGGTCCAGCGGTAGGCGGCGCTCGCCGGCAGCACCTCGTCGAGCGGGAACGCGACGCCGCCCGCGGTGCCCTTCACCTCGGGGAGCCGCGCGTAGAAGAGCTGGCGGCAGCCAATCATGCACACTTCCTCCGCCACCTCCTTGGTCGGGGCGACGCCGTAGACCACGATGCCGAGCTCGTGCGCCGGCGTCTTCACCGGTTCGAGGTCGCCCATGACGCCGTTCTTGCCGAAGACCTGGTAGTGGAGCTCGTAGCCGGTCGTGCCGAACTTTTCCTCGACCGCGTGCCGCGCCCACGCGATGACGCGGTCGATGTTCGCGATGGTGTAGGGGTCGCGGATCCCGGCGATCCCGACGTATCGCTCGCCGACCTTGCCGGCCCCTTCGAGCTTGACCCGCAGTTCGGGGGCCGGGTTCCAGACCGGACCCGTGATCCGGGTCGTCTTGGCGTCGACCTGTTCGTATCGGCAGTGGTGCATGTCGAGCTCGCCGCCGAGCGCGTACTCGTAGAACGGGTTGGAGCGCTCGTACATCGCGTGGCCGGCGACGGACGCGATGGTGCACCGCTGGTCGGGGTGCATCGCCGTCACCTTGACGTCCTCCATCGAGATCTCGCCGATCACGCTTTCCTTGGCGCCGTACGGCTCCGCGCAGAACGACGCGCACTCGATGACCTTGCCGAGGTAGTATGACAGCGCCTCCGGGAAGCCCGCGCGGATCGCCGGCCCCGATGTGATCGCGAGGTCGCTCGAGCGGCCGCCGATGATCACGTCCGCGCCCATGTCGAGGAGTGTGTTGTACGGATGAATCCCGGCCATCGCGACGATGCGGTCGGTCGCGCCGAGCTCCGCGAGGGTCAGGTCGGCGCGGCCGTTGAGGCCGATTACGGTCTCGCCGGCCTCGATGCGCTTCCGGATCAGATCCTTGGGGACCTCGGAATAGAAGTAGCCGAGCCGGAACGGCGCGAGACGATGGCGTCCCGCGATCTCTTTGATCATCTCCACATACATGTCGACGCGGCTGTTGGAGCCGGTGTCGCCGGCGGAGCCGATCAGCATTGGGATGCCGAGCTTCCGGGAGGCGAGCAGGATATGCTCGAGGTCGTGGCGTTGCCACTCCTTCGGGCTGGTACACGTGTCGGCGCCGAGGGGGCCCGGTCCGATGTCGTCGCTGCCAGAGTCCGAGACGATGAAGTCCGGGTGCGCCGCCACCCCGATCTGGAAGCTGCCGGGCTTGAGCGGTGCGAAGCCCAGGTGCCCGTTCGGCGCGAGAAACCGCAGTGACTTAGCGCTCATGCGCTGCCTCCGTCATGCCATGATATGGGCCAGGCGTTCGATGTTGAACTTGTAGCGGTCGCCGCGATAGACGGCGAGCCGGTACTCGACCGCCTCCCCGCCCAGCGTGGAGATCAGCGACGCCACGCTGAAGACGGCCGCGGGCCGTTCCAGTCCGAGCAGGCCGGCGTCTTCGGCCGTCGCCAGCCGGACTTCAAAGGTCTGCTCCGCCCGCAGTTCGTGCAGGCCCGCTCGCTCGGCGTACAGTTCCGACAGCATGCGCGGCGGTGTGCCCGAGGCGGCCATGCGCTCGAAAGGGCCGACGAGCGCCGCGACTTTGTGGGCCGCGAAGTAGCTTCGGTAGATCGCCAGCGGGTCGCCGTCGCCGAGCCCGAGGGAGACCAGGTACAGCAGCGCGGTCTCCGGCGGAACGCCGAGCACGCGGCTCAAGACCACGTCGCACGGCACCTGCGTCCGGCTCACGATGCTCAGACCCGGCTCGAGTCCCTGAGCGGCGAGCGCCTCACGAAACGCGGTGACCCGCTCGAGCGGCTGCGTGATAGGGTGATGCGCCGCGATGAACGTGCCGCGTCCCTGAACCTTCTTGAGCAGACCCGCGCGCGAGAGCTGCTCGAGCGCCTGCCGGACCGTCGAGCGGCTCACGCCGAACTGTTCGGAGAGGTCGCGTTCCGACGGCAACTGCCCATCCGCGGCCCAGTCTCCCTTCTGGATGCGAGTGTTGATTGAGCCGAAAAGTTGCCGGTACAGCGGGCGGCCCGCCATGGGGTCGCGCCGCCGCCCCGCGACGCCAGCCGGCTTGGCCTTGCCGCTCTGCTTAGGAACGTCCGGCCGCTGCGCCATGGTCCTCCTTGACGAGTTCGCGGACTGGTGCGGTGATCGCCGCGTAGTGCTCGGGGTGGCGGCGGCCGAAGAAGTTCCACCGCCGCTTGGCCCCCGCGATCTCGTCGGGATCGATCCTTGCCACGCGCTTGCCACCTCAGGTGGTTCGTACCTAACAATTACTGGTACGTACCAGTATACGGCGCGGTTCGGCGGCGCGAGGCGGCGTTCCTCTGGCCTACTCTTCGTCCATCCTGAACTCGGCGTGCAGCACCCGGACGGCCGTGTCCACGTCGTCCGCCCGCACCACGCACGAGATCTTGATCTCCGAGGTCGCGATCAGCTCGATGTTGATACCGTGGCGGGCGAGCGCACCGAACATCCTCGCGGCGACGCCGGGATTGGTAATCATGCCCGCCCCGACGAGGCTGACCATGGCGACGTTCTGGTCGGAGATGATCTCGCGCGCGCCGATCTCACCGGCGACCGAACGGGCGGCCTCGATCGCGGTCGCCATCTCGGAGCGAGTGACGGTGAACGAGATATCCGCGCCCTGCGCCTGCGGCACGCTCTGAATGATCAGGTTCACGTTCACGTGGCGGTCCGCGATTGCTTGAAAGAGGGTGTGCGCGATGCCGGGCCGGTCCTGGATCCCCGTCGCGGCGATCTTCGCGACGTTGCGGTCGTGCGTCACGGCCGTGACCAGCCGCCGGCGTTCCATCGCTCGATCCGTCACGACGGTTCCCCCCCGGTCGACGAACGTGCTGCGCACCTCGAGCGGCACGCGATACTGCTTGGCCAGCTCCGCGGCGCGCGTCTGCAGCACGAGCGCGCCGGAGCTCGCCATCTCCAGCATTTCATCATACGAGATCTCCGCGAGTTTCCGCGCTTCGGGCACCACCCGCGGGTCCGCGGTGAAGACCCCTTCGACGTCCGTGTAGATCTGGCAGATTTCCGCGCCGAGCACCGACGCCAGCGCGACCGCGGTCGTATCGGAGCCACCGCGGCCGAGCGTCGTGATTTCGCCGTCATCGGTGATGCCCTGGAAGCCGGCGACGATCACGATCCGGCCGGCCGCGAGCTCACGGTCGACGCGGCTCCGGTCGATGTCGTTGATCCGCGCCCGCAGGTGCACCGGTTCCGTGCGGATCAACGCCTGCGCGCCCGTGAGCGAGACGGCCTTCTGGCCGAGCGTGTGCAGCGCCATGGCGAGGAGCGCAATCGACACCTGCTCGCCCGTTGAAAGCAGCATGTCCATTTCGCGATCCGCCGGGTCCGTCGTGATCTGCTGCGCGAGGCCGATCAGGTCGTCCGTCGTGTCGCCGGGCGCCGAGACCACGACCACGACGTCGTGCCCGGCTTCCCTCGTCGACGCGACCCGGCCGGCGACGTGCTTGATCTTGTCGGGCGTGGCGACCGAGCTGCCCCCGAACTTCTGTACGACGAGGCTCATGAAGCGATCTCTACCACCGTGCCCTCCGAATCTATCTCCGCGTCGATTGCGCGGCACCGGGCGCCCGCGGCCTCGAACGCTCGCCGCATCGCCTCGCCGATGCCCTTCGCCTCGCCAAAGGCCACGACCGTGGGCCCGGAGCCGCTCAGCGCCACGCCGTGGGCGCCCGCCTCCCGGGCGGCCGCGAAGACGGCGTCCAGGCCGGGGACCAGCCGGGCGCGGTAGGGTTGGTGCAGACGGTCGCGCGTGGCCTCATCGAGCAGGTCGGTGCGGCCTTCCGCGAGAGCGGCGACCAGGAGCGCGGTGCGCGTGACGTTGAAGACGGCGTCACGATACGGCACCTGCTCTGGTAGAAGCCGCCTGGCCTCGGCCGTCGACACCGCAAACTCCGGAATCACGACCACCACGCGCAGTCGTTTCGGGACGAGACGTGTGTATCGGATGTTCCCCGCCTCGGTGGTGACGCACGCAACCAGTCCGCCGAGGATGGCCGGGGCGACATTGTCGGGATGGCCTTCCATGCTCGCCGCGAGATCGACCAGCGCTTGCTCGTTGAGCGGATTGCCGAGCAGCGCGTTTGCCGCCGCCGCCCCGCCCACAATCGCCGCGGCGCTGCTGCCGAGTCCCCGCGCGAGCGGGATGCGGTTGTGCTGGCGGAGGTGAAAGGCCCGGGGGAGCCCGCCCCTGCGCGCGCCGCCTGAATCGCTGCCGCGCACCCGAACCGACGCGATGACCGCGAGCGCCCCCCGATACGCGAGGTGCGTTGTGTCCCGCGGCAGCGCCGCGGCGCCTTCGCCCTCGATCTCGATCTGCGGCTCCTCGGCCTCCTCGAGCGTCACGGTGTTGTGGAGGCGCAGGGCAAGGCCGAGCGCGTCGAATCCGGGCCCGAGGTTTGCGGTCGTGGCCGGCACGCGGACGCGTATCACCGGCCGTCGATCACCGTGCGCCCGCCCGTTGGGGGCGGTTGGCCGCCGCGGGTATCGCTCATGGGCGTCCGCGAGGCGGTGCACCCGTGCCCGCAAGGGCGGGCTCCCCGATGATCTGCTCGATCGCCTCGATGGTGGCCGGGACCGGTTCGGGCCGGCGTTCCGTCCGCAGCACCGCCTCCGGATCTTTGAGGCCGTGTCCGGTGAGGATGCAGACGATGCTGCTTCCGCCGGGGACCCGGCCTTCCCGCGACCGCCGCAGCACGCCCGCGACCGACGCCGCGGACGCCGGCTCCACGAAGATGCCTTCCTCTCGTGCGAGCAGCGTGCGCGCGGCCAGCAGTTCCTCGTCACTGACCGCCTCGAAGGCGCCGCCGGACTCCGTGACCGCGGCGACGGCGCTGTCCCAGGAGGCGGGCCGTCCGATCCTGATCGCGGACGCGATCGTCTCCGGCCGGTCGACCGGATGGCCCAGGACGAACGGCGCGGCGCCGGCGGCCTGGAAGCCCCACATCTTCGGCCGCGTCGTCACGATGTCGCGCGCCTGGTACTGCACGAACCCCTTCCAATACGCGCTGATGTTGCCGGCGTTGCCGACGGGGATGGCGAGGACGTCGGGTGCGCGCCCCAGCGCGTCGCAGATCTCGAAGGCGCCGGTCTTCTGACCCTCGATCCGGTACGGGTTGACTGAGTTGACGAGCGTGAGCCGCAGGCGCGGCGCGCCGTCGCGGACGAGGCGCAGCGCCTCGTCGAAGGAGCCTTCGATGGGCACGAGCTGCGCGCCGTGGGCGAGTGCCTGCACGACCTTGCCGAGCGCGACGCCGCCGGCCGGCACGACGACGTAGCAGACGATGCCGGCCCGCGAGGCATACGCCGCCGCGGAGGCGGACGTGTTGCCGGTGCTCGCGCAGATCACGCCGCGGCTGCCTTCCTCGACCGCCTTCGTGATGGCGAGCGTCATCCCGCGGTCCTTGAACGACCCGGTTGGGTTGACGCCTTCGTTCTTCAAGTACAGGGTCGCCCCGGGCACGTGGCGCTCGAGGCGCTCGGCGCGCAAGAGCGGCGTGTCCCCTTCGCGCAGCGTGATGACCGGCGTGCCGTCTGTAACCGGGAGGAACCGCCGGTACTCCTCGATCACCCCGCGCCAGATCCGCCTACTCACCGTCCACCACCCGGATGACGTTGCGGACGGTCCCGACCACGTCGAGCGCCTCGACGCGGGTGAGCACCCTGCGCATCTGGCCCTCGCGCGCCGTGTGGGTAATCATGACGATGTCGGCGTCGGCGCCGCGACTTTTCTGCGAGATCGCCGAGATGCTGACGCCCTCCTCGCCGAAGATCGTCGCGATCCGCGCGAAGACACCCGGCCGGTCGGTCACCTGCATCAGCAGGTAGAACGGCGTCTCGACCTCTTCCATCGGGCGAAGCGGCCGCGGCTCGAGCGCCTCCCAGCCCACCCGGCCGTGCCCGCCGCGCCGGTGGTTGCGCGCGACGTCGATCAAGTCGGCGACGACGGCGCTGGCCGTCGGGTCGCCGCCCGCGCCCCGGCCGACGATCATCACCTCACCGGCCGCGTCGCCGCGGACAAAGACGGCGTTCAGCTCGTTGCGGATCGCGGCGAGCGGGTGCGCACGGGCGAGAAACGCGGGATGGACGTGGGCCTCGACGCGGCCGTCGTGCTCGCGCGCGATCGCCAGCAGCTTGAGCACGTAGCCGAGCTCCGCCGCGTACTGGATGTCCTGCGGCGAGACGCGGCTGATCCCCTCGCGGTACACTTGGTCGGCGCGGACCGGGGTGTGGAACGCGATCGTCGCGAGGATCGCCAGCTTCGCCGCCGCGTCGTGCCCCTCCACGTCGTCGGTCGGATCGGCCTCCGCGAAGCCGCGGCGCCGGGCGTCGGCGAGCGCGGCGCCGAACGCCGAGCCGTCCTCCGCCATTCGCGTGAGGATGTAGTTGGTCGTGCCGTTCAGAATGCCCGTGACCTCGGCGATGCGGTTGGCCGCGAGCGACTCCTTGAGCATCTGGATCACGGGCACGCCCGCGCCGACGCTCGCTTCGAGGCGCAGATCGACGCCGGCGCGCGCGGCCGCGGCGAACAGCTCCGGGCCGTGCCGGGCGATCAGCTGCTTGTTGGCCGTGACGACGTGCTTGCCGTGCTCGAGTGCGTCGAGCAGGAGGGTCCGCGCGGGCTCGAGCCCGCCGACGACCTCGACGATCACGTCGATGCCGGGATCGGCGACCACGGCCGCGGCGTCCGTCGTGAGCACGCCGGGAGAAAACGTGACGCTCCGCGGGCGCTCGGGATGCGCGACGGCCACGCGCGTGAGCCGGAGCTGCGCGCCGGAGCGCCGCTCGATCTCCGCGCCGTTCTTCGCGAGCAGCTGCACCACCGCGCCGCCGACCGTCCCGCAGCCGAGCAGCCCGATGTTCACCGGCGCCGGCGCGGCGTCTTCGGCCGAGACCGGGACGCCCCGGGTGCGGAAGCTCACACGCGCGCCGCCCTCACCACGAGGCTCCGCGCGCGGTACCGATGCCGAGCGCGTCGAGGCCGCGGCGCAGTGCGCGGCGCTCGTCCTCGCTGAGCGGCAGGGCGGGCGGCCGCGCCGTCGCGTGCGGGATCAGGCCGGCGATAACCATCGCTTCTTTGACGATGACGAACGCCGGGGCGTCGGCCGTAAAGAGCGCCGGGATCGCGTTGAGGTGATGTCGTGCCCGCTCCGCCGCGGCCGCGAGGCGACCCTGGACGGCCGCGCCGTAGATCTCCACGAGCGGGTCGGGGGCAAAGTTCGCGGTGCCCGGGACCGCGCCGTCCCCGCCGAGCAGCAGGGTGTTGAGCAGGTGGTAGTCCATGCCGCAGAGGACGGCGAAGTCCGGCCGCGCCGGCCGGACGGTTGTAATGAGCTCCTGAATGTGCGCGACGCTGTCGATAGTATCTTTGATGCCGGCGATGTTGGCGTGGTCCTCCGCCAGACGCCGCACCAAACGCGGCGGGATGTTCCGGCCCGTGAGTCCCGGAAAGTTGTAGATGTAGACCGGTAGGCGCGTCCCAATCGCCACCAGGCGGAAGTGTTCGTAGATCGAGCGGTCCGGCGGCACCCAATAGTATGGAAGGACCACGGCCACCGCGTCGGCGCCGATCTGCTCCGCGTGCTCGGCGTACGCGACGGCCTCCTCGGTGCCCGGGGCGCCGCAGCCCACCAGGACGGGGACGCGCCCGCGCGCCGTCCGCACGACGAGTTCCGCCATCGTCCGGCGTTCGTCGCGGGTCAGCGAGGTGAACTCGCCGGTCGTCCCGAGCGGGAACACGCCGTGGACGCCGCGGGCGATCAGCCACTCGACGTGCCGCGCGTTGGCGGCTTCGTCCAGGCGGCCGTGCTCGTCGAAGAGCGTCGGGATCGGGACGACGATCCCGGCGAGGCCTTTCGCGCCGCCGGCGGCACGCTTGGGTTGTGCCGCGAGATAATCGCGGATCAACGCCGTGGCGTCGTCGGCCCGCTCGTCGGGGACGAGCAGGTCGCCCCACACGCCCGTCGCTTTCTCGAACACCGCGCCGTACCCCGGCATCTGCCGCGAGCGCAGCGCGACCGGAATGCCGGCCTGCTCCAAGGCTCCCTGGAGCATCAGCGCCTCGACTTCGTCCCCGGCGGTGTGGACCTTCCTCATTGACCCGCCTCCTGCTTGAGCGCGACCCACAGGCGGTAGACCTCGTTGCGGCGAAGCCCGCTCGCCTCCACCGCGCGCCGTACGGCCTCCTGGGCGGAGCAGCCCTCGGCCGAGGCGCGCGTCATCGTCTCGCGCGCGAGCGCGCGAGACGATTCACGCAACGCGCCGGCGGCAGCCGTGTCTTCGGCGCGCCCGTCGAGCTCCGGACGTGTTCCTTCGATGACAAGCGTGAATTCCCCACGCGGAGGATGCGTGGAAAAGTGCCGGACGGCTTCGGTAAACGTCGCCCGGTACACCTCTTCATGCACTTTC
>DATEGA010000163.1:0-9776 GCA_035280345.1 bacterium | reverse complement strand
GGCGCCGCTATTCGAGGATGACCGCGGAGAAGCCGACGAGGCCGCCGGCGGGGTCCACGCCTTGGTCGTATCCCAGCACCCGGCCCCGAACCGGCGCCAGCAGCCGCAGTACCGTGTAGACCGCGCCGAGCCCGCACACGTGGCAGCGATTGCCGTCGGCGGCGACAGTCCGCCACCACCCCTCCGCGTCCCCCGCCTCCACATGGCGGAGAGCCGCCTGGTCGGCGGTCGACGCGCGGTACGCAAGTGCGCGCCCGACGGGCTCTTGATCGCCAAAGCGCGGGCCAACGTGACTGAGGTCGACACCGCCGACGACGCAAACCGGCCGGTTCTCGGCGGCCATGGCGTGGCGCACGGCCACGATGAAGGCCTCGATCTCAGGCACCGACGCCGGGCTTCCGTCAACCGTATAGGCGTCGAGAGGGCCCGTGAGGACGGGCAGCACCGTGAACGGCCGGCCGCGCAGCATGTGCGCGAGCCACAGCACCTGGAACTCGACCGAGTGCTCGCCTCGATGGACCGGCTCCTCATCGAGCGGATCGAACGGCGCCCGCGCCACCACGGCGTCGAGGAGCCGGCGGTCGACTTCCACCACGCCAAACGGGGTCTCGTAGCCTTTGGTCGTCAAGACGTACGGCGCCGCGGACCCGGCGTGCGCGACGCCCACGACGACGACGCACGCCCCCGCCGGCAGGTTTGCGAGCGACGCGTACGCGCGTCCATACATCGGCCCGCCGCGTGCGAAATCGATGTGCGGCGCGAGGATGCCGCGCGGGGCGGATGCCGGAGCTTCCCCGTTGCGGACGGCGCCGCCGTCCGCAAGGTACCGCTCCAGCGCCGACGTGCACGCCGCGGAGTCCGCGGGATATGCGCCGCCAGCGTGCGCCATCGTACGGTGCGGTGCCGCCCGGTACGCATCGGCGACCGCCCGGCGGCGCGAGATGAGGGTGGGACTGTCGAGGAGCCCCGCCGTATCGAGTTCGGCAACGATGCAGTCAAGATCCGCGGGCGCGAGCAGCGAGCCGCCCGAGAGCCGCGTGTACTCGAGCCGTACCGCGGCGGCATCGCGCCGGCCGTCCAGGAGCAACGCGACCAGCATGATCGGCAGCGGCAGCAAGACGGGGCCGTCGAGCAGACCTTCGTAGTCGCGGGCGCAGACGACGCGTTCACCGTCCCACTCGGCGGTCACGAAGTCGAGCGCCCGGAGCTTCGGCAACGGCTTCCGGCGAGCCCCACCTGCGGCGCGCTCAGGGTCGTGACGCCTCATGCAGAGGAACGCGCCGTCGCGGCCCCGTATGTACCGATGCCATGAACGGGGGGCTGAAGGGCAGGGTGGCGCTGGTCACCGGCGGCGGAACCGGCATCGGGCGCGCGACGTCGCTGGCCCTCGCCGCCGCAGGGGCTGCCGTCGCCGTCAACTATAGCCGCTCTCGCGGAGACGCCGACGAAACGGCGTCCGAAATCGCGGCGCGCGGCGGGCGTGCGATCACGATCGCCTGCGACATTTCCGACGAGCACGGCGTCGAGGCGATGGTGGCGCAGGTGAAGCGCGGCCTCGGCCGGCTCGACGTGCTGGTGAACAACGCGGGCACGACGAAATTCATCGAGCACCGCGACCTCGACGCCCTCACCGCGGACGTGTGGGACCGCATCCTCGCGGTGAACGTGAAGGGCACGTTCTTCTGCTGCCGGGCGGCGGCACGGGTGATGAGCGACGGCGGGCGCATCATCAACATCGGTTCGGTCGCCGGCGTCCGCGGCAACGGCAGCTCGATCGCCTACGCCGCCAGCAAGGGGGCGATACACACCATGACCCTGTCGCTGGCGCGGGCGCTCGCCCCGTCGATCACGGTGAACGCCATCGCGCCGGGGCTCATCGAGACCCGGTGGCACGGCGGCCACGAGGCCGAGAACGCGGCCCGCTCGGCGCGTTTTCCGGTGAGGCGGATCGGACGTCCGGAAGACATCGCGCACATCGCCGTGGCGTTCGCCACCGCCGACAACTTCCTTACTGGCCAAGTCATCGTGATCGACGGGGGCGCACTGCTCTAGAGGCGGTCCCGCGGGCCCCGGCTGCGCCGGCGTGTCGGCGGTCGCCAAGCGAACAGGTGTTTGCGTAATCCAGGGTTCTGTGCTATAATCCGGCCGCTCGCTATCAGTGCCGACAGCGGTCCGCAGCGAGGGAGGCAGCGCGTGGGCAGAGTCTTGACGAAGCGCCAACGCGAGATTCTCGGTTACCTGCTCGACAGCATGCAGCGCAAGGGCTATCCGCCGTCGGTCCGCGAGATCGGCGCGGCGCTCGGGCTGACGAGCAGCTCGACGGTGCACAGTCACCTCGCCGCCCTCGAGAAAAAGGGTTACATCCGGCGAGACCCGAGCAAGCCCCGGGCGATCGAGGTCCTCAAAGACGGCGCCAGCCAGCCGCCGAAACGAGTGATCAACGTCCCCGTCGTCGGCCGAATCGCCGCGGGCGCGCCCCTCCTCGCCGAGGAGAACATTGAAGACGTCTTCCCTCTGCCCCGCGATTTCGTGCGCGAAGACGGCGCCTTTATCTTGAGAGTTCGGGGCGACAGCATGATCGAGGCGGGCATCTACGACGGCGACTTCGTCGTCATCCGTCCGCAGGCCACGGCGGCGAACGGCGAGATCGTCGCGGCCCTCCTCGGTGACGAGGCGACCGTGAAGCGGTTCTACAAGGAGCGTGACCACGTCCGGCTCCAGCCCGAGAACAGCGCGATGTCGCCGATCATCACTCGGGACGTGACGATCATCGGCAAGGCCGTCGCGCTCATTCGCCGGTTGTCGTAGCGCCTGGTTTGTCCGCCACTCGTCCGGGGCCGCCTCAAGCGAGGCGGCCCCGGGCATGTCGGGGTCAAGGATCTCGCGCGCCATCAATCCGCCGTCCGCGCCGCCGCGTCTTCGCGGGCCCGCCGGACGCCTTCGCGCCCTCCTACCCTATCTCGGCCGCCTTCGCGGGCTTTCCGAAGAAGCTCCGGCGCATCCGCGACTCCCGCACGGCCGTCGACGTACGGCCGGAACGGGCCGAGGCCCGCCGCCGGGATCTCCGCCTCGACGACAATGCCCGCATCCCCGTCCTCGCGCCGCACGATTCGCCCGGCGCCGTAGAGTCTGGAAAGTACCGCGAGGCGATTGTAGGGAATCACGAGCCGCACCCGCTCCATCGGGCCCGGGAGCGCTGCCCCGATACGGGTAAGGAGGTTGGCGAGGCCGACCCCGCGGACGGCGGAAATGGGGACGCCGTCCGGCTCCTCGGCGGTAACGTCGCGTAGAGCGTCGGCCGACAGCCGGTCCGCCTTGTTGAGCACCGTGACCCGGGGCGTGCCGGACGCGCCCAGATCGCGCAACACCTGTTCGACCGCCTCGCGCTGGGCGGTCCATCGCGGATGGCTCGCGTCGATGACGTGGATCAACAGGTCGGCTTCGGTCACCTCTTCGAGGGTCGCGCGGAACGCCGCGACGAGATCGTGCGGCAGCTTCTGGATGAATCCCACGGTGTCGACGAACAGCAGGGTGTGCCGGTTCGGCAGCACGACGCGCCGCGTCGTCGGATCGAGCGTCGCGAACAGCTTGTCCGCGGTCAGCACATGCGCGCGCGTGAGCGCGTTCAGCAGCGTCGACTTGCCGGCGTTCGTGTAGCCGACCAGCACGGCGACCGGCAGCGCCGCGTCCTTTCGCGACTGCCGCTCCCGCTGGCGGTGGCGCTGCAGCGTGTCGATCTCGCGGCCGAGTGCGGTGATCCGGGTCCGGATCCGGCGGCGGTCGACCTCGAGCTTGGTTTCACCGGGGCCCCGCGTGCCGATCCCGCCGCCCAGCCGGGAGAGCAGCACACCGCGCCCGGCGAGCCGCGGCAGCAGATAAGTCATCTGCGCCAACTCGACCTGCAGGCGGCCCTCGCGGGTCCGCGCCCGCTGAGCGAAGATGTCGAGCACGAGCGCTGTGCGGTCGAGGACTTTGATGTCGAGCGTGCGCTCGAGGTTGCGCTGTTGCGCCGGCGTGAGCTCGTGGTTGAAGATCACGACGTCGGCGCCCGACGAGCGCACCCGCGAGCGAATCTCTTCCACCTTGCCCGCGCCGACCGCGGTCGCCGGGTCGGGACGCGACCGATGCTGCACGACGACGCCGGCGACCGCGGCGCCGGCCGTCTCGGCGAGCCGGGCCAATTCTTGGAGCGTCTCCTCGCCCTCGTCCTCCCGCGCGCCGAGCATGCCGACGAGCAACGCACGCTCCGGCCGGGATTCACCGATGGTCTGAGCCTCGGTGTTCGCTTCCGGGGATCCCCCTGCGTCCAAGCCGCGGCGCAGCTTATGCCCGAGCGGCATGCCGGTGGTGCGCATCCGATCCTATCGCGCGGACGGCGCCCGCGCGTCCCGCGGGCCGGCCCCGGAAGAGGGCGCCGCCCGCAGATGGTCGCCGATGCGACGGACCGCCTCTTCGAACCGGGCGTCGGGCGCGGTGAGCGAGACGCGGACGTAGCCCTCGCCTTGCGCGCCGTACCCGTTGCCCGGGGTCACGATCACGCCGGTGTGCTCGAGGAGATCGGTCGTGAACGACACGGAAGTATGGCCGTGGGGGACCGGAATCCACAGGTAGAACGTGGCCCGCGGCGACGGAACGTCGAGCCCGATCTCTCGGAGACCGCGCACGACCGTGTCGCGCCGGCGCTGCCAGATCGCGACGCGCTCGCGAATGGGCGCCTCCGGCCCGTTGAGGCCGGCGACGGCGGCATCCTGAATCGCGACCCATTGACCGCTGTCGATGTTGGTCTTGAGCGTAGCGAGCGCCTGTACGGCGTCCTTGTTGCCGACGACAAAGCCCATGCGCCAGCCCGTCATGCAGAACGTCTTGCTGAGCGAGTGGAACTCGATCCCGACGTCCTTGGCGCCGGAGGCTTCGAGGAAGCTCGGCGGCCGGTAGCCGTCGTAGGCGATCTCGGAATAGGTGTTGTCGTGGACGACGAGGATGTTCCAGCGCCTCGCCAACTCCACAACCCGGCCAAAGAACGCGAGGTCGGCCGTCGCCCCGGTGGGGTTGTTCGGATAGTTGAGGAACAGGACGCGCGCCCGCCGCAGCACGTCCTCGGGAATGCGCGACAGGTCCGGCACCCACCCTTGCTCGCGGGTCATTGTCACGGGATAGACCTCGCCGTCGGCCATGAGCGTGGCGACGTTGTAGACGGGATAGCCGGGATCGCTGACGAGCGCCACGTAATGCGGATCGACGAACACCCACGGGACGTGCGCCAGACCCTCCTTGGAGCCGATGAGCGCCAGCACCTCGGTCCCTGGATCGAGCGTCACGTGGAACCGGCGCGCGTACCAGGCGGCCACCGCCTCGCGAAACTCGCGCGTCCCCTCGTACGGCGGATAGACGTGCGTGCGCGGATCGCGGGCGGCGCGGGTCAGCGCTTCCACGATGTGGTCGGGCGTCGGGAGGTCCGGATCGCCGATCGAGATGTTGATGACGTCGACGCCCCGCGCGCGCAGCGCGGCGCGCTTCTTGTCGATGTCGGCGAACAGGTACGGCGGAATCCGTTCCATCCGGCGCGCTACGCGCATCCAACACCTCCAGCACGATCTGCCGCCATCATAACACGCGACCGAGCGTCTCAAGGACGGCCGCGGCCACACTGTCCGGCGGCAGGCCATTCACATCGATCCACCGATACCGGGGATCCGCGCGAAACCATGTCATCTGACGCTTGGCGTATCGGTAGGTGTTGCGCCGCAGTTGCAAGACAGCCTCGTCCAGCGTCGTCTCGCCCCCCAGGTACGCCGCGATCTCCTTGTAGCCGAGTCCCTGCATCGACGGGTGCCCGCGTTCGCAGCCGGCCCGAAGCAGCGTTCTGACCTCTTCAACCAACCCAGCGTGAAGCTGATCGTCGATGCGGCGGTCGATGCGCGCCCGGAGACGCTCACGATCCGTCGCAAAGGCGACCATCCGCGCCGCCTGCCCTGACCGGGCCGGGTCCGGCGGGACCCACCGGCCGCGGCGGACTTGGCCGTGAAATGACGACAAAGGCGCGCCGGTCGCCTCCCACACCTCGAGCGCGCGAATCACCCGACGGACGTTGCGGGGATCGATCCGTTCCGCGGCTTCTGGGTCAACCGCCCCGAGCTTCCGGTGCAGCGTCCCCGGACCGCCGTCGCGCTCTTCGGCCGCGAGCCGGTCGCGGAGGTCCCAGTCCGGCGCGACCGCCGGCACGTTCACACGGTCGACGGTGGCGCGAATATACAGCCCCGTCCCTCCGGTGAGGACGGCGGGCCGGCCGCGCCCGTGGATTCCCGCGATCGCCTCGCCGGCTAGACGCTGGTAGTCCGCGAGGGTAAACGTGTCCGCCGGATCGGCGACGTCCAGCAGGTGATGGGGTACCTGGGCCCGCTCGGCCGGCGACGGCTTCGCGGTCCCGATGTCCATGCCGCGGTAAATGGTCCGGGAGTCCGCGCAGACGATCTCGGCGCCGATCCGGCGTGCGACGGCGAGGGCCGCCCGCGTCTTGCCGGTCGCCGTCGGTCCGGCGATGACGACGAGGCGGCCCTCCATGACCGCAGAATCCGGTACGACGATCGGGCGAGCGGCCAGGCTACTTCGTGGGCGGCGTCGCCTTGGCCGACTTTGCCTTCTTCAACATCGCCTTCCCCTCGGCCTCGGTCATGAGCAGCGTCGTCTTGGCGGCTCGGGCGTACCCGGCGGCCGACAGCGCCACCGACACCGCCGCCGCGGTCACATGGTCCGGCACCTCGATGATCGCCGCCACATCGTAGTCGCCGAAGGTAAACCAGCCGCTGACGAGCGAACCGCCGATGTTTTTCGCCACTTTCCGCGCCATGCCGATGTCACCGTCTTCCGTCTTGAGCTGCTTGCTCCAGGCCTCGGACGTGTACGCGTATTGCAGCAGGTACTGAGCCATCGTCATTCCCCCCCTCGCAACGTGCCCTCGGACAAAGCATACTCGATGGCGCGCGCCATCGTCATGGCCCGGCCGTCCTTCCAGCGAGCCGCGAACGTCTCGGGGCTCAGCGCGGCCCGCGCGTCTTTGAGCCGCCGGTCGTATTCGAGGTTGGTACGCGTCGACGCCGTGAGCGGCGCGCCGATCGTGTCCCGCAGCGCCTCGGCGGCGCCGAGCAGCCGGACCGCGCGCTCGAATTCACCCCGGGTCGCGGCGAGCATGGCGAACTCCTCGAGCTCGGCGCTAATAGAACGCCTGTCGCCGAGGTCCCTGTCAACCGCCAAGCTCTCCGAGAACAAGGACTGAGCCGACGCATAGTCGCCCTGCCGCAGCGCCACGATGCCGAGGTTGGAGGCCGCCAGCGCGATGTGTTGCTTGTCGCCCAGTTCGCGGCTTATCGCGAGACTCTCCGTAAATCGCGCCTCGGCGTCGGCCAGCGCGCCCTGACCCAAGACCAGCACGCCGATGTTGTTAAGAACGACGCCCAGGTTGTAGCGCTCGCCGAGCTCGCGAAATAGGACCAGGCTGTCGTTGTACAAGCGGGAGGACTCCACAAAATCCGCCTGATACCAGGCGAGCGCCCCGAGGTACTTCAATGCTGTCGCGACGCCCTCTGTGTCGCCGAGCGCTCGGGATGCCTCGAGACTCGCCTCAAGAAGCGGGAGCGCCGCCCCGTAGTCGCCCTGCTGCATCGCGAGATAGCCTGCCCGACCCAAGGCCTTGGCCCGGGGAACCGACACGGCGTCGCGTCCCGGCGCGAGGGCCTGCAAGAGCCAAGCGCGCCCTTCCCGAAAATAGCCGCGCACGTACCAGAACGACCACAGGGCGCCGGCCAGCCGCAGCGCGTCGCCGGCCGCGCCGTCCCGCAGCGACCACTCCAGGGCGGCGCGGAAGTTGTCGTGCTCGGTTTCGAGCCGCGCGAGCCACGCCGCCTGGTCCGGCCCGCGCAGGCGCCGCTCCGCGCGCTCCGCCAGGTGCAGAAAGAACGCCGCGTGCCGCGTGCGGAGCGCGGCGCCCTCCTCCGCTTCATCGAGCTTCTCCCTCCCGAACTCCAGAATCGTGTCAAGCATGCGGTAACGGACCTCGTCGCCGCGGCGTTCCGCGAGCAGCAGCGACTTGTCCACCAGTTGCGCCACCAGGTCCAGCACATCGCCGGCGCCGACGGTCCCCCCCGCACACACCGCCTCGGCCGCCTCCGGACCGCACCCGCCGACGAAGGTGGCGAGGCGGCGGAACAGCACGCGCTCCTTCTCCGCGAGCAGTGCGTAGCTCCAGTCGATCGCGGCGCGCAGCGTGTGATGGCGCGGCAGCGCGGTGCGGCTCCCGGTCGTGAGCAGCTGAAACCGCTGATCAAGGCGCTGCCGGATCTGCTCGATCGACAGAATGCGGAGGCGCGCGGCGGCGAGCTCAATCGCGAGCGGAATCCCGTCCAGCCGGCGGCAGACCTCCGCGACGATGGGCGCGTTCTCCGGTGTCAGGGTGAAATGGGGCACGATCGCCGCCGCCCGGTCGCCGAACAGCCGCACCGCTTCATAGCGTCCCAGTTCGTCGACCGTCGACGGACCGTCCGCCCCGGGCGACGACAGCGGGGGTATGAGCCACGTCGTCTCGCCACTAATGCCAAGCGTCTGGCGGCTCGTCGACAGGATATGCAGGCGCGGACACGCACGCAGCAGTCCATCGACGAGCGGCGCGCACCCCTCGACGAGGTGCTCGGAATTGTCGAGCACGAGCAGAACATGCCGGCGCCGCAGGTACTCGGTGAGCGTGGCCAGCAGCGGCCGGCCGGGCTCCTCCCGCAGCCCAAACAGCGATGCCATCGCCTGCGGGATCAGGCCGGCATCCGTCAGCGGCGCCAGCTCGACGAACCACACGCCGTGCGGAAAGCGTTCAGTGAGTTCGGCCGCAACCTGAATGGCAAGCCTCGTCTTGCCGAGGCCCCCCGACCCGGAGAGCGTGAGGAGGCGGGTTTTCGTCAGGAGGGCCTTCACCTGCTCCATTTCACGTTCGCGTCCGACGAAGCTCGTCAGTTGCATCGGCAGGTTGTTGGGACCGAGCGAATCAATCGGCGGGAATTCCGCCGGCAACTCGCGCTGCACGACCTGGTAGATGTGCTCGGGTTCCCGCAGATCCTTGAGGCGGTGCGATCCTAAGTCCCGCATGCCGATCTCGGGCGGAAGGTGTGGGGCCGCGAGCGCCTGCACCGCCTCCGAGAGAAGAATCTGGCCGCCGTGGGCCGCTGCGCAGATCCGGGCGGCGCGGTGAACGTTCAGACCGATGTAGTCACCCGCTTCACGAATCGCCCCGCCAGTGTGTAGGCCCATGCGGACCCGCAGGGACACGCCTTCCGGCCAGCGCTGCCGCACCAGCGCCTGCTGGGCCGCCGCTGCAGCAGCGACGCCGTCCTCGGCCCGGAAGAACGCCGCGAGACTACCGTCGCCCTGTGTGCCGACCTCCTCGCCGCCCCACGTCCGGACCGCCTCGGCGAGAAGCCGCCGGTAGTCCGCGAGCACCGCGGCGTATCGGTCGCCGATATCCTGGATTAAACGTGTGGATGCCTCGATGTCGGTGAAGAGGAAGGTGATGGTATCGGTCGATCGGCTGGGCACTTGACCGCCGCTCCCGCCGAGTTCATCGGCCCGAGGGTTCCTCGCGACGTTCGGCGGGGGTCTGGACCTCTCCTAGGGCTTGGGGGCCTGCACGCCGCCCCCGCGCCCCGAATGGCGGCGTCCCCCACGACGGCGTCGCCGGCGCACGGGAGGCGCCGCGGCCTGCTGCGGGGCAGGGGCTCGCGGCTCCGGCGCAGGGC
>DATEGA010000162.1:0-4706 GCA_035280345.1 bacterium | reverse complement strand
ACCCAGGCCGCGGCACCCGCTGCGCCCGCGAAAGAAAAACCGACGATCCGGTTCGGAGACGTACGCAAGACCCCACGCTACGAGCCGGGTGCCGCGGCGGCGGCACCCAGGCCGCCGATCCTCGAGCCTCTCCCGCCGGAGCCCGCAAAGCCGGTTGAACGGCACAAGCCGGTCGAAGTGCCGGCTCCGCCGCCTGCGGCTCCCGCCGAACCGGTGGCGCCGCTGCCGATCCGCTACCTCGAACTCGACGGCCCGATTCAGGTCGGCGAATTGGCCGCCCGGATGAGCGTCGGGGCGGGTGAGGTGGTGAAGAAGCTCGTCGAAAACGGCGTGTTGGCCGGCGTCAACCACATGATTCCGCTCGAAGTCGCCACCAAGGTCATGGCCGCGTTCAACTACGCGACGAAGGCCCGCGAGGTCGCGCAGGTTCAGGAGGTGGCGCCGACCCTCGAGGTGCCGGCGACCACGGCCCAAGAGAAGGGCACCACGCCGCGCCCGCCGATTGCCACGGTCATGGGCCACGTGGACCACGGCAAAACGAGCCTCCTCGACGCGATCCGCAAAACGTCCGTCGCCTCGCGCGAGTTCGGCGGGATCACCCAGCACATCGGCGCATACACCGCGGAGGTCAACGGCAAGAAGATCGCCTTCATCGATACACCCGGCCATGAGGCGTTCACCGCGCTGCGGGCGCGCGGCGCCCAGGTCACCGACATCGCGGTGCTGGTCGTCGCGGCCGACGACGGCGTGATGCCGCAGACGATCGAGGCAATCAACCATGCCAAAGCGGCGCGCGTCCCGATCGTGGTCGCGATCAACAAGACCGACTTGGCCCAGGCCAATCCCGACCGCGTGAAGCAGCAGCTGTCGGACCTCGGGCTCGTGCCGGAGGACTGGGGCGGCGACACGATCATGGTGCCGGTCTCGGCCCGGCAGGGCGCCGGCATCGACACGCTGCTCGAGATGATCCTCCTCGTGGCAGAACTGCGCGACCTTCGGGCCACGCCGGAAAAGCCGGCGCGCGCGACCGTGGTGGAGGCGCGGCTCGACAAGGGCCGCGGGCCGGTCGCGACGATTCTCGTCCAGGACGGCACGCTGCACGTCGGCGACGCCGCCGTGGTAGGGGAGACCTACGGCCGCGTCCGCGCGATGCAGACCGAGGCCGGCGTCCGGACCGACGCCGCCGGCCCAAGCACGCCGGTCGAGGTGATCGGCCTCAGCGACGTACCGCAGGCTGGCGACCTGCTCGAGGCGGTGTCGAACGAGCGCATCGCCAAAGCTGTTGCCGAGGAACGCCGCGAGCGCCGCCGCGCGGCTGAGCAGGCGCGGTCGCGCCAACTCAGCGTTGAGGAGATCTCGCGCGAAACCGGCATCGTCACCGAGCGCAAGGAGCTGCGGGTGATCGTGAAAGGCGACGTGCAGGGATCCGTCGAGGCGCTGGTGCCCGCGATCGAGCGGCTGACGACGCCCGAAGTGCTGATCACGATCCTGCATGCGGCGGTGGGCAACGTCAGCGAGTCCGACGTGATGCTGGCCGCGGCGAGCCAGGCGCTGATCGTCGGCTTCAACGTCCGACCGGAGCCGCAGACGCGGAAGCTCGCGGAACAGGAACACGTGGACGTCCGCCTCTACCGCGTGATCTACGAGGTGCTCGACGACATCAAGAAGCTCACGACCGGCATGCTGGCACCGAAGATGGTCGAGGTCGTGCTCGGCCGCATCGAGGTTCGCAAGGTGTACTCGATCAGCCGCATCGGGACGATCGCCGGCTGCTACGTGAGTTCCGGAAAGGTCACGCGCGGGGCGAAAGTCCGGGTGATCCGCGACGGCGTCGTCGTGCACGAAGGCGTCGTCGGCTCACTGCGGCGCTTCAAGGAGGACGTGCGCGAGGTCGTGGAAGGCTTCGAATGCGGCATCGGGCTGGAGCGGTTCAACGATGTCAAAGAAGGTGACGTCCTCGAGGTCTTCGCGGTCGAGACGGCGCCGGCCTAAGCGCGGCGCGTCATGGTGGTAGGGGTGCTGCACCTGGAGTGCGGCCTTCCCGGCACGCAGAACATCAAGGACAAGCGCCGGATCGTCAAGTCGGTCCTCGACCGGCTCCATCACCGCTTCAACGTCGCCGCAGCCGAAGTGGCGCACCACGACTCCTGGCGCCGGGCCGGACTCGCCGTGGCCTGCGTCAGCACGGACACCCGCCACGCCGACTCCGTGTTGGCAACCGTGGCGCGGGAGATCGAGCGTCACGGCGAGGTGGTGCTGCTCGACTACAGCACCGAGATGCGATGAGCCGGCCGGAAGCGGCGAAGGCGGCCGGAAGCCTTGCAAAGCCGGGGTCTATAGGGGAGGCGCCGCCCATGACGAGTCCGCGCATCACCCGCCTCCGCGAACTGTTCAAGGAGGAAACGAGCGCGATTCTGCAGCGGGACATGAAGGACCCGCGCATCGGGTTCGTGTCCGTCACCGACGTCGAGCTCAGCCCCGACCTGCGCCACGCGCGCATCTTCGTCAGCGTCTACGGCGACGCCGACGCGAAGGCGCGGACGATGGAAGGTCTGCGGAGCGCCGAGGGCTTCGTCCGCACGGCACTGGCGCACCGCATCCGGTTGCGGTACACGCCGGAGGTGACGTTCCGTATCGACGAATCGATCGAGCAGGGCGACCGCGTGAATCGCCTGCTGCGGCAGGTCACGCGGGAAGACCGCGGCGGCCGGGGGCCCCGCGAAGGCGGACCATGACGCCGGCCGAACGGATCGCGGAAACGCTGCTCGGCCGGCGGGTGCTGCTCCTGAATCACGTCTCGCCGGACGGCGACTGCCTGGGCTCCACGCTGGCGCTGGCGCGCGTGCTGCGCGCGCGGGGGCAGCGGGCCGTCGTCGCAAGCAGCGACGGTGTACCCGAGATGTACCGGTTCCTGCCCGGCGCGGAGCAGGTCGTGACGGAGCTGTCCGGGGACGAGGCCTTCGACGTGGCCGTCTTTATGGAATGCAGCACGCCGGACCGGGCGGGGGGGCTCGCCGCACGGGCGGTCGGCGTGCCGCTTTGGGTCAACATCGACCACCATGTGAGCAACGGCGGCTACGGCGACCTCGTGCTGTATGAGCCGGAGGCGGCCGCGGTCGGCGAGCTCGTCATGCCGATCGCGCGTGCGATCGGGCCGATCGACGGCGAGACCGCCGCCTGTCTGCTCACAGCCCTCTTGACCGACACCGGCAGTTTCCGGTATGCGAGCGTGACGCCGCGCACGCTGCGCATCGCCGCGGACCTCGTGGAGGCCGGCGCGAGCCCTGCGAACGTGTTCACGCAGGTCTACGAGAACCGCCCGGCCGCGGCGCTGCGCCTGCTCGGCATGGCGCTCGGCCGTCTCGAGATCTCGACCGACGGCCGCATCGCGTGGACCGCGGTGACTCAGGAGATGCTGCGGGCATCCGGCGCCTCGATGGAAGAATCCGAGGGCATCGTCGGCGCGCTGCGCGCGATCGGCGGCGTCCAAGTGGCCCTCCTTTTCAAGGAAGAACCCGGCGGCATCAAGGTCAGCATGCGCGGCGTCGCCGGCGTGCGCACGAACGTCATCGCGGAGGGGTTCGGGGGTGGCGGGCATTCGGCCGCGGCCGGGTTCACGGCCACGGCGCCGCTTCCGGACGTCGTGCGCCGCACCATCGAAGCGGTGCAGCGGGAACTGGCGGCCGCCGCGCCCTCCTGAGCGTCTCGATGGACGGCGTACTCAACGTCCTCAAACCGCCGGGGATGACGTCGCATGACGTCGTCGACGCGGTGCGCCGGCTGGCGGGCCTTCGCCGGGTCGGGCATACCGGAACGCTTGATCCCGGCGCCGCGGGCGTGCTGGTCCTCTGCCTGGGACGGGCGACGCGGCTCAGCGAGTTTCTGATGGACGTCGACAAGGAATACCGCGTCGAGCTGCGGCTCGGCATGCGCACCAGCACCGGCGACGCCTACGGCGAGGTACTCCCGCCGCCTGAACGACCCGCGCCGGCCGCGGGGCCCCTCCGGCGCGCGGCGGTCGAAGGCGTGCTCCGGCGGTTCACGGGCGAGCTTCTGCAGGTGCCGCCGATGGTCTCGGCGATCCACCACGAAGGCGCCCGGCTCTACGAGCTCGCGCGCCGCGGCCAGGTCGTCGACGTCCAGCCGCGGCCGATTGTCGTGCACTCGATCGAGATCATTACGCACGATCGCGACTGGACGCGTCTCCTGCTGCATGTGGCGTGCGGCAAAGGTGCGTACATCCGCAAACTGTGCACCGACATCGGGGACGCGCTCGGCGTGGGCGGGTACGCCCACTTCATGGTGCGCACGCGGACCGGCACGTTTCACGTCGCAGAGTCGCGCACGCTCGAGGATCTCGGCGCGCTCGCGGCCGAGGGTGCGCTCGGGGGCGCGCTGATCTCAATGGACGACGCCGTCGGTCACCTGCCGGTCGTCGACCTGTCCGACCAAAGCGTGAGCGACGTCCTGCACGGACACGCGGTGCCGGTGTGGAAGACCGGCACCGCGCTCGCCGACGATCTGCCCGTACGGCTGCGCAGCCGCCGCGGCACCTTGGTGGCGCTGGCGCGGGTCGAGCAGGGGGTTCTTCGTCCGTTCAAGGTTCTGGCCGGTGCGGCCGCCGACGCCCCCGTCGCGGGACGGCCGCCGCGTCCGACCGGGGGCCCGCGTGCGCCGCATCTTCGGCCTCGCTGACTGGCCGGCCG
>DATEGA010000161.1:0-37953 GCA_035280345.1 bacterium | reverse complement strand
CGGCGAGCGCGACCGCGACGACGAGGACGCCGGCGCGGCTCCACCGCGCATGCGCCCGCGCGGGAACGTCACCATCGCGTTCGGGTATGTCGCCTCCGCTGGACGCCGTGCCCAGCGACACCGCCGTGGCTGATGCCGCGGCGCCCATCACGGCCGACAGCAGAAGCGCCGGCGCCAGCGCACGCAGCAACATCCCGGCCGTCCAGAACAGCCGGATGCCGCCGGCCTCCGGCGCGATACTATCGATCATCGCCAGGTTGGCGGCGAGCGTCACCGCACCCGCGGCCACGCCGGCGATCCAGCCCGGCGTCCGCCGGACGGCCAGCAGATCCACCGCAACGGCGGTTGGAAGCAGCATCGGGATCGAGGGCTGGGAGAAGCCGCCCCAATCGAGGTGCGAGGCGATCAGCAGCCATCCCGCGAGCGCGACGCGCATCGCGGTGAAGACGAGCGCCGTCACGGTCGCCGCGTACGGCCGGGGCGCGAGCAGCGCGATCAGCAGGAGGGGAAAGACCGGGAGCCCGGCAAGCAGCACGGGATGGAAGACCATCGGAAACTGCGGGACCATGAACTCGTACTCGCCGGTGACGACGACCACCCCGGCCAAGAGCGTCGCCGCGAAGAAGACGGCGAGACCCCCGAACAGCCGCCGCCGGTGCGGGTCATCCGTCTGGCGCCGCTCGATCCACGCACAGACTAACCCGCCGAAGCGCCCCACGGCCAGTCCCAGCAGGCCCACGAGATGCATCGGTCCCCACAGCGTGACGTCGACGCCGTACATCCGGTGCCAGAGATCGTCCAGCGGCGCGAACGCGAGCACCAGCGCGGCGCCTGCCGCGACGATTAGGATGCCGAGATGCAGACGGTACCGGCCCGCGCGAAGATGGTACGGCGTGTCCCGACGATCCCGCCAGAACCCGTAGGCCGCGGCGATCAGCACCGTCAGCAGCGCGCCGTACACGAAGTTGTGGGGCGGTGTAAAAAAGGTGTCGCGCCCCTTGTCGATGTGCCAGGAAATGTCCCAGTAGAGTCCCAAAAATCCGGCCAGCGCGCCCGCCGCGAGAATGGGCAAGATCCCAAGCCTCCAGAGATCGTTGCCGCTGCGCTTCATGGCCGCATCATAACATCCGCAGCCGCTCCTCGATCTCGCACAGACAGCACGGATCGTCCGGTTGAGACAAAGGACGTGTTCCGTCGAGCGGGAAGGACGCGTCGTGAACCCTCGCCTTCCCACGATCGCGCTGACGCTCGGCGATCCCTCCGGGATCGGCCCCGAGCTGATCGCGAAACTCGTCGCCCGCAACGAACTGATGCGGCAGGCGCGCGTCGTCGTCGTCGGAGACCGGTGGGTTTGGGAGGATGGGCAGCAAGTCGCCCGCACGCGGACGGAACTTCACGACGTCGCGTCGATCGGCGAGGCGCGGACGTGGGAAGAACCGGGCGTTCCATGCTTCTTCCCGATCGAGACTGTTCGGCGCGACCAGGTCACCTGCGCGACGGCGACCGCCGCTGGCGGCGCTTCGGTCCTGCGCGCGCTCAGCGCCTGCCTGGACGCGGCCCGGGCCGGCGAGATCGACGCGTTGTGCTTTGCCCCCCTCAACAAGCTGGCCATGAAGCAGGCGGGCCTCAGGCATGCGGACGAATTGCATTTCTTCGCCGAGTACCTGGGTGTGCGAGACTACGTGTGCGAGATCAACGTGCTCGAGGGGCTGTGGACGACGCGGGTCACGTCGCACGTCCCGCTTAAGGACGTGGCCGCGATGTTGCGCGGCGAGCGGATCAAGCAGTCCGCGCGCCTCCTCTACCGGTCGCTCCGGGCGGCCGGGGTTGAGCGGCCGCGCATTGCCGTGGCCGGTCTCAATCCGCACGCCGGCGAGGGCGGCACCTGCGGGCGCGAGGAGATCGATGTCATCGCGCCGGCCGTGCGCGAGGCGGCCGCGGAAGGCATTGCGATGGACGGCCCGTTCTCGGCGGACACGATCTTTCTCCGGGCGCTTGCCGGACAGTACGACGGCATCCTCACGATGTACCACGACCAAGGCCAGATCGCGCTCAAGCTCATGGGTTTCGACCGCGGCGTCACGGTGCAGGGCGGGCTGCCCCTGCCGGTCACGACGCCGGCTCACGGCACCGCGTTCGACATCGCGGGTCAGAACAAGGCGAATGTCGAGGCGCTGAGCCGCGCGTTTGCGATGGCCGGCCGGATGAGCGCGATCGAAGTGAGTTAGGGGGCCTTGTGCGGGACGTGCGCCGTCTTCACGGGAGTGTACCCGAGGCGCGCGTAGAAACGATGAGCCTCCACCCGCCAATGTTCGTGTACGGTCCCGTGAGATGATCCGCCGGCGCGCTCACGCCGTGGTGCCTGCCCCCTGCCGGCGCAGGGTTACTTCTGTATCGAGTTGATCTGCTCTTCGATCGAGTCGAGGCGGCGCTGCAGGGCGGCGAGTTGCACCCGCAGTTGCTCGGGTACCTGCCGCAGTGTCGCGACGTCCCCGGCGGTGGCAGGGGCTGGGGGAGGCGCCGGCGGCGCGGCGATGACGCCCGGCCGCGCGAGCGACATGAGCGCGAGGAGAACACCGGCGGCAATGGTACGGCTCGCAATGGCACGCGCCATCTGATTCACGCTCTCCTGTGACTATTCGGAAACGACGCCGGCGCGGGTCGTCTGCTCCCACGCGCTTCCGGCCGGGACGTCGATCACCCAGCGCAGTACCAACATCGCTCCCTGCTGGTTACGTTCAAAGCCCGACTCGGAGTTCGAGATCGTGAAGATGGGCAGCGCCCACGCGTCGGCCGGGCGTTCCGTCGTAAACGTGAGCGTCAGTCCCGAATAGGTTTCTCCGGCTCGAACGACGGTCGCTCGGGGCAAGTCCCGGGGCTCCCACAGTGACACCCGGGCGCCGGGGCCGGCGTCCGCCCACACCTGTTCCGGATCGCCGAAGAGGCCGAGACTCCACACTTCCGCGAGCACTGTTCTGAGGGCGTCCGGACCGTGCCAGGTCAGTCTGACTGTGTGCGTAAGTCCCCGAGTGCGCGTGCCCAGCGCGATCCGGCGTTCGAGCGTGACATCTCCCTCGTCCACCCGCGCGTGCCGGATCAACGTCGCGGCGGTCCCCGCCGCGTTCTCGTCGATGGTCCAGGTGTAGGGTCCCGTGCCGAACTCCCCCAGGTCCGCCGCCTCGTCGCGCCAGACTTCGTCGCGCGTCACGCCCGCGGGCCACAGCCAGGTGCGCAGCGTGGTCCGGCGGACGCGGTCGTAGACGAGCAGGCGGTCGAGCCCCGGTTCCTTCGCCTGGTCGCCGGCGTCGTGGGTCGGGACCGCGCCTTCGCCGGGGGGCGCCTCGTGGCGCACGCGCGCGTGATAGGCTTCTTCCCGGCGGGTGAGCACGTTGCCGAGGTGCCGTTTCGCCGGCCGGTCGTCCCACTCGACGATACTGCCGCCGCGGGCCGGATCGATCGTGCAGACCCCGAGGGACGTCGCCAGGTAGAGCTCCTGCCGGCCGTCCCCGTTGAGGTCGGTGGCGGACGCCTCGGCGTACGGCTCGGGATGCCGCGCCGCGTCGGCTTCGGCCTCCGCGCCGATGAGGTGCTCGAAGGCCGCCCCGCGGATGTGCGGCAAGTAGATGCCGCCGAATACCCCGTGCCAGTACGTGCAGTTGCACTCTCCGCTCCACAACTCGTCGAGCGCGTGCTCCCGGGCCGCGCCGGGCGGCATCGCGTGCACCTTGCGCCCCGCGCGCAGTGCGAGGTGATGCAGGGTGTTTGCCTCCGGGTACCGCACGAGGAAATGCCGCCAGAAGCCGCCGCGTACGAGGCTCGCCAGGTCCCCGCGGCCGCCTGTCTCGAGATCGTGCCGCAGGCTGGCGCGCGCTTCCGCGCGGATCGGCGGCAGCGCCCACCCCGCCATCTCGTCGTACGTCGCGGTCGGCAGATAGATCGCGCCGGCCGGCTCGTGCGTGCGCCGGTAGTCCCCGGGGGGCACGAGATCGAGCCACTCCGTTTCCTCCAACGAGGTAAAGAATTGTTCCACCCAGCCGCGCTCCCAGCAGTGCACATAGGTCGTCGGCCACATTCCAAACTTCTCGCCGTCGTCGCCCATCAGGGCCAAGTCGAGCCGCTCGCGGCGGCCCTCGGGCCGCACTTCGCTGCCGGCGAGCGTGCGAAGGTAGGCGATCACCTCTTCAGGGGACACCCACGGGATCAGGTAGCGTAGACGCCGCAGGCTCGGGAACAGCGCGACGGCGACCCCCTCTTCCTCGGTCACGTAGTAGCCGAGGAGCTGGCGGTCCTCGAGGCCGACGGCGTGGAAATGCGAATCGTCCACGATCGTGTAGGCGACGCCGGCCTCGCCCAGCGGGCGAGCCAGGTGCGGCTCCCACACCCGCTCCGCGAGCCAGAGCCCGTCCGCTGCGTAGCCGAACTCGTCTCTGATCGACCGGGTCATCTTGAGGATCTGACCGCGTTTGTCGGCGTCGGGCACGATCGGCAGAATTGCCTCGTAGTAGGCGCCGGTGAGCAACTCGATCTGTCCGCGCGCGACGAGCCCGCGCAGGCTCGCGATCAGGTCGGGACGCCGCGCCCGCAGCCAATCGAGCAGCGGGCCGGAGTAGTGGAGGGCGACGCGAATCTTGGGGTGGCGCTCGAGCGCCGCGAGCATCGGCGCGTACGCGCGCTCCGTGGCTTCCGCGAAGACGTGGTCGAAGTTGCCGACGGGCTGATGGTTGTGGAGCGTCAGGGAGAACGCGAGCCGGTGCATCAGCGGATCCTCAGCGCGCCGCGGCCCTCACGTCTCGCCGTCTCCGCTTTCGCGGACGAGGCCGCGGGATGCGCGGCCGTCGGCGCGCTCGACGGAGGCGACGCGCCCGGCCGCGGACGCCGTTTCGGGGGAGTGCTCCGTGACACTGCCGGCCGGCATGTACAACACGACCGCGGCGAGTCCGAGCGCCACGAGCCCGAGGCCCAGCACGAACGCGCCGTGGATGCCCTGCGCCAGCGCCTGCCGCAGCGCTTCGTGACCGGCGGGGCTCAGCCCGCTTTGCGAGGTGGAGTCCAGCATCGCCTGGGGATCGGCGATGGAGTGAAGATTGGCGCGGAGCGCCGGCGGCAGGTGCGCCAGCCGCGCGTCCAGGACGCCGACGAGCACGGCGCCCTGCGCGCTCACGCCGATCGCGCTGCCGAGGTTGCGAGTGAAGATGTTGATGGAGGTGACGATGCCGCGCAGCGGGCGGGCGACCGCGTTCTGCATCGCGATGATAAACATCGTCGCTGTGAGCCCCATGCCGCTCCCGAGGACGACCATATCCACAAAGACTACGGCGGTGCTCGCTCCCGCGCCGAGCTGGGTGAGCAGCAGCGCCCCCGTGGACAGCAGCGTCATGCCGGCCACGGTCACCGGCCGGTAACCCCACCGCAGCGCGACCCGCCCGCCGACGATGCTGGACACGGTCCACATGACCATGTACGGCATCAACGCTTCCCCGGCGGTTGTGGCGCTCTTTCCGATCACGCCCTGCACGAAGAGCGGAACGTACGCGGTAGTCCCAAAGATGCTTACCCCGATCAGGAAGCCCCCGAGGCTGGCGACGGAGATCATGCGGTTGCTGAACAGGCTGAACGGCAGAAACGGCGCCCCGGTGTGCGTCTCTACGTGCACGAACCAGAGCAAGAGCACGGCGCACAAGGCGGCCAGCGCGAACGACGGCGCGGAGAGCCACGCGAATTCGTGCCCGCCCCAGAAGATGAGCAGCAGCAGCACGATCGAGGCGCCGGACAGGAGGCCGATGCCCGCGTAGTCGATCGATCCCGAACGCTGTGCCACGGGCGACTCCCGGAAGGCCAGGGTCAGAATGAGCGTCGCGACGAGGCCCGCCGGAATGTTCACGAAGAAGATCCAGCGCCACACGCCGTGGTCGGCGAGGGCGCCGCCGATCAGCGGGCCGACGATCGCGGCGAGGCCCCACACTCCGCTGAAGAGCCCCTGAATGCGGAGGCGCTGCTCGACCGGGAACAGGTCCGCGATGATCGTGAGCGCGATCGGCAGGACCGCCCCGCCGCCGACGCCCTGCAGCAGCCGGAAGAAGACGAGTTCGCCCATCGATCGCGAGAGCCCGCAGAGCGCCGAGGCGGCGATGAACCAGAGAATGCCGAGCAGGTAGATGCGCTTGCGGCCGTGGAGGTCGGCGAGACGGCCGAAGATCGGCGTCGTGACGACGAACGCGATCTGATAAGCCGCGAAGACCCACGAGTAGAGCGCCAACCCGCCAAACGCGGCGACGATCGTCGGCATCGCCGTGCCGACCGCGGTGGAATCCATCGCCGCAAGAAACATGCCGAGCATTGCGGCGATCGTCACGATTGTCCGGCGTCCGGCCTGGATCTGCGCGGCCGCCGGCTCCGGTTTCCGACCGGCGGTTACGACAGCCATCCCAACCGCCCCGGCACCATGATCTCCTTGGGATCGTACTGCGCCCGCAGCCGGCGCATCAGGTCGACGGCGGACGGCGCGGCCCCCCACACCGGGAGGCTCGATTTGAGCGCCGCCGGCGCAGCTTCGACCACGAGGTAGCCGCCGAGACCGCCTGCTGCGGCGTTCGCGGCCGGCGCGGGCTCCGCGGCACGGCCGAGCGCATCGGCAAGGGCGGGCGCGTCGGCGGCGGACGCGGCGACATAGGTTAGTCCGACCCCCGCGTGGGCGACCATGACGGGCGGCGTGCCAGCCGCCTGCTCCGCGGCGGCGGCGATGTCGAGCCAACGCGTGATCGGCGTGCCGGCGCGGAACACGACACCGCCCGGATGCGACGCGGGCGACGGAAAGTCCGCGACCGCCCGCCACAGCGCCTCGTGCACCGGGCCGGCATACACCTCGAGCGGGGCGCCGGCCGCCGCGGCCAGGGCGCGCATCTCCTCGATGTGCCGCGTGCGGCTCTCCTCGAGTCCTTCCGCGAGCAGCAGCACGCCCCAGCGCGCGCCACCGGACGCGCCGTTTCCGGGGAGGAGCGACAGGCCCGCGGTCCGCGTCAGCATCGCGAGCGCGGCCGGACTCGCCGCCTCGAGCGCGGACGGCAGCAGGTACGAGCGCATGACCGCGGTTGTGAGCGCGTGCGCGGCCTTTGCACTCGGCAGTGTCACGAGTACGGTGATGCCCTCACCCGGCAGCGGCAGGACCTTGAACGTGACGTCCGTGATGATGCCGCAGGCGCCAAACGACCCGATAAACAGTTTGGCCAGGTCGTAGCCGGCGACGTTCTTGACGACTTTCCCCCCCGCTTTGATCACCTCCCCGGTCGGCAGCGCGACACGGATCCCGATGACGAGGTCGCGGATCGAACCCCACAAGAGGCGGCGGGGCCCGTTGCGGTTGGCGGCAACGAGGCCGCCGATCGTGGCAGTATCCGCACCGGGGGGATCGAGCGGCAGCCACTGCCCGTTCGCGGCAAGCGCCTGCTGCAGTTCCCGGAACGGCGTGCCGGCGCGGACGGCCACCACGTAGTCGGCGGGAGTATAGTCGGTGATGCCGGTGAGTCGCGCCGTCTCCACGACGAGATCCGCCCGGGACGGCGGAGTGCCGAGGTGCTGATGCGCGCCGCCGCCGTGCGGAATCACGCCGGCGCCGCTGTCCGCGGCCGCGGTCAGCAGCGCCGCGATCTGGTCGGCGTCCGCCGGCACTGCCCAGAGGCCCGGGCGCACGCCGTCGATCCGCCGCGCGTCGAGGCGGTCGGGATCGCTCGTCAGGTGCGCGTCGCCGACAATCTCACGGACCCGCGAGGCGAACACCCCGCCCGCCCGATCCTGCGCGGACGAAACGTTGCTCACGTGTGTGCGCTCGATCCCGCGGAGGTCGGGAAGGCCGCCGGCCCGCCGGCATGGTCCGCCACAGCGTACGACCGGTCGAGCAGGTCGACGACGTGGCACGCTTCCATCGGCACGCCGCGCGCTCGGATACCGGCCGCCAGCTGCAGCAGACAACCCGGGTTGGGCGCGACGAGCAGGTCTGCGCCGGTCCGCATCACCGCGCGCATCTTTTCCTCGAGGATCCGCTGTGAGTAGCCGGGCTCCACGATGTTGTAGATGCCCGCGCTGCCGCAGCACCGGTCGCTGTTTTCCATCTCGACCAATTCCAGGCCCGGGATCTGCAGCAAAAGATCCCGCGGCTGGCGCCGGATGCGCTGGCCGTGCGCGAGGTGGCAGGGATCCTGATAGGTCGCGCGCGCGCGGATCTCGCCGAGCGTGCCGGTGAGGCCCAGCTCCGCGAGAAACTCGGTCGCGTCCCGGCAGATGCTGCTGTAGGCGTCGGCGCGCGCCACATACCGGGGATCGTCGTCGCGGAACAGCACCGGGTATTCTTTGCTCGCGACCCCGCAGCCCGCGGCGTTGATGACCACGGTGTCCACGCCGGCACGCAGGAAGCTCTCGATGTTGCGGCGGGCCATCGCCTGGGCGGCCTCGCGCTCGCCGTTGTGGATGTTGAGCGCGCCGCAGCACGTTTGGTCCTTCGGCACGACGACCTCGCAGCCGTTGCGCTGCAGGACGCGGATCGTCGCTTCGTTAGAGCCGGGGAAGAGCACGCTCATCGCGCAGCCGCTCAGGAACCCCACGCGCGCACGGCGGGGGCCGATCGCCGGAAATACTTCCCGGTCCGGGGCAAAGGTCTCGTCCGGAATCACGGGCAGCAGCGATTCCATCTCGCCGGCGCGCTTCGGCATGAGGTGCAGCCGCCGCAGAAGCCGCCCTACGCCGCTCCGCTGGTAGAAGCGCAGCAGGCCGGCCGCGGCGCGCAGCCGTTCGGGGCGCGGCATCAAGTGGCGCAGCACGGCCATCGTGACGCGGCGGGCGATCGGCGATCCCGTTGGGCCGACTTCTGCGCGCCCCGCTTCGATGATCGTGCCGAAGTGCACGCCGGCCGGACACGCGGTCTCGCACGCCCGGCAGCCGAGGCAGACGTACATGTGTTCTTCGAGCCGGGCGTCGAGCGGGATCCGGCCCTGCGCGGCGGCCTCGATCAGGTGGATGCGTCCGCGCGGCGATTCGGTCTCGACGCCGAGCAGGCGGTACGTCGGACACGCCGGCAGGCAGAAGCCGCACTGGATGCACTTGTCGAGCTCGGGGATGAGGAGCCGCGGGATCGGACGGGCGGCCGCGGTCGTGGCCACGGCGCTCAGATCCACAGGCCCGACGCGGCGAGCCGCGGAGCGCGCCGCGTGAGCAGCTCGCCGCAGGAGACGGGCGTCGGGAAGACTTTGAACGGGTTCATGCGATCCTCCGGGTCGAACGCGGCCTTGAGCCGCCGCTGCGCGCCCAGGTCGGCGTCGCTGAAGATCCACGGCATGTAGTTGTTCTTTTCGAACCCGATGCCGTGCTCTCCGCTGAGGCTGCCGCCGGCGGCGACGCAGGCGGAGAGCATCTCCTCGCTCGCCTGCATCACGCGGTCGGTTTCACCGGGCACCGTCGCGTCGTACGGAATCAGGGGATGCACGTTGCCGTCGCCGGCATGGAAGACGTTCGCGACGCGGATATTGTACCGCCGCGCGATCTCCACGATCTGGTGCATGATCGCGGGCAGCTGGCTGCGCGGGACGACGGCGTCGTGCAGATAGTAGTTGGGTGCAAGCCGCCCCATCGCGCCGAAGGCGCCCTTGCGCGCGGCCCAATAGAGATGGCGCTCCTCCTCGGTCTGCGCGGTGCGGATCTCGCGGGCCCGGTTTTGCCGGCAGAGATCTTCCACCGTCGTCGCGCACCGTTCGAGCCCCTCGCGCACGCCTTCGACTTCAATCAAGAGCACGGCTCCGGCGTCCAGCGGCAGCCCGGCGTGGACCGCGGGCTCGACGGCCTGCGCCGTCAGCTGATCGATCATCTCGAGGGAGGTGGGCCCGATGCCGGAGGCGATGATGTCCGCGACGGCCTGGCTTGCCTCCTCGATTGTCTCGAAGATGCCGAGCATCGTGCGGACGGTCTCGCGCCGGCGCATCAGCCGGACGGTGACCGCGGTGACAATGCCGACGGTGCCTTCGGAGCCGACCGCGAGGCCGGTGAGGTCGAGGCCGGGCTCGTCGGCGCCGCGGCCGCCGAGATGCACCACCGAGCCGTCGGCCATCACCATCTCGAGGCCCAGCACGTGGTTCGTCGTAACACCGAACGCGAGCGTGTGGACGCCGCCGCTGTTGTTCGCGACGTTCCCGCCGATGCTGCACGCCGACTGGCTGCTGGGGTCCGGCGCGTAGAAATAGCCGTCCGCTTCCACGCGGCGCGTCACGTCGAGGTTGACCACCCCGGGCTGCACGACGGCGACGCGGTTGTCGAGATCGACCGACAGGATGCGCCGCATCGTGCTCATGGCGACGACGATCCCGCCGATCGGGGTGATCGCACCGCCCGACAGCCCGGTACCGGACCCGCGCGCGATCACGGGCACCCGAAACCGCGACGCCGCCCGGACGATCGCCGCGACGTCGTCCGTCGACTCGGGAGAGACGACGAGGTCGGGGATCGCGGCGAGCACCGAGCCGTCGTACTCGTACGCCAGCAGGTCGACGGGCTGCCCGAAGACGCGCCCGCGCCCCACCGCATTCTCGAGGGCGGCGGAGAGGGCGTCGCGATCGGCAATGCGAACGCGGAGGTCGGCGAGACTCACGGTCACTTCAGTATAACAGACCCGCGCCTACCGCTTGGTGGAGACGATCGCTTCGGCCAGGATCGCCGCGTCCTCGGCGAGGCCGAGGAAGGTGGCCGACTTTCGCTTGCGCTGGAAATGCACTCCCATGAAGTGCAGGCCGCGGACCACTGTGCTCGACCCGTCGTGCTGAATCGGGAACCCCATCTCGTCGAACGCCTCCGGCATCCATACCCAACGGCCGTAGTCGGGGCGAAAGCCCGACGTGAATACTACGGCACCGAGGTGATCGAGGGGCAGGGGGCCGACGGGTTCCGCGCGGAACGGCGGAGGCGCCGGCATCTCCGGCGGCGCGACGCCGCGCGCTGCGCACGCCTTGCGGATGAGGCCGCAGACGAGGCCGTAACGCTCGTCACCGAACGCCACGGAGTGGGCGACGTCGGGCGCAAAGTAGGCGGTGCCGTCCTCCACACCCGTCAGGTGGCCGAGAAGGCGCACTCCTTGGGCGTGCAGCGTCCGATAGTGGCAGTCGTGGCCGCCGTCGCGGCCGCTTGTTTGGATGTTCGCGCCGAGCCGCGCCAGCGGACTCGGCAGATCGTCCGGGGTCATCTCCATCCATGGGGTCGCGACGATCCAGCGCATGATGTCGCGGCCCTCGAGCCGGCGCGGCACCCAGGGCGCCCGTCCGCACGACAGGTACGTCTCTCGCCCCGCCTCGCGAAGTTCTTCGGCAAGCTGACAGCCCGTCTGCCCGCTACCGACGACGAGGACCGGACCGTCGGGTAGTGCGCTCGGCCGAGTGTATCCCTCCGCGTCAATCGCGTGCACCGACGGCGGCAGTTGCGCCGCGGCGGCCGGACGGTAAGGTTTCTGGTAGGCCCCCGTGGCGAGGACGACGTGGCGGGCGCGGATCTCGCCGGACGCCGTGCGCAACGCGAATCCGCCCCGCTCGTGCGGCTCCAGCGCTGTGACGACGACCCCCTCGCGCACGGGCGCCCGGAAGCTGCCCGCGTAGGCCGCCAGGTGCGCCACGATCTCGTCCCGCGGCATAAAGCCGTCGGGATCGCCGCCGTACGGGTAACCGGGAAGCTGCACGGTCCAGTTTGGGATGACGAGGCAAAAGCTATTCCACCGCCCGCGCCACGTTTCCGCCACGCGGCCGCGTTCTATGATGAGATGTTCCACGCCGCCGCGCCGCAACTCGTAGCTCAGCGACAGCCCCGCCTGCCCGGCCCCAACGATCACGACATCGGCGGTCTCGGTCATCTCGCCACCCCTCGACGGTGCATCGGACGAGGAAGCGCCGGGTGCCCGGCGGGTTCACTCACGGTTCGCAGCGCCGCGTCCCCGGCCCTGCGCCGCCGCCCGCGGCGGAGTCGCCCACGGCAGGGCCGTGCGCGGCACGCTCGGAACCGTGCCTCGATGCGCATCTACACAATCGGCCATTCAACCCGCTCGCTCGACGAGTTGGTAGAAGCGCTGCGAAGTTTCGGCGTCCGCACGCTGGTCGACATCCGTACCGTGCCGCGATCGCGCCACGTGCCGCAGTTCAATGCGGACAGCCTGCGTCGGACGCTGCCGAACCGCAGGATCCGCTACCGGCACACGAAGGCGCTCGGCGGCCTCCGGCGGCCGCGGCCGGATTCCACCAACACCGCGTGGCGGAACACGGGCTTCCGCGGCTTCGCGGATTATATGGAAACGCCGGAGTTCGAGGAGGCGCTCGACGAACTGCGTGCGCTCGCGCGCGAGGCGGGTCCTATCGCGATCATGTGCGCGGAGGCGGTGCCCTGGCGCTGCCACCGCTCGCTCGTCGCCGACGCTCTCATCGCCCAGGGGGACGAGGTCGTGGACATCATGGGGCCCGGCAGCGGCCGCCCGCACGCCCTGACACCGTGGGCGCAGGTTGACGCCACACGGGTCACCTACCCGGGGCCGCCTCCCGAGACCTTGCGGAAGCGAACTCCTCCCGAGTCAGACGCATAATCCGGGCCGGCTTCCCGGTCTCCGGATCGACGGCGTCGCCGAGATAGCGGAACCCCGCCTTCTCAAAGGCCCGAATCGCGACGTGGTTGCGCGGCACTGGATCGATGAAGCATGCGCGGACAACCGGGTCGTGGAACACTATCTCGCCGATAAACTGCCGGAGAACCTCCGGGCCGAGCCCGCGGTGAACGAGCGGCGGCTCACCGATGAAGAGATCGAGACCGACTCCACCCTCGACGCCGCCGAGGCCCCACGCGCCTGGGCGCACCGCGTAGGCTTGAATGTAGCCGATCGGCGCTCCACCGCAACAGATGACGAACGGCGTAGCGTCCTCCGCGCCGGCGATGCGCGGAAGATACTTCGCCCGGACCCCGTCGAGGGTCATTCCGGCCGGGTCCCACCACTCCGAGACGTGCGGCGCATTTAACCACCGCTGAAGCTGCGGCAAGTCGGACTCGGCCAGCCTGCGAAACGTGAGACTGAGCGGTTCCGGCGTTCGACTACCCCGCCAGCTGTCCCGCTTCGATCATCGATGCCAGCCGCTCGATCCGCTCGGAAAACATCTTCTCGCCGAGCGTAGCGGTGGAGCCCCGCGCGTCGCCGAGAATGCCGGTGGGACTCATCTCGTCCATCGGCGGGGGGACCTTCGAGCGCCAGCGGATCGACGCGTCGCCCGTGAAGCCTTCGCAGGCCTTGTCCATCTGCACTAAGTCCGGCCGATGCGCGAGCATAAGCGACGTTTCGCCCTGGGCCGCGTGGACGCCCAACTTCTTCATGTCGAGGCCCTCGCGCGCCGCGAACGTCTTCGTATGCTCGAGCCACTCGTCGAAATCCTCGACCGCCGAGATTCGCAGCGCGGTGTGCTCCTTGCGCAGCCGCGGCAGCACGCCGCGCAGTGCCCGATAGTTCCCGCCGTGGCTGCACAACAGCACGATCTCGCGAAAGCCGTGCCGCGCGAGCGACCGGCACGCTTCCTCGATCGTCTTCTCGAGGGTGGATTCCTCGACGCTGACGGTGCCGGGCATCGGCAGATGCCCGGCCGAGTAGCCAATCGTGATCACCGGGGCCACGAGCGCGTCGCCGAGCCGGTGCGCCAGCCGCACGCCGGTCGCGTAACCGAGGTAGGTGTCCGTGCCGATCGGTAGGTGCGGCCCGTGCTGCTCCATCGCGGCCAGCATGATGATGACCCGCCGCTTGCCGGCGGCGATCGCGTCGCGCACTTCCGGCCACGTCATCTCTTCGATCAAGACGGTGTCGCGCATCGAGGTGCCCTCCACGGTACTCCCGAAGATGGCCTTCGCGCCGGTCCGGGGAGTCTCCCGTACGGTCGCCCAACCCCTTCGATTCGGAGGCACCTATGAGCGGCAGCGCACGCGACCAAGCCGTAGCGGCACTTCGATTTCATCTTGCGACCGTCGCCGATCTCAGAGCGGCGGGGGCGGTACTGCGCTGGGATCAGGAGACGCTGATGCCACCGGGCGGCGCCGAGGGGCGTGCGCTGCAGCTGGCGACGCTGGCGCGGCTCGCGCATGAGCACCTCGTCTCCGATGCGACGCGCCGTCTGCTCGACGCCGCGGAATCCGCGGTGCGCGGCGACGATCCCGCATCGGACGGGGCCGCCCTCGTCCGCGTGACGCGCCGGGATCTCGACCGCGCGTCGAAACTGCCGGGAGAGTTCGTCGCCGAGAAGAGCCGGGTCGCGGCGGTCGCGACGCACGTCTGGCGGGACGCGCGGCAGGCCGACGACTTCGGCGCGTTCCGGCCGCACCTCGAGCGGATCTTCGAGCTGGCCCGGCGCGAGGCTGAGTACATCGGCTACAGCGGCCACCCCTACGATGCGCTGGTGGACCGCTTCGATCCCGGCACGACGGCGCGGGAGCTCGAGGCGCTCTTCGGCCGGCTAATCGAGGTCGTCGTGCCGCTGGTGCGGGCGATTGCCGCGCGGGCGGATGCCGTGGACCCCCGGATCCTCGACGCCGAATTCGACGAGACGACGCAGCGGATGTTCGCGCTCGAGATCGTGCAGGCGTTCGGCTACGATACACGGCGGGGCCGGCTGGATCTCTCCGCGCATCCGTTCTCCACGAAGTTCCACCGCGACGACGTCCGGATCACGACCCGGTTCGGCCGCCGCCTGTCCGCGGTGTTCGGGACCTTTCACGAGTCCGGCCACGCGATGTACAGTCAGGGCACCGCGCCGGCGCTGGAGCGATCGCCGCTCTCTGAGGGCGCGGGTGCCGGAATTCACGAGTCGCAGTCGCGCATGTGGGAGAACCTCGTCGGCCGCAGCCGCCCCTTCTGGGAGCACGCCTTCTCCCGGTTCCGGCAGGCATTTCCCACCTAGCTCCAATCGGCCAACGCCGGCCAAGTGTACCGTGCGGTCAACCAGGTCGAGCCCGGGCTCATCCGGGTTCGCGCGGACGAGGTCACCTACAACCTGCACATCGTGCTCCGGTTCGAGCTTGAGAAAGCGCTCCTGACCAACGATCTCGCGGTCGGCGATCTGCCGGGCGCCTGGAACGACAAGATGCGCGCCTACCTCGGTCTGACCCCGCCCGGCGACACCGACGGCGTGCTGCAGGACATTCACTGGTCGAGCGGCCTTGTCGGTTCGTTTCCATCGTACACGCTCGGCAACGTCGCGTCGGTCCAGCTGTTCGAGGCGGCGCGCCGCGCGTATCCGTCCATTCCCGACGATCTCCGCGGCGGACGGTTCGGGACGCTCTACGGGTGGATGCGGGAGCACGTGTACGTTCACGGCCGCAAGTTTCTGCCGTCAGAGGTGCTGCAGCGCGCGACCGGCACCCCGCTGACGGCGGAGCCCTACCTCAAGTACCTGCAGGATAAATTCGGCGAGCTGTACGGCGTCACTTCCGAGCACTGAAGGTTTTCCCTCGCGGAAGCGCGTGGGCCGTCGGCCGCGGCGAGCATGACGTCCCGTTCACACTTTGAGGCGCGGATCGAGGACGTCCCGCAGGCCATCTCCCAACATGTTGACGCCCAGCACGGTGAGCATGATCGCGAGCCCGGGGAACGTCGAGATCCACCACGCGTCTCGCAAATAATCGCGGCCTTCGCTCAGCATCCGCCCCCACTCCGGGGTCGGCGGCTGGCTGCCGAGCCCGATGAACGACAGCGCCGCCGCGGCGAGAATGGCGGCGCCGATGCCGAGCGTCCCGGCCACGATTACCGGCGCGACGACGTTCGGCAGGATATGCCGGGCGAGGATGATCCGCACCGGGACCCCGATCACGCGCGCCGCGTCGACGTAGAGCTGTTCTTTCGCCACCAGCACCGAGCCCCGGACCAAGCGCGCGTACACCGGGATGCTGGAGATGCCGACCGCGATCTCTAAGTTCCGCAGGCTCGGTCCGAGGACGCTCACGATCCCGAGGGCCAGCAGAATACCAGGAAAGGCCAGCATTACGTCGATCACGCGCATCAGCAGCGCATCGGGGGCGCGGCCGTAGTAGCCGGCGAGGAGCCCGACGGCGGTGCCGGCGGTTGCCGCGATCCCGACCGAGATCAGCCCGACGGTCAGGGAGATGCCGGAGCCGTGCACCACGCGGCTGAAGGTGTCGCGGCCGTACTGATCGGTGCCCATGGGGTGTCCCGGTCCCGGGGCGGCGAGGGCGTTCGCGATGTCGATCCGGATCGGGCTTACCGGCGCAAGCGCGTTCTGAAACAGGGCGACGAAGACGAGGACGCCGACGATGACGAGTCCCGTGACCGCGCCTTTGTGCCGGCGGACCCGCCGCAGCGCGGCGCGCAGCCTGGTCTGGGGCGGCTGTCCGCTCATCATTGGTATCGGATGCGCGGGTCCACCACGGCGTACACCACGTCCACGAGGAGGTTGATGAGGACGTAGACGATCGCGACGAACAGCACGACGCCCTGCACCAGCGGAAAGTCCTTGTTCAAGATCGCGTTGATGAGCAGCCGGCCGATCCCGGGCCGCCCGAATACCGTCTCGATGATCACGGTGCCGGCCAGCAGCTGGCCGGCTTGAAGGCCGAAGATCGTGATGATCGGAATCAGCGCGTTGGCGAGTCCGTGGCGGAGGACGACGGCCGCTCCCGCCAGCCCCTTCGCGCGGGCGGTAGTCATGTAGTCCATCCGCAGCACTTCCAGCATGCTCGAGCGCGTCAGGGCCGCGGTGATCGCGGCCGCGCCGGCGCCGAGCGCGAGCGCCGGGAGGACCAGATGCTCCAGCCCGCCGCCGCCGGTCGCCGGGAAGAGGCCGAGGTGCAGCGAGAAAACGAAGATCAGCAGGAGCCCCAGCCAGAACGACGGCATCGACACGCCGAGGCGCGCCAGCATCATCGCGCCGACGTCAGCCCAGGAGTTCTGCCGGATCGCCGCGAGGATGCCGAGGGCGACGCCCGTCGCGGCCGACAGCGCGAGGGCCGTGACCGCGAGCTGGGCGGTGGACGGCAGGAGTTCCATGATCTCGGTGGTGACCGGGCGCCGGTCGCGGATCGATTCGCCCAGGTCGCCCCGGGCCGCGTTCACGACGAAGCGGGCATACTGTTGCGCGAACGGGTCGTTCAGGTGCAGCTGGGCGCGCATCCGCGCGATCTGCTCCGGGCTCGTCTGGAACTCGCTCAGCATCATTTTCACGGGATCGCCGGGGATGAGATACAGCATCGAGAACACCGCCAGCGTGACGCCGAAGACGACCGGGACGGTCGCGAGGAGCCGTCCGGAGATGTAGCGGATCACCGCGGGAGGGGATGCGGGACGCCGGCCGGACTTCGCGGGCCGGCGCCGGTGGACACCTCCACGAAATCGTCGGCGCGGATGACGGCGCCGTTTTTGAGCACACCCGTCACGCGGCGGACGGCCGAGACGTCGGACAGCGGATTCTCCCTGAGGACGATCAGGTCTGCGCGTCGACCGGGCTGAAGTATCCCGATCTCTTCGTCGAGTCCGAGCAGCGCCGCCGCGTCTGCCGTCGCGGCCCGGAGCGCCTCGTACGGAGAGAGGCCGATCCGCACGAAGATTTCCAGCTCGGTCGCGATGTCGGGATGGGACGCGGCCGGCGACCCGTTGTCCGATCCCGCCGCGAAGCGCACCCCGGCACGGTAGGCGTCGAGAAACCGCTCGACTTTCAGGTCCCAGGCGCGGCGCGCCAGCTCGACCACGGACGCGGGGAGGTCGTGGTCCGCCCCCGTTTCCTTCATTTTGTAGTAGATGGAGAACGTCGGCACGATGAAGCGGTCGTGCTGCCGGAGCAGGTCGATCGCTTCCCCGTCCAGGAACGACGCGTGCTCGATGGAGTCGATCCCGGCGCGGAGGCAGTTCTTGATCGCCGGCGCGCCGTGCGCGTGCGCGCAGGTCTTCCGGCCCGCCTTCGCGGCCTCGCGCACACCCGCTTCGAGTTCGTCCGCGTCCAGCTGGCTCGACGCCGGCTGCTCGCCCTCTTCGGCGAAGCCGCCGCTGGCCATGAATTTCACCCAATCGGTCCGCACCTTGATCCGCTCGCGGACCGCCCGACGGACCGCGTCCGGGCCGTCCACCTCCTGACCGTAGAACCAGCCGTGGCCGCCGGTCATCGTGATCATCCGACCGCACGCGACGATCCGCGGCCCCGACGCGTGGCCCCCGGCGATCGCGTCGCGGAGGAGCACGTCGCTGTCGTCGAGTCCGCACGTATCCCGGATCGTGGTGATGCCGGCCAGCAGCGTCCTGCGCGCATTGTCGGCCGCGCGCAGGACCCGCGTCCGCGGATCGTGGGCGAGCTCTGTCTCGACGAGGCCGCCGCTCACCGTGATGTGACAGTGCGCGTCGATGAGTCCCGGCATGACGTACGCCCCGCCCAGATCATAGACGCGGCCGCCGTCCGCCGCCGGCCGTCCCACCCCGTCCCCCGGCGGCGTAATCCGGCCGATCCGCCCGTCCTCGATCAGGAGGTCCGCCGGGCGGGCCGCCGCGTCCGCACCAGCCATGGAGATGACGGTGGCGTTCTTTAACAGAAGACGCATCGGCGGTCGGCTCAGCCCGCCTGCACGACCGGCGTACCGCCGAGCATGACCATCGCGGGGTGCCGGAGAGCGCCCAGGTCCTCAAGCGGATCCCCCGCCACAGCGATCACGTCGGCGTGGAGTCCCTCGCGCAGCGAGCCGACCTCGCCGCCGATGCCCATCGCCGCGGCGCACCCGGACGTCGCCGAGACGACGGCGTCCATCGTCGACATGCCGATGCTGTGCAGCAGCTCCATCTCCCGGACGAGGCCGTCGAACGGCGTGAAGCGCCAGCCCGCGTCCGTTCCGGCGACATAGCGAACACCCGTCTCGCGCATGCGCGCGGCGTTCTGCATGTTCGCTTCGTTCATCCGGTGCCACCGCTCGAACCCCGCGCGCTCGTCGGGGGCGGCACCCTCTCGTCTCGCGAGTCCCTCGACGTGAAAATGGCCGACGCACAGCGTGGACGTCACCGGCACGTTGCGCTGCGCGACGGTCTCGGCCACGTCTGACTCGAAGCGCTGATGCCCCTGCTCGTCGGACAGAAACAGCGCGTGCTCGATGTGGTCGGCGCCGGCAGCAAGCGCGTTGCGCGTCGCGGCGGCGCAGGTGCAGTGGATGCCGACCCGGCGGTTCAGGCGGTGGGCCTCATCGACGGCGGCGCCGAGCTCCTCGACGGTGTACGATGGCCTGGACGACACCGTGCCCATGGTGCCACCCCCGCTCGCCATGATCTTGATGAAATCGACGCCGGCCTTGGCCAGCCGGCGGACCATCTGCCGGACACCCTCCGGGCCGTCCGCCTCGCCGCCGAAATACCAGCAGTGCCCGCCGGTGATCGTCATTGGGCAGCGGCAGAGGTGCAGGCGCGGCAGGACGGCGTAGCCGAGCCGCTGCGCACGGCGCAGCTCGAGCGAGGTGTCGCGCATGCTGCCGCAGTCCCGAAGCGTGGTGATGCCGGCGCGCAGCGCGGTCTGCGCGTTGTGCATCGCCGACGCGAGCAGCACGCCGTCCGGCTCCCGAACGGACGCCTCGAACGGCGTCCCGTCACCGGGCAGCACGAGATGCACGTGCGCGTCGATGAGGCCGGGCAAGAGCGTGTGCCCGGCGAGGTCGAGTGCAGGCGCGTCCGGCGGCCAATCACCGCGGGGGGCCGGCCCAGCGTAGACGCGGTGGATCCTCCCCCGCCGGACCGCTACCGTCGGATTGGCGAGCGGAGGCGCCCCGGTGCCGTCGATGAGGCGCGACGCGCGGACGATGAGCCACTCCGGGTCGCAGGGCGTCATCCGCCTACCTGCCGATGGTCGCGTCGCCCAACACAGGGTATCCCGAGTAGTTGTACTTCGTGCCGGTCACTGTCGACCGCACGATCCACACCGACAGTTCGTCCACGAGCGGCACCGCGACCGCTTGATCCATGAGAATGTCCTCGAGCTTCGCGTAGGTGGCCCGCCGCTTCGCGGGGTCGAATGTCGTCCGCCCCTCGGCGAGCAGCCGGTCGACCTCAGGGTTCGCGTAGCACGCCCAGTTGAAGTTCCCCCCGATGTTCGTGGACGCGAACAGCGCGTTCAGCGCATTCATGTCGGAGTCGCGCAGGAAGAGCACCGGTCCGTTGGTGGCGCAGTGGTAGTTGTCTTCGTACCACGGCGGCCGCGCCTGGCTCTTGATCTTCGCGTCGACGCCCAGCTGCAACAGCTGGCCTTGGAGCAGTTCGATCTCCGGCAGGTTCCCGCTGCCGTAGTTGATCGAGTTGATCTCGATCGTGAGCGGCTGGCCGTTCTTCAGGCGGATGTTGTTGGGGCCCATCTTCCAGCCGGCCTCATCGAGCAGTTGGGCGGCCTTCTTCGGGTCATACTTGTACTTGGCGCACAGGTCCGGGGTCGCCAGCAAATGCTGCGTCAGCGGCGCGCACCCCGCGGTGCCGAGTCCGCGGAAGACCGAGTCCGCGATCGCCTCCCGGTTCACCCCGTAGACCAGCGCCTGGCGGACCTTCAGATCGTTGGTCGGCGGCTTCTTGACGTTCAGCACCCAAATGCGCGGCGCACCCGGGTACGGGTTCTTCTCGACGCGCAGCGCCTTGTTCGTCGAGAGGCGCGTCAGGACGGCCGCGGGCACGGATTGGAAGTTGATCATCTGGGTCTCGCCGGATTCGACCGTCGTGACGCGCGTCCCGGACTCCGGGATGAACTTCCAGACGATGCGATCCACGGACGCGGGGCCCTGGTGGGTGCTGTAGGGCGGCTTGCGGTTGTACTCGGCGTTGCGAACCAGCGTGATGTGATCCTTCGCGACGTACTCGCTGACGACGAAACGGCCGCTGCCGACCGGCTTTTGGTTGACGGCGTCGCCCTGCCCCGGGGTGGTCTTCGGCGAGATCAGCGAGAGCGTGCCGCCGGCGGAGTACGAAAGAAACGGCGCGTACGGCTCCTTGAAGGTCACGCGGACGGTGTACGGATCGACCACCGTGGAGCCCGCGTAGCCGGAGAGCGCAGCGAGGGCGCCGCCGGCCTTGAAGTTCGGGTTCACGATGCGATCCAAGTTCCACTTGACCGCTTCGGCGTTGATCGACGCGCCGTCCGAGAACTTGGCGTCCCGCCGCAGCGTGAACGTGAACGACTTGCCGTCCGCCGACGCCTTGTAGTCGGTGGCCAGCCACGGCATCAGCTTCCCAGCGAGGTCCTCGTACAGCAGGTTTTCGGTCACGTCCGTGATGATCTGGAACGTGACCGCCGACGGCGAGGCGTGTGGGTCGAGGGTGGGCGGCTCCTGGTCCAGGCCGACGGTCAGGGTCGACGGCGCCGCCCCCTGCCCGGGGACCCCGGCCCCGAGGCCGGCGAGCGCCAGTGCCGTCAGGCAGACCGCCGCGTACCGGGACACTACGTGCCAATGCATCATGGTTGATCTCCACCTCCCTGGACTCCACCGGCCGCGACCGGAACCTGCGTCTCGCGCAGATACCGGGCGGCGTCTTCCGGCGGCACTGTATTAATGTAGAAGCCCGAGCCCCATTCGAACCCCGCGACATGCGAGAGCCGGGGCAACACCTCGATATGCCAGTGGTAGAAGTGGTCGACCTTCGCATCGTACGGCGCGGTGTGGATAATGTAGTTGTAGGGCGGGTTGTTGAGGCACGCGTGCAGCCGGCCGAGCACGCCATGGAGCGTCTCCGCGAGCGGGTGCAGCTGCGCGTCGTCGAGCGCGCCGAAGCTCGCGGTGTGCCGGCGCGGCAGAATCCACAGTTCGAACGGGCACCACGACGCGTGCGGCGCGAACGCCACGAACTCGTTGTTCGTCCACACGAGCCGCCGGCCGTTGTGGCCATCGCCTCCCGTTTCCTGATGCAGAATGTCGCAGAAGATACATCGGCCTTCGCGGGCGAAGTACGCCTGCGCCCCTTCCAGCTCTTCCACCGCCCGTTTCGGGACGATCGGCAGCGCGATCAACTGCGAGTGCGGGTGTGCGAGCGACGCCCCCGCCGCGCGGCCGTGGTTGCGGAACAGCAGCAGGTATTTGAACCGCGGATCGCGATCGAGGTCGCGGTACCGCTCGCGGTACATCCACAGCACCGAGGCGAGCTGGTCCACGTCCATGACGCCCGGGTGCGCCGCGTGCTCCGGGGTCTCCACGATTACCTCGTGCGCGCCGACGCCGCCCATGCCCTCGAACATGCCCTCCATCGTGACGTCGGTCGAGCCCTCGATGCGCAGCGCCGGGTACTTGTTCGGGACAACCCGGACCTGCCACCCAGGGGTATTCGGCCCGGTGCCGGGCCGGCGGATCGCGGCGATCTCCGGCGGTGTCATGAGCTCGCGGCCCTCGCAGAACGGGCAGTTGGCCGACGGCGCGGCCTCCGGCTCCCCGCCCTTCGCGAAGTCGCTCGGCCGGGCGGCGCGTTCGTTGGCGATGATCACCCACCGGCGCGTGATCGGATCCTTGCGTAGTTCGGGCACGGTGTCCCTCCGTTGGGGCGGCGTCGCGGAAGGCGCGGGTTCAGGCATGGGCGCCGGCGCGTCTCGCGGCGATCGCCCGCCGGTACGTGTCGACGTACCGCCCGGCGGCGCGGCGCCACGAGAAGTCCTGTCGCATACCAGTCTGTTGGAGCCGCCGCCACAGGCGGCGGTCGCGGAACGCCGCGAGCGCCCGCTCGAGCGCGTGCCACAGGGCGAGCGGCTCGTATGGTTCGAAGACGAAACCGTTCGCAGTGCCGCGGGCCACCGCGTCGGGCGTGGCGTCGACGATCGTGTCGGCGAGCCCGCCGGTCTTCCGCACCACCGGGACCGTGCCGTAGCGGAGGCTGTACAGCTGGTTAAGGCCCGACGGCTCGTAGCGGGACGGCATCAGAAATATGTCGGCGCCCGCCTCGATGCGGTGGGCCAGCGCGTCGTCGAACCCGAGGGTGACCGAGACGCGGCCCGGATAGCGCTGCTCGAAGGCGGGAAAGAGCTCGTGGTACTTGGGTTCGCCGGTGCCGAGCAGCACGAACTGCGCGCCGGCGCCGATCAGGCGATCGAGAACGGCCGCCACCAGGTCGAAGCCCTTCTGGTCGGCGAGCCGGCTGATCATCCCGACGAGCGGTGACCGCGGCGTGCCGGTGAGCTTGTGCAGGCGTCTGAGATCGCGCGCGCAGGCCTCCTTGCCGGTGAGGTCGTCCGCCGTATAGCGCGCGGCGATGTGCGGGTCGCCCGACGGATCCCAGGCGCCGTAGTCGACGCCGTTCAGGATGCCCGCGAGATCGGCGGCGCGCTCGCGCAACACCCCTTCGAGGCCGCACCCGAACTCGGAGGTCTGGATCTCGCGCGCGTACTGCTCGCTCACCGTGCTGAGCCGGTCGGCGAACACGAGCCCGCCCTTGAGCACGTTCACTTTCCCGTAGAACTCGATGCCTTTCGGCGTGAACACCCGCGGGCCGAGCCCCGTCGCGGGCAGGCGCTCTGGAGGAAACAGCCCCTGGTAGGCGAGGTTGTGGATCGTAAACAACGTCGCCGTGCCCTCAAGGCCCGCCGGCCGGGGTTCCTCGCGCAGCCACACGGGCACGAGCCCGGTTTGCCAGTCCTGGCAGTGGAGCAGATCCGGCGTCCAGCCGATTAGGCCAGGCAGGGCCAGGGCCCCGCGCCCGAAGACCGTGAAACGCTCGAGGTTGTCGGCGTAGTCTTTGCCGCCTTCTCCATAGAGGCCGGCGCGGCCGAACGACGGTTCATGCGCGACGAGATATACCGGCACGCGTCCGCCGGGCAGCCGGCCTTCCAGCAATTCGACCTCCACCTGCTCCGCCCCGAGCCGTACCGGTGAGCGGCCGATCGTCTGAAATCCAAACTTCCCCCGATCGATCGCGCGGTAGCCCGGCAGGACGACGCGGATGTCGTAGCCGAGCTCAGACAGGGCGGCGGGCAGCGCCCCGGAGACATCGGCGAGCCCGCCCGTCTTGGCAAACGGGACCGCCTCGGATGTGCAGAACAACACGCGCAGCGGTGCCTTCATGGCGCTCGCACCCGGATCGACTCCTCCGCTTCGGGACCGCGGCCGTCGCTTGCGGTGTACGTGCCCGGCCGCGGAAACGTGACATCAAGAGTGCCGGTTGCGTCGCTGTCCACAGTCTCGGTCGCCGCGCTCAGGCCCGGACCCGTGATCCGGAAAACGCGGGCAACGCCCGAGGAGTTCCGCACGACAAAGCGGACACGGCCGGGAAGCAGCAGCATGACGGCGGGATCGATCACGCCGGCGCCGAGCGTGACGTTGATACGCTGCGCCTCAGCGGCCCGGACCGGCGGCTTCAAGAATCCCCGGCCGCCCGCGACCGCCGCGAGGCCGAGGATGCCCGCACACAGCACGCCGGCGAGCACGCCGCGGAGGACCACAACACTCACGATTGGTCGGGCTTCGTCGCCGCGCAAGATCGGTCCTCCAGCGTGTGCGCGCGTCCCGACGGCCCACGCGCGGGAGGAGGTGCTGCGGGCCAAACGAAGGATACGCGGGGTGCTCGACGCGGGAACGCACGATAAAGGCCCAGCGGGGCATTGGGGGAACCAGCGATGCGGATCCGGTTGTTCGTCCGGGCCGTGGTGGCGGCGGTCGCCGTTCCCGCGCTCGTGGTCGCGCTTGTCACGCCGGGACGTCCTGCGGCGATGCCGGAGATCAAGATCGGCACCGTGCTGCCGCTGACCGGCGCGTTCGGCTCGTCCGGGGGGTACTTCAAGCAGGGCTACACGATGGCGATCGACGACGTCAACAAGACCGGCGGGCTCCAGGTCGGCGGCCAGAAGTATCACCTTAACCTCATCGTGCTGGACGACGGCAGCGACGGCACGCGGTCCCGGAGCCTCGTCGAGAAACTCGTCACGGACCAGCACGTCAACTTCCTGCTCGGCGGGTACGACACGTCGCTCGTCGAGGCTCAGGAGGTCGTGCCCGACCAGTACAAGATTCCGTACGTGGAAGGCGGCGGCGCGGCGTCCGAGATCTTCAAGCGCGGCTACAGGTACATCTTCGGCACGCTGGCGACCGTGTACGACCTCAGCAAGGCCACGATGGACTTCATCGCGGCGCAGCAAGCCGCGGGCAGGCTGCCGAAGCCCCTGACGATAGCGGCGGTCTGGGAGAACACGGATCACGGCAAGGACTACATCGATGCCGTCACGGACGCGGCGAAGGCGCATCCCGACCTCTACCGCGTCGTGCTGAATCAGTCGTTCCAGTTGAACGGCAGCGACTTCTCGCCGCTCCTGCAGCAGGTCAAGGCGTCAAACGCGCAGGCGTTTCTTTCCGACGCGCACCTGCCCGATTTCATCACGATGCACCGCCAGTACCTGCAGGCCGGGCTGTACAACCAGTTCGTGTCCTACGGCGCCCGCGGCCCGGACCAAAAGGGCCGGCAGGCGCTTGGTGCGGGCGCCGATTACCTGATCGCTGGCCTCTGGTGGACGCCGGCGCTCAAAGATCCGGCGTCTCAGCTGTTCACAGAGCGGTGGCAGAAGGAGTTTAAGGTGATTCCCGACTGGTTCCAAGCGCTGTCGTACGAGACAGCGCGCGCGCTGCTCGCCGGGATCGACAAGGCGGGGACTCTCGACGGCCCGAAAGTCCGCGACGCGCTGGCCGTTCTCGCGCTGCGTTCCATGCTTCCCGGTGGGGTGATCAAGTTCCAGCCGAACGGCCAGGCGTCGACGCCGTACCTGATGGTGCAAAACACGCCGGGCAACACCGTGCGGATCGTGTGGCCGCGCAACCTGCCCGAGACGCGGGCCGCGACGCTGCCGATGCCGCGGCCGTAAGCCGGATGGGTGAGGCGGGCGGCCCGACGGTTTAGCCGGAGGTGTTTTCCGCTCAAAATCTGATCTCGGTCTGCATCACGTCGATTCTGACGGCGGGGCTGTACGCGGTGATGTCGTACGGCCTCGCGATCATTTACGGCGTCATGAAGGTCATCAATCTCAGCAACGCCGGGTTCCTCATGCTTGGAGCGTTCATGACGCTGGTCTACTCGCAGGCGTGGCACCTCGATCCGATCGCCGGCGCGTTTCTCAACATGCCGCTCTTCTTCCTCGCGGGCGCCGCGGTGTACGTCCTGCTGGTGCGGCGCGTACGCCAGGCGCTCCCGATCGCATCCCTCTTGATGTTGTTCGGGTTGTGGCTCGTTCTCCAGAACGTGGCGCTCACGATCTGGGGCAGCGAGGACCAATCGATCATCACCCGGTACACGTACAAGGCGCTGCCGTTTTTCGACTACCGGGTGGCGCTCACGCGCCTGATCGTCTTTGCCGTCGCGCTGGCCGTAATGGCGATCCTGCACGTCCTGCTCAACCACACCTATGTCGGCAAAGCGCTGCGCGCGACGGTGCAGGATCCGCAGGCCGCGCTGCTCGCCGGCATCGACACCGAGCGGATCAGTGCGATCGCGTTCGGCATCGGGACCGCGTTCGCGGGGTTCGCCGGCGGGCTGATGACGCTCTTGTTCAGCTTCACGCCGGACTTCGGCGCGCCGTTTCAACTGAAGAGCTTCACGATCATCGTGCTCGGCGGGCTCGAAAACCTCGCCGGGGTCACGATCGGGGCGGCGATCCTGGCGTTCGCGGAGTCGTTCGCGGTGCTGTTCATGCGGGCCAGTTTGCAAAACGTCGTGGCCTACGCGCTGCTGGTCGTCGCGCTCATCGTCATGCCGGGTGGTGTCGCGTCGCTCTTCGGGCGGCGGTCGTGACGAGCGCGCGCACCTCCCGTGGCGCACTCGGGGCGCCGGCCCTCGGCGTCGCGCTGGCGTTCGTACCGCTCGCGGCGCCGCACAACGTCACCCTGCTCAACCTCGGATTCTTCACGTTTCTGTACGTCGCGCAGGGTCTCGCCTGGAACATCCTCGGCGGCTTCGCGGGGTACGTCTCGTTCGGCTACGCGGCGTTCTTCGGCCTCGGTGCCTATACCACCGCGCTCCTCTGGCTGCACGGGTGGACGCCCGTGCTGACATTCCCGCTTGCCGGTCTCTGCGCGGCGGTGTTTTCGCTGATCGTCGGCGTGCCGACGCTGCGCCTTGTCGGACCGTACTTTTCGATCGCCACCATCGGAGTCGGCGAGGCGATGCGGATCCTGATGCTAAACATCGGGATCACCGGCGGGGCATCCGGCCTCAACCTGCCGACGACCGTGCCGTCGAAGACCTGGTTCTACCTTGCGGCACTGGTGATGGCGGCCGTGGCCTATGCGATCGCCACCTGGGTCCGCGGCTCGCGATTCGGCCTCGGGCTCGCGGCGCTTCGGATGGACCCGGACGCGGCGGAGACGCTCGGCGTGCGCACAGCCCTGTTCAAGAACGTCGCGCACGTCATCAGCGCGTTTCTGGTCGGTGTCTGCGGCGGGCTGTTCGCGACCTACTTCCAGTACCTGCATCCGGACACGGTCTTTAGTTTCACCGAGAGCATCAGCCTCGTGCTGATCGCGCTCATCGGAGGCCTCGGCACCATCTGGGGGCCGATCCTTGGCGCGGCGGTGTTTTACGCGGTACAAGACTATCTGCAGACGTCCTACCCGAACTTCCACCTGATGGTGTACGGCGTGCTATTGATCGTCATTCTGCTGTTCGAACCGCGCGGTCTCGCCGGGCTCGCGGCGCGGATCGCCGGCCGCCGCCGGGCACCGGCGCCCGCGGCGGACTCGCCGGCCACCATCGCATCGAAGCCGGCGGGGAACACCCCGTGACCGCCCCCACGCGCGCCTGGTCCTCCCCCGCGGACTTCCCGTCGAGCCCGCTCGTATTGAACAGTGTGACGAAGCGCTTCGGCGGGTTGGTCGCCGTCGATGAGGTATCCGTCGCCATCGAGCCAGGCAAGATCATCGGCCTGATCGGACCCAACGGAGCCGGGAAGACGACCATCTTCAGTGTGGTCAGCGGCAAGTGCGCGCCGACGCGGGGTCGCGTCACCGCGCTCGGCCACGATATCACCGGCTGGCCGCCGCACGCCATCTGCCGTCTCGGGTTGTGCGTGACCCACCAGATCGTCCGGCCGTTCACCGATCTCTCGGTCCTCGAGAACGTCATGGTCGGTGCCGCGTTCGGCGGCGGCGCCCGGGTCACGGGCCACGACGCCCGAGGGGAGGCGTTCGCGGTGCTCGAGTTCGCGGGCCTCGCGGCGCGCGCGGATCAGCCCGCTTCCGCGCTCACACTCGCGCAGCGCAAGCGGCTCGAGATCGCGCGGGCGCTCGCGACCAAGCCGTCGGTGCTGCTGCTCGACGAGGTCCTCGCCGGCTTGACGCCGTCAGAGGTCGTGCAGGCCGTCGCGCTCGTCCGGGAGATCTGCGCCCGCGGTATTACCATTCTTATGATCGAGCACGTGATGCACGCGGTGATGAATCTGTCGCACCGCGTGCTGGTGCTGAACTACGGCCGGCTCATCGCCGATGGCACGCCTGCCGAGGTCACCGGCGATCGGGAAGTGATTGCGGCCTACCTCGGCGCCGGTACGGAGGAGACTTCGCATGACTGACCGCTCGGGGAACGGCGCTCCGCTGCTCGAAGTCGCCGGCGTTGCGGCCGCCTACGGGCAGGTGCGCGCGCTCTGGGACGTCTCGTTTGCCGTGCGGGAAGGCGAGATCGTGACCCTGCTCGGGGCGAACGGCGCCGGCAAGACGACGACGATGCGGGTGATCTCGGGACTCCTGCGGCCGCTCACGGGCGACGTACGGCTCAGCGGGCGCTCGATCCAGCGGCTGCGCGCGCCGGCGATCGTTGAGGCGGGGATCATTCAGATTCCGGAAGGCCGGCGGCTCTGGCCTCGCATGACGGTGTTCGAGAACCTGGAACTGGGCGCCTACCTGCCGGAGAGCCGCGCGCGCAAGGACCAGACGCTCGAATGGGTGCTGTCGCTCTTCCCCCGGCTCGCGGAGCGGCGCACGCAGATGGCGGGGACGCTGTCCGGCGGCGAGCAGCAGATGCTCGCGATCGGACGCGGCCTGATGGGCCGGCCGCGCCTCCTGATGTTGGACGAGCCGTCGCTCGGCCTCGCGCCGATCCTGGTCAAGGAAGTGTTCCGGATCGTGCGCCAGATCAACGCCGAAGGCGTGACGGTGCTGCTCGTCGAGCAGAACGTCCACCAGGCGCTGGAACTGGCCTCGCGGGGCTACGTGCTCGAGACCGGCCGGGTCACGCGATCGGGCTCGGCCGCGGACCTTCTTCAGGATCCTGAGATCAAGCGGGCGTATCTCGGCCGGTGACGTTTGTGACGCGGCCGCGCTCGCCGGCCGGGGGAGGATTTGATTCCCGCCGGCAGAACTCCAGGCCGTTCGACGCCATCTGAGGGGGGATCGTCATGTCCGTGCGTCAGACCGCCCGGATCACGAGGCGCCGTTTTATCGCCGGCGGCAGCATGCTCGCGGGAGCACTCGCGGTGTCCCGATTCAGCGTGCAGCCCGCGTTCGGCGCGGCGTCGCCGGAAGTGGTTTTCACGACCGACCAGTTGATCCCGCTGCAAGAGCAGGAGTGGGCGAAGACCAGCCTGATGGCCGGGTTTACGAAGACGACCGGCATCCCCGTCCGCCTGATCGCGGAAGGCGACGGCCCGTACGTCGACCGGCTGGTGGCGGAGGCGAAGGCCGGACGCGGCACGATCAGCGCCACGGGCGCGCTGCACGGCCTCTACCCCATCCTGCTCAACGCCAACCTCGTTCGCGACATGGCGCCGGTGCAAAAGCAGCTCGACGGTATGAAAGACCGCACGTTCTACAAGGATCTGGCGGCGGCGTCGCGCATGGGCGGGATCCAGGCGTACATTCCGTGGATGCAGGCGACGTACGTGTTCGCCGCGGCGAAGTCGGCGCTCAAGTACTTCCCCGGCGGCCGCAACCCGATGCGTATGACCTACGACGACCTCTTCGACTGGGGGCAGAACATCCAGAAAGCGACCGGGCAGCGCCGGCTCGGCTTCCCCGTCGGCCCGAACGGGCTGTATGGGCGCTTCATCCACGGTTACGCGTACCCGTCGTTTACCGGCGCTCAGGTGAAGCGGTTCAAGTCGCCGGACGCCGTCGCGATGTGGCAGTATCTGCGGCGGCTGTGGGGCGTCACGCATCCCTCCTCGTTTGCCTACGAGTTCATGTACGAGCCGCTCCTGTCGGGCGAGGTGTGGGTCGCGTGGGACCACACGGCGCGGCTCATCCCCGCGATCCGTCAGCGGCCGGCCGATTTCGTCGTGCTGCCGTCGCCGGCCGGACCGCGCGGCCGGTCGTTCATCTCGGTGATTGTCGGGCTCTCGATCCCGAAGATCGCGCCCGATCCGGAGGGCGGCGCCAAATTGATCGAGTACCTCACCCGGCCCTCGACGCAGCTCTCCACGCTGGAGGGCGACGGCTTTTTCCCGGTCTCGCCGGAGGCCGCGAAGCCCGTGTCGTCGGGATGGGTCAAAGTCGTCGCCGACGGCGTGTCGGCGCAGGCCGGCGCGCCGGATGCGCACACGGCGCTCCTGCCGATCGGGCTCGGCGCGCGGACGGCGGAGTTCGTGCCGATCTACACGGACGCGTTCCAGCTGATCGCGATCCAAGGCAAGAACATCCAGGACGTGCTGAACGCTCAAGGGGCCAAGCTCGCCGCGCTGTACCAGGCGCAGAACGCGGTGTGCCCGCCGCCGGATCAGGCGCTGACGCCCTGTAAGCTGGACTAGCGGGTTCGTCCGGCCGCCCGGTGATTAAATCCCGCCGCGCCGCGTGGGCGCCCTACCTGCTAGTGCTGCCTACGTTCGTGTTCCTCGCCGTCTTCGTAGCGTATCCGATGCTACAGGCGTTTCTGCTCGGGATCACCGATCCCGCGACCGGCCGGCCGACCCTCGATCACGCGGCCCGGATGACGTCGGACCTCCATTTTGTCCCCGCCGTGCGGGACACGCTCGTGATCACCGCGATCGCGATTCCGCTGCAGATCGCGCTCGGCCTCGCGATGGCACTGCTGGTGCAGAGCCGCTTCGCCGGGCACGCGATCTTCCTGTACCTGTGCGCGGTGCCGATCGGCATCTCCGATCTCGCCGCGGGGCTGATCTGGCTCTCCATCTTCACCGAGCGCGGCTACCTCAACGCCCTGCTGTTCAACTTCGGCCGCATCACCGAGCCCGGCCCGTTTCTGACGTACGACCGGCCCGGATGGCTGCTGGCTGCGGTCGTGCTGACCGAGGTCTGGCGGGCCACCGCGATCGTGATGCTCATCCTCCTCAGCGGGCTGCAGTTGATCCCGAAGGACTATCACGAGTCGGCGCAGGTGTTCGGCGCGGGCCCCTGGCAGACGCTGCGGTGGGTCACGCTGCCGCTGCTGCGGGGCAGCCTGCAGACGGCGCTGATCATCCGCACGATCCTCGCCTTCGAGGTCTTCGCGCCCGTGATGATGCTGACGGGTCGCCTCCTGCCCGTGCTGGCCGGCGAATCGTACCTGTGGTACTCGCTCTACCGCAACCCCGGCGTCGCGAGCGCCTACGGCGTCCTGATCCTCTTGCTGTCGGGCGCCTTCACGTGGACGTACCTGCGCGTGCTGCGCCCGCACCCCGGCGAGGTGCGCGCGTGACGCTGCGGCGCCTGCTCATCTACACCGCGGCGGTGCTGATCGCGGCGTGGGTGGTGTTTCCGCTGCTCCTCATCGCCCTCGCCGCGTTCACCCCCCGGGACGCGCTGTACGCATGGCCGCGTCCGTTCTGGCCCGCCCGCCTTACGCTGGATACGCTCGGCACATTTCTGCAGTCGACCGACGTGCTGCAGTCGACCTGGAACAGCCTGGCGGTGGCCGGGATGACGATCGGACTCGCGTTTTTGATCTCGGCCCCGGCCGCCTACGGGCTGGCGCGATACCACTTCCGGGGGCGGGAGGCGGTGCAGTTTCTTGTGCTCGCCACGAAGATGTTCCCGGCCGCGATCCTGGCGGTGCCGCTCGCGGTCGCCTTCATCCGCTGGCGACTGTACGATACGCTCGTCGGTGTGGCGCTCGTCCACACGGCGCTGGCGGTGCCGTTCGTGATGACCATGGTCACCGGCATCTTCCTCGCCGTGTCGTACGAGCTCGAGGAGGCCGCGATGACGCTTGGGACCAGCCGCCTCGGCGCGGTGATCCGGATCACCCTGCCGATGGCCCTGCCGGGCCTCGCCGCCGCCGGCATCTTCACGTTTATCACCTCGTGGAACGAGGTGTTCGCTGCGTCCATCCTGACCGTGGACCACCGGACGCTCCCGGCGCTCATCCTGAACGCGGTCATCGGCAGCGGGGGCGGGGCGCCTCTCGACTTTCGGTTCGCCGGCGGCTTCTTCATGATCGTTCCGGCGCTCGTGATCATGCTCCTGATCCGCCGGTACCTGCTGACGCTGTGGGGGGTCGCGCTGCGCTGATGGCGGAGGTCCGGCTCGAACACCTGCGCAAGAGCTACGGTCGCGTGACCGCGGTCGACGACGTCTCGCTCGCGATCGCCGACGGCGAGTTTCTGGTGCTGCTCGGTCCCTCAGGCTGCGGGAAGACCACGGTGCTGCGCGCGGTCGCCGGCCTGGAGGAGCTCGACCGCGGCACGATTACGATCGGCGGACGAGACGTGACGCCGCTGCCGCCCGGCCGGCGGCGGATCGCGATGGTGTTTCAGTCCTACGCCGTGTTTCCGCATCTCCGCGTCTACGACAACATTGTCTTCGGGCTGCGCATGGCCCGCATCCCGGACGACGAACAGCGCCGGCGGGCGTTGGACGCGGCGGAGCTGCTGCAGATCCAAGACCTGCTCGACCGGTATCCCGCTCAGCTGTCGGGCGGACAGCGGCAGCGGGTCGCGGTGGCGCGGGCGATCGTGATGCGGCCCGACGTGCTGCTGATGGACGAACCGCTGAGCAACCTGGACGCGCTGCTGCGGCTGCACATGCGCACCGAGCTCAAGCGCATCCACCGCGAGCTGCGCGTCACGACGATCTACGTGACCCACGATCAGATCGAGGCGTTGAGCCTCGGCCAGCGCATCGCGGTCATGTACGGCGGCCGGATCGTGCAGCACGATACGCCCGCGCGCGTCTACGACGCGCCCGCCAGCCGGCAGGTCGGCGCGTTCATCGGCAGCCCGCCGATGAACTTTCTGGAGGGCCGCGCGCACGCCGGGGACGGCCGGACCGCGCTCCTCGTCGCCGGGGCGAATGTGCCCGTCGAACTGACCGGACCGGCCGGGGCGTGGCTGGCCGCGCACGCGGCCGACGCGGTGCTGGCCGGCATCCGGCCCGAGCACATAACCGTCGCCCTCCGCGAGGAGCCCGGCGCCGTCGCCGGTGCGGCAGTAGCGGTCGAGCCGCTCGGGTCCCAGAGCCTCCTCACGGCGGCGGTCGGCGGGCAGCAGCTAAAGATTCTCGTGCCGGTGGAGTTTCGCGCGGAGCCCGGCCAGCCGGTCTGGATCCGCGTCGACGGATCGCGGGTCCGGCTCATGGACGCGCGCACCGGCGACGCGATCCCGGTCTAAGGCCGCGGTGGCCGCGCCGCGCGATCCCGCCGCGCCGGGAGGCGACAGGCGGCCGGCGGATCTCGTCGCAGAGTCGCTCGCCGTGCTGCGCCAGAACGATGTCGGGCCGTACACCCGCCCGAGTCCGCGGTTGTATCCCCACCAGTGGAACTGGGACAGCGCGTTCGTGACGCTCGCGCTCGCGCACCTCGATTGGCCGCGGGCGGAGTCCGAAGTCGACGCGCTGCTCGCCGCGCAGTGGACGAACGGCATGCTGCCGCACATCCGCTACAATCCGGGGATCGCCGGCTACTTCCCCGGGCCGGACTGGTGGCCCGAGGTACCCGTCCGGCGGGCCGGGCAACGGACGAGCGGGATCTCCAACCCGGCCGTGCTGCCGACGACCGTCTACTGGGCCGGCCGCGCCCAACCTGACGTGCGCATCCGGCACACTTGGTGGGACCGCGTCTACGAGCCGCTGCGCGACGCTCTGCGGTTCTTCTCCGACCGCCGGACCGTGGCGGACTGTCCCCTGATCGTGATGGTGCATCCCTGGGAGTGCGGACTCGACAACAGCCCGCGCTGGGACTTTGCGACGCGCGGCGGTTTCCGTCCGTCGCACCCGTATACGCGCCACGACACCGGCGTGGTCGCGGCCGCGGAGCGCCCGCGGGCCGCCGACTACGACCTGTACCTGTACCTCGTGGAGTTGATCGCCGCGCACCACTACGACCTGCGCGCGTTTCTTCCGCGCACCCCGTTTGCCGTCTACGACGCCCTGTTCAACGCGATCTGGTACCGCGGGGTCCTCGACCTGCACCGGATCGCCGAGGCGCTAGGGCGGCCGCCCGAGTGGTCCGCGGACGCGCTCGGCGCCTTCCGCGACGCGTATCACCGTGTGCTGTGGGACGGTGACGCGAACCTGTTCCTGGACTTCGACCTCCGGGCGGGCCGGACGATCCCCGTGCACACGATCGCCGGTCTCGGTGCGGTCTACGGCGGGCTCGTCGATGCCGCGCAGGCCGCGCGCATGTACCGGGCGTACGGCGCGCGCTGCCGGGGCTGCCGGCCGCTCCCGACGGTGCCGCCGGATGTCCCCGAATACGAACCCGCTCGCTACTGGCGCGGCCCGGTGTGGGTGAACACGAACTGGTTCATCGCGCGCGGCCTTGAGGAGCTGGGTCTTGTGCCCGAGGCGCAGACGCTCGCGGATTCAACCGTCGAGCTCGTACGGCAGGCCGGCTGGTGTGAGTATTTTCATCCGGCGACCGGCGAGGGGCTCGGCGGCGGCGACTTTTCTTGGACGGCCGCGCTGGTGATCGATCTGCTGCGGCGGCCGCCCGGCTACCGACGCAGGTCGCCGTAGATCGCGGCCGCATTCTCCCATAAGAGACGGCGCGCGATCGCGTCGCGGTCGGTGCCCAGAGCATAGCCGCGCCCCTGGATCGTCCCGAGCGCCGCGTCGAGCGCCTCACGCGCGTGGCGCCCGGCCAGCCAGAACAGGTCCGGAATCGAGAACGCGTCGGTCGCCAGCAGCACCTTGCTCGCCGGCGCGAGCCCGAGCGCCTCGAATATCATGTCGCTCGCGGCGTGCGCGGTGAAGGGCACCGTGAGGGACAGATCCATCGACACGTGCGGGTAGACGTGCGCGAGCCACGCCGCCTCGCGCACATACGGGTAGGTGTGGAGCAGCACGAACGTGATCGCGCGAAACGGCGGATGCTCGAACACCGGCCGGAGCCACAGGGGGTTCGCCAGACGCAGGTCGAGATCGCGATCGCCGAAGCCGCTGTGCACCTGCACCGGCAGCCGATGCTCGGCGGCGATCTCGAGCGCCGTCCAGAGCAGCGCGTCCAGCAGCGGTTTCGAGGCGAGGCGGGTCCGCCCGTGTGAGGCGGCGTCGCGCGCCTCGCGGAACGCCCCGGCCAGCGACGCGCCGTCCCAACCGGCACCGGCGCCCGCGGGCGTGCGCAGATCGAGGCCGGTGCGATAGGCGATGATCGTCTTGAGGCCGCGCAGGCGCGGGATCGCCGCGCGGACCTCGGCCGAGAAGCGCTCGCGGAGATCGGGCCATCCCTCCGCGGCCGGGATCAACCGCTCCGCCAGCGCTTCGAGGCGCAGCAGCTCGCCGGCCGGGCAGGGCAGGAGCGCGCGCAGCGACGCAAGATCGTAGTGGTCGGCGGCGCGGAAGCCCGGGTCGATTAGGATCGCGCCGATGCCGGCGCCGGTAAACATCTCGCGCGTGAGCTCGGGAAACGCCCGGCGCGCCCGTGCGGCGAGGATGGCGTCTTCCTCGGCCGGGCACCCGAAGAACTCGCCGAGGTCGGTCAACGCGCGCCGGTAGAACAGGCTCCAGGCGACGTGGCGCGCGACGATCTCTTCGGAGTCGCTCTCGGTGAAGTGTGCCCGGTACGCGTCCGGCGTCTCCGGCTGCACGCGCCGCAGCGAGTGAGCGTGATGGTCGTACAGCGGGATCTCAGCGAACGGCACGGGGCGTGGTGTCACGCGCGCTCCTCAATAGATGAAGAGATGGCGTTTCGCAATCTCCGTCGGGTCGAGGTCGTGGAGCTCCGCCCACTCGGCGCGGCGGACGGCGAGGAACGACCGGGTAAGGGGTGCTCCCAGGATCTCCTGCAGCGTGGAGTCGGCCTCGCGCGCGTCGGCCGCCTCGGCGAGCGTCGCGGGCAGCGGGACGATGCCGCGCGCCGTCCGATCTGATTCTGAAATGGTGCCCGGATCGGTGTCCACCGGCTCGCCGGGCGTCAGGTTCCTCTTGACGCCGTCGAGGCCCGCGGCGATCACCCCGGCGAGCGCGAGGTACGGGTTTGCGCTGCCATCGGTCGTCTTCAACTCGACGTTGCTCGACGACGGCCCGCGCCGCGGCGTGATCACGCGAATCTCCGCCTCGCGGTTTTCCGGACCGAAACAGGCGAACGCGCCGGCCCAGGTGTGGGGCGTGAGGCGCGCGTACGAGTTGACGCTCGGCGCGACCAGGGCGCAGAGGGCCGGCATGTGCGCGAGCAGGCCGGCGATCCAACGGTAGGCGAGCGGCGACAATCGCAGCCGGTCGTGCTCGTCGTAGAAGACGTTCTGGCCCTCGCGCCAGACGCTGAAGTGCAGGTGGCAGCCGCTGCCGGCGGCGTCGGCGAACGGTTTCGGGGCGAACGAGGCGACGAGGCCGTGGCGCATCGCCACCCCGCGGATGCCTTCGCGGGCGAGGATGTGGCGGTCCGCGGCGGCGGACGCCGGCGCGTGGCGGATCGAGAGTTCAAACTGGCCAGGCCCCGACTCCGGATGAACGAGCGCCACCTCGAGCCCCATCCCTTCGAGCGTCTCCACGAGGGCGCGCAGCACATCGTGCACGGTGTCGTGCGCGATCGTCATCGCGAAGTTGGTGCGATCGACGGGTTCGTAGCCGCCCGCGGCCTGCCGCAGCAGGTAGAACTCGGGCTCAAACGCCGCCCGCACCTCAAACCCCTCCGCCGCGGCCGCCTCTACCGCGCGGCGCAGGCACGCCCGCGGATCGTGCTCCCACGCATCGCCCGCGGCGGTCTGGAAATTGCCGAGCATCATCGCCGCCCCCGGGTTGTAGGACAGGACCGTGAAGGTGTCGGAATCCGGCACGAGCCAGACTTCGCCGACCGGGCTCAGCCCGCTCGCGGGAAGCGGCGTGTCGCCCATCATCGGCAGCGCCTGCTGGGCGACCGTGAACCCGACACCATATCTTAAGACCCCTTCCAGACCGTCGAGCGGCACGGCTTTCGCGCGGATCAAATTGGCGTTGTCGCAGTACGCGACACGAATGAGCCGGACGCCGGCGGCGCGGGCACGATCGTAGACGGCATTGGGGCTGGCGCGTGGCCTGTGGGCGCGCTCAGAGGCCGGCATTGGCGAGGCCCGTTTCAGGGACGCGCCGGCCGTTCCCTCCTGCGCACCGATCCGCAGAGGACAAGCGCGAGGTCGGCGACGTTGGTGCCGGTCGGGCCCGTCTTAATCAGGTCGCCGATCGCCTCGAGCAGCGGGTAGGCATCGTTGTCGCCGAGGTGGCGGGCGGGATCGAGGCCTGCTTCCCGGGCGCGCGCGACGGTCGTGCCGTCCACGGCCGCGCCTGCCGCATCGGTCGGACCGTCCCGGCCGTCGGTGGCAAAACCGACGACGAGCGCGTTGGCGAGGCCTTCTATCGCGGCGGCCGCACCGAGCGAGAGCTCCTGGTTGCGGCCGCCGCGGCCCTGTCCGGTGACGGTGACGGTCGTCTCGCCCCCGCAGACCACGCACGCCGGCCGGCGAACGGGATCGCCGGTGGCCGCGATCTGCCGGGCGATTCCCGCCAGCACGCGGCCCGCGTGGCGCGCCTCGCCTTCGAGATAGGTGGACAGCAGAAGCGTGTGAAACCCCGCGGCCCGCGCCGCGGCCGCGGCGGCGCGGGCCGCGGCGAAATTATCCGCCACGATCGTCATCGCCGCGCCACGGAACACCGGGTCGCCCGGCTTCG